>NZ_MUKA01000241.1:42995-43136 GCF_002150735.1 Streptomyces africanus
CAGGCCAAGGAGCTGAAGTCGTACTCGCTCAAGCTCGACTGGAAGATGAGGGGCGACGACAACTCCGGGATCTTCGTGGGCTTCCCGGCCTCCGACGACCCCTGGTCCGCGGTGAACAAGGGCTACGAGATCCAGATCGAC
>NZ_MUKA01000242.1 GCF_002150735.1 Streptomyces africanus
GCCTGTTCGTCGGTGATCGTCAGGGGCGGCAGCAACCGGACGACGCTGGCGTGCCGGCCGCCGAGTCCGACGATGAGGCCGCGCCGCAGGCACTCCCGCTGGACGGCGGCCGCCAGTTCGGGTGCGGCGGGAAGAGGCTTTCCCACAGCCCCGACTGTCTGCCCGGCTTCCTCGGTCGCGCTCTCCGGGGCCACGAACTCCACCCCGATCATCAGCCCCCGGCCCCGCACATCCCCCACGCAGGGAAAGTCCCCGGCCAGCCCTTGGAGTTGACTCAGCATGCGTGCCCCGAGAGTCGCCGCGCGTTCGGCGAGGTGGTTTTCCCGGACGTGGGTGAGAGTCGCCGTGCCCGCGGCCATGGCGAGTTGGTTGCCGGGGAAGGTGCCGGTGGGGGCGCCGGTTTCCGGGACGTCGAGGTCGTCCCGGTGGACCACGACGGCCAGCGGCAGGCTGCCTCCGATGGCCTTGGAGAGGACCATCACATCGGGGGTGACTCCGCTGTGCTCCACGGCCCAGAAGGCGCCGGTCCGCCCGACGCCCGTCTGGATCTCGTCGGCGATCAAGGGGACGGACCGGTCGGCCGTGAGCTGCCGCAGGCGCCGCAGCCAGGCGTCCGGTGCGGGGATCACCCCGCCCTCGCCCTGGACGGGCTCGACGATCATCCCGGCGGGCAGCGAAGCGCCCGACCCGGGGTCGTCGAGGACGGACTCGGTCCAGCGGGCGGCGAGGTCGGCCCCGCGCTCGCCCCCGACGCCGAAGGGGCAGCGGTAGTCCTGCGGGTAGGGCAGACGGGTGACCCGTACGTCGTGGGCGGCGGCGGACGCGTCGCAAGCCGCGGCCGTCCTTCCATGGGAGGCGCCGGTGAACGTGATGAGGCCGGTCCGGCCGGTCGCCGCGCGCACCAGTGCGCACGCGGTCTCCACGGCGTCGCTGCCGGCCGGTCCGCAGAACAGCACACGGGCCCGGTCGGCGAGCCCCGGCGGCAGGGTGCGGAACAGCTCGGTGATGAAGGCGTCCTTGACGGGGGTGGCCAGGTCGAGGGCGTTCAGCGGCGCGCCGGAGTCGAGGACCTTGCGGATGGCCTCCAGGACGACCGGGTGGTTGTGCCCGAGGGCGAGCGCGCCGGCGCCGGAGAGGCAGTCCAGGTAGCGGCGGCCGTCCGCGCCCTCGATGGTCAGTCCCCGGGCCCGCACCGGCACGATCGGCAGGGCGCGGGCGTAGGTGCGGGCCGCGGACTCGCGCGCGGACTGGCGTCGCAGAATCCCTTCGTGCGCGGCGCGCGCCCCCGGTGCCGTGCCGTCGACAGCAACAGGGAGGGCCCTCACCGGCATACGCCCCACAGTGGCCTCCTCGGACGCACATCCCCCATGGGTGGATTCCGCCACGACTTCCCTGACCTCCCACTGGGCACGGGCACAGAGGACCGCACACAGACAGCAGGCCCCCCACCGCTACCAACCCCGGTCCGCTCACCTGGTTACGGGTTGCCTCAAGATCCTTTCCGTGACGGAACTGTTGCGGTTCCGTCGGACCGCCCCCACAGCCACCGCATAGTGTGTGGTGCCGTTCCCGGACGCCGTGAGCTCGGCCTGAACTCCCCATGAAGTGGCGGAAACCAGCGCCTTGGCACCGGTTCGTCCATGTTCGTTACACAGCAGGGGGAGTCACATCATGCGATCCACACGGCCGTCGTCCATAGCCAGCCGAGGCGGGAGGGCGCGCCGCAGGAACTCCCCCGTGCTGGCCGCGGTGGCCCTCGCCTCGGCGCTCGCGCTGACCGCCACCGCCTGCGAGTCGGGCGACGCCGCGGCGGGCGGTGAGGCCTCGGCGTCGGCCGGCTCCTCCGACGACGGCAAGCTGAAAATCCCCGACGACATCAGGGACCGGCTCCGTGAGCACGGGATCGACATCGACAAGTGGAAGAACGGCGCCTGGAAGAACTGGGACCGGGACGACTGGCTGCGCGAGGCCAACGAGTACATCAACCCGATCATCGAGGGTCTCTGGGACCCGGACCGCATGCGGGACGCGGAGGAGCCCGACCAGGGCGTCGACGACAGCGACCTCTCCGGAGACCAGGGCGTGACCGATCCCACGCCGCAGCCTGTCGAGGCGCAGGCCGTGCCGCCGTCGTACCACGCCAACGCACCCACGGCCGGGAAGGTGTTCTTCGACTCCCCCAAGGGCTCGGCCGTCTGCTCGGCGACGGTCGTGAAGGACCCGGCCCACCCGGGCAAGTCCAACCTCGTGTGGACGGCGGGCCACTGCGTGCACGCGGGCAAGAAGGGCGGCTGGTACCGCAACATCGCGTTCGTGCCGTCGTACAACGACGACGGCAAGCCGGTCGCGGAACTGGAGAACGCCACGAGGCATGACGTCGCCCCCTACGGCGTCTGGTGGGGTGACTGGGCCCAGACCTCGGACCAGTGGATCGAGCAGGGCGGCTCGACGGGCGGGGACGGCGCGCCCTACGACTTCGCGGTCATCCATGTGACGCCGGAGAAGGGCAGCGGCGGCAAGTCGCTGGAGGAGACGGTCGGTTCGGCGCTGCCGGTCGACTTCAAGGCTCCCGCCGTACCGAAGGTGAAGAGCGTCACGGCGATCGGCTACCCGGCCGCGCCGCCGTACGACGGGCAGAAGCTGTACCGGTGCCAGGACCGGCCGGGCCGGCTGTCGGTCACCGCGTCGGATCCGACGATGTACCGCATCGGCTGCACGATGACCGGCGGTTCGTCCGGCGGAGGCTGGGTCGCGACGGGCGCGGACGGCAAGCCCGCGCTGGTGTCCAACACCTCGATCGGCCCGGTGACGTCGGGCTGGCTGGCCGGTCCGCGCCTGGGCGAGGTGGCCAAGGGCGTGTACGAGTCGGTCAGCGGGAAGTTCGCGGGCCGCTGACGGCCGGCCGATCACCGTCGGCGGTGGGGTGGCACGCCTGGTACGTGGGCAACGCATCTGGTGCACCGGCCCGTGGACTCACGGAAACCTTCACCACCCCACCCCGGTTCACCCTCAACTCCCCGGGCATAGTGGGTTTTCGCGCCGGGGCACCGGCGCCCACGCCTATGGCATGCACACGCAGCACCACACACTGTTACGCACCAACGGGGGTCATCGCACCATGCGTTCCACACGTACGCCCGCGGCACCGAAGCGCGGGCGGCGCACCGTCCTCGCCGCCACCGGGCTCGTCGCCGCCCTGGCGCTCACCGTGACCGCCTGTGAGGGTTCGGCGGACTCGGCGAGCGACAAGCCCGACGCCACCACCTCGCAGGCCGCGGACGGCGCCGGCAAGGTCACGGTCCCTGCCGACCTCGCGGGCAAGCTCAAGGAGCACGGCATCGACATCGACCGGTGGAAGGACGGCGGCTGGAAGGACTGGGACAAGGACAAGTGGCTCAGTGAGGCCAAGGACTTCGTCAACCCGGTGATCGAGGGCCTCTGGAAGCCGGAGCGGATGCAGTCCGCGAAGGAGGCCGACAAGAGGGTCACGACGAAGGACGCGTCGGCCGGCCGGGGTGTCAGCGACCCGGATCCGGCGCCAGTCCGGGCGCAGGCCGAGAAGACGCCGTACCACCGGAACGCCGCCCCGGTCGGCAAGGTCTTCTTCGACTCCCCTGAGGGCCCGGCCGTCTGCTCCGGCACAGTGATCAAGGACGTCAACCACCCGGGCAAGTCCAACCTGGTGTGGACGGCGGGCCACTGCGTGCACGCCGGCGGTAAGGGCGGCTGGTACCGCAACCTCGTGTTCGTGCCGGCCTACAACGACCTCGGCAAGTCCGAGGCGGAGCTGAGCAACGCGAACCCGACCGAGGTGGCGCCGTACGGCAACTGGTGGGCGGACTGGGCCTCGACCTCGAACCAGTGGATCCAGGGCGGTTCGGAGACGGGCGGTGACGGAGCGGCGTACGACTACTCCGTGCTGCACGTGAAGCCCGAGCGGGGTGCCAAGTCCCTGGAGGAGACGGTCGGTGCCGCGCTGGACGTGGACTTCTCCGCGCCGTCCGCGGCCGAGGCCGCCAAGATGGGCGCCTGGGGATACCCGGCGGCGCCGCCCTACGACGGGCAGAAGATGTTCAGGTGCGTCGACGTCCCGGGCCGGTTCTCGCTCAGCCCGAGCCTACCGACGATGTACCGCATCGGCTGCTCCATGACCGGCGGTTCGTCCGGCGGCGGCTGGTTCCGGGTGCTGAACGGCAAGTCCGTCCTGGTCTCCAACACCTCGATCGGCCCGGCCGACAACTCCTGGCTGGCCGGTCCGCAGCTGGGCCGCGACGCCGAGGCGCTCTACCAGAACATGAGCAAGACGTACGGCGGTCGCTGACCGGGGCATGCTGGAGGCCCGCTCCCTGCGGACAGGGGGGGCGGGCCTTCTCACATCAGGGCGGAGCCTGAGCCGTCAGAGCGCCGGCGCCGGGACGTACGGCGCGAGCTCCGCCGCCAGTTCCTCGTGCACCCGCACCTTGAGCAGGGTTCCCTCCGGAGTGTGCTCCTTGGAAAGGATCTCGCCCTCGTCGTAGGCACGGGCGACCAGCTTGCCGTGCGTGTACGGCACGAGCACCTCGATCTCGACCGACGGGCGCGGCAGCTCGTTGTCGATGAGCGCGAGCAGCTGGTCGATGCCCTGGCCGGTGCGGGCCGAGACGGCCATGGACCGCTTCTCGACGCGCAGCAGCCGCTGGAGCGTCAGCGGGTCGGCCGCGTCGGCCTTGT
Organism: Streptomyces africanus; assembly: GCF_002150735.1. Taxonomy (GTDB): domain Bacteria; phylum Actinomycetota; class Actinomycetes; order Streptomycetales; family Streptomycetaceae; genus Streptomyces; species Streptomyces africanus. The sequence continues at coordinate 4,711 of NZ_MUKA01000242.1, forward strand.
TGATCACCACGATCTCGGGCACGTCCGTGGCACCGACGTCCCTGATCACCTCACGCACGGCGGCCAGCTGCTCTTCCGGGTTCGGGTGCGAACCGTCCACCACGTGCAGGATCAGGTCGGACTCGCCGACCTCCTCCATCGTGGAGCGGAACGCCTCGACCAGGTGGTGGGGCAGATGGCGGACGAACCCGACCGTGTCGGCCAGCGTGTACAGCCGGCCGCTCGGGGTCTCGGCCCGGCGCACGGTCGGGTCGAGGGTCGCGAACAGGGCGTTCTCGACCAGCACGCCCGCGCCCGTGAGGCGGTTGAGCAGCGAGGACTTGCCGGCGTTGGTGTAGCCCGCGATGGCGACCGAGGGCACCTTGTGGCGCTTGCGCTCCTGGCGCTTGATCTCGCGGCCGGTCTTCATGTCCGCGATCTCCCGGCGCATCTTCGCCATCTTCTCGCGGATCCGCCGCCGGTCCGTCTCGATCTTGGTCTCACCGGGACCACGGGTGGCGAGGCCGCCGCCCTTGCCGCCGCCCATCTGCCGGGACAGCGACTGGCCCCAGCCGCGCAGCCTCGGCAGCATGTACTGCATCTGCGCGAGCGCGACCTGCGCCTTGCCCTCTCGGGACTTGGCGTGCTGGGCGAAGATGTCCAGGATCAGGGCGGTCCGGTCGATGACCTTGACCTTGACGACGTCCTCGAGGTGGATCAGCTGGCCCGGGCTGAGCTCACCGTCGCAGATGACGGTGTCCGCGCCCGACTCGAGGACGATGTCGCGCAGCTCCTCGGCCTTGCCGGAGCCGATGTAGGTGGCCGCGTCGGGCTTGTCGCGGCGCTGGATCACACCGTCGAGCACCAGCGCACCGGCCGTTTCCGCGAGGGCGGCGAGCTCCGCGAGGGAGTTCTCCGCGTCCTGCGCGGTTCCCGTGGTCCAGACGCCGACGAGCACGACCCGCTCCAGACGGAGCTGCCGGTACTCGACCTCGGTGACGTCCTCGAGCTCGGTGGAGAGGCCCACCACACGGCGCAGGGCCGCGCGGTCGGAGCGGTCGAACTGGTCGCCGTCCCGCTCTCCGTCGATCTCGTGGCTCCAGGCGACGTCCTCTTCCATCAGGGCATCGGCCCGAAGACCCTCGGGGTGGCTGTGCGCGAAGCGCTGGGTGTCCTGGGAAGGGGAAGAAGAGGAGGTCATTGGATCCTTACGTAGCTGGGAAACCGTTTACGGCGACGGAGCGCTGCGAGCTTTCCGTCAACCAGGCATAACGCGCGAGCATGCCGGGAGATTCCCGGCGCTCCGTGCCGCGCCGACCTGAAGATAGTCCCACGGCACGGGCGTCTCGTCACCGTGTTATCGAGCGGCCGCCTTCGCGGGCCGGGCCGGCTTCCAGTCCGGGTGCCCCGGCATCGGCGGGGTCTTCTCCCCGTACAGCCAGCCCTGGAAGAAGCCGTCCAGGTCGCGCCCGGAGATCTCGGCGGCGAGCCGGACGAAGTCCTCCGTCGTGACGGTGTCGTCCCGGTACCGGCCGGCCCAGGCGCGTTCCAGGCGTTCGAAGGCCGGGCGGCCGATCTCCTCGCGCAGGGCGTACAGCACGAGCGCGGCGCCGTCGTAGACGTTGGGCCGGAAGATGCTGGTCTTGCTGCCCGGCTCGGGGGCCTGCGGGGCGGCGGGTGGTCCGCCGGCCGCGCGCCAGCGGTCGGAGGCGCCGTACGCGGCCTTCATGCGGTCCCGCATCGGCTTGCCGGCCTGCTCCTCGGCGTACAGCGCCTCGTACCAGGTGGCGTGTCCCTCGTTCAGCCACAGGTCGGACCAGGTGCGGGGGCCGACGCTGTTGCCGAACCACTGGTGGGCCAGCTCGTGGACCATGATCGACTCGACGTACCAGGCGGGGTGGACGGACTCGGTGAACAGCTCCCGCTCGAAGAGGGAGAGCGTCTGGGTCTCCAGTTCGAAGCCGGTGGAGACGTCGGCCATGAGCAGGCCGTACGTCTCGAAGGGGTAGCGGCCGACCCTGCTCTCCATCCAGGCGATCTGCCCCGGGGTCTTCTTCAGCCAGGGTTCGAGGGCCTTGCGGTGCTTGGCCGGGACGACGTCCCGTACGGGGAGCCCGTGGGGGCCGGTGCGGTGCAGCACGGTGGAGCGGCCGATGGAGACCTGGGCGAGCTCGGTGGCCATGGGGTGGTGGGTGCGGTACGTCCAGGTGGTCGATCCGCCGGACCTGTCCACCCCGGCGGGCAGGCCGTTGGCGACGGCCGTGTGACCGTCGGGTGCGGTGACCCGGATGGTGAACATCGCCTTGTCGGAGGGGTGGTCGTTGCACGGGAACACCAGGTGCGCGGCGTCGGCCTGGTTGGCCATGGCCAGGCCGTCCGCGGTGCGCACCCAGCCGCCCTCGCGGCCCTCGGCGGGCTCGGGGTCACTGGTGTGCCGCACGGTGATCCGCATCCAGCTGCCGTCCGGCACGGAGTCCTCGGGCGTGATCACCAGGTCCTCACCGGCGGTGCTGAAGGTGGCGGGCTCGCCGTCGACCTCGACCGAGCGGACGGTGCCGTGGGCGAAGTCCAGGTTGACGCGGTCCAGGTCGGCGGTGGTCCAGGCGTCGATGGTGGTCACGGCCCGCAGCGGCTCGCTGTTGCTGCCGGGATACGTGAAGGAGAGGTCGTACGACGCGACGTCGTAGCCCGGGTTGCCCAGGTACGGGAAGAGGCGGTCGCCGACGCCGAGGGGGACGGCGGGGGCGCTCGCGGCGACGAGGCAGACGGAGACGGCGGAGGCGAGCAGCGCCGCGGACGTCCGCCGACGAGAGGAACGGGTACGGGGGCGGGTGTGGTGGGGGGTGAGGCGCATGCCTCACGGCTATCAGCGCGGGCGTGCGCGACGCGGACGACGCGCGTCCGGCCCACCCGAACCGGGGACCGGGGCCTGCGCCGGGTGCCACCCCGCGTCGGGCTTGGACCGGGACCTGATCCGGATGCCGCCCCGCTTCGGGTGGCCGGCGCCGTGGCGGGCTCAGCCGCCCCGTATGCGGGGCCGACGCCCGGGCGGGCTGCCGACCCGTACCCGGTGACCGACGTCCGGCGGGCTGCCGACCCGTGCCCAACGGCCGACGCCCAGACGGGCTGCCGCCCCCTACCCGGTGTCCCACGCCCAGGTGTGGCCGCCGCCCCGTACCCGATGGCGGCACCCCAGCGGGCTGCCGACCCCTACCCGGTGTCCCAAGCCCAGGTGTCGCCACCGCCCCGTACCCGATGGCCGGCGCCCGGGTGGCTCAGCCGCCCTGCGGCTGTGGTTGGGCCCTGGTGACGTCGTAGACCCCGGCCACGTTGCGCATCGCGCGCATGAGGGCGGGCAGGTGGGCCGCGTCCGGGAGCTGCACCGTGTACGTGTGGCGGACCTGCTGCTGGGTCGGGGGTTCGACCGTCGCGGAGACGATCTCGGCGCCTTCGAGGGCCATGGCCTCCGTGAGGTCCGCGAGCAGATGGGGACGGACGAACGATTCGGCGACCAGCGTGACCCGGCACTCCGCGGCCTCACCCCAGCGCACGCCGACCTCCGCGCGCCCCGCGTCCTTCATACGCTCCACAGCGGCGCACTCGAAGCGGTGCACGGTGACCGCTCCCCCGCGTACGGCGAAGCCGGTGATCTCGTCGGGCCGTACGGGCGTACAGCACCCTGCGAGCCGGACGCTCGCGCCGGGCCGGTCGGTGAGGACGTTGCCGGTGGCAGGGCGCAGGGCCGCCTGCCCGGGGGCCGGCCCGGCCGGATCGGACGCGTCGGCGGTCGCGGGCCGGACAGCCGCCGCCCGCTCCTCGGCCTGCCGGTCCTCCCGGGCCTCGGTCCGCTGAGCCTCGGCCTGCGCCGGGTGGGCGGCCAGCCACCGCTGGATGGCGATCCGGGCCGCGGGCGTGTGCGCGTGCTCCAGCCACTCCCGGGAGGGCTCGGACGCCGGGTCCTGGCCCATCAGGAGCTGGACGGTGTCGCCGTCCTTCAGCACGGTGCTCAGCGTCGCCAGACGGCCGTTGACGCGGGCGCCGATGCACGCGTGCGCGTCCTCGCCGTACTGCGCGTACGCCGCGTCCACACAGGTCGCCCCCTCGGGCAGGCCGATCGTGCCGCCGTCGGGCCGGAAGACCGTGATCTCGCGGTCCTGGGCGAGGTCCTCGCGCAGGGTCGACCAGAAGTGGTCCGGGTCGGGTGCCGCCTCCTGCCAGTCGAGGAGCCGGGAGAGCCAGCCGGGGCGGGTGGGGTCGACGCGCTCGCCGTCGGCCGGGTCGTCGGGGGCCGGCGCGTACGGGTTGCCGAGCGCGACGACGCCGGCCTCGGCGACCTTGTGCATCTGGTGCGTGCGGATGAGGACCTCGACGACCTGGCCGTCCTCGCGGGCGACGGCCGTGTGCAGCGACTGGTACAGGTTGAACTTCGGTACGGCGATGAAGTCCTTGAACTCCGAGACGACCGGCGTCAGGCAGGTGTGGAGTTCGCCGAGGACGCCATAGCAGTCGGCGTCCTCGTTGACCAGCACCAGCAGGCGGCCGAAGTCGGAGCCGCGGAGCCGTCCGCGTTTGCGGGAGACCCGGTGCACGGAGACGAAGTGGCGGGGCCGGATGAGGACTTCGGCCGGGATGTCCGCCTCGCGCAGCACCTTGCGCACCTCGTCGGCGACCTCGGCGAGCGGGTCGTCCGCGCGGGCGGCGTTGCGGACGATCAACTCCCTGGTGTGCGCGTACTCCTCGGGGCGCAGGATCGCGAAGACGAGGTCTTCCAGTTCGGTCTTGAGCGCCTGGACGCCGAGCCGTTCGGCGAGCGGGATGAGCACGTCACGTGTCACCTTCGCGATGCGCTCCTGCTTCTCGGGGCGCATGACGCCGAGGGTGCGCATGTTGTGCAGCCGGTCGGCGAGTTTGATCGACATGACCCGGACGTCGTTGCCGGTGGCGACGAGCATCTTGCGGAAGGTCTCGGGCTCGGCGGCGGCGCCGTAGTCGACCTTCTCCAGTTTGGTGACGCCGTCGACGAGGTAGCGGACCTCCTCGCCGAACTGCTCGCCGACCTGGTCGAGCGTCACGTCCGTGTCCTCGACGGTGTCGTGGAGCAGGGACGCGGTCAACGTCGTCGTCTCGGCGCCGAGTTCGGCGAGGATCAGGGTCACGGCGAGCGGGTGCGTGATGTACGGCTCGCCGCTCTTGCGCATCTGGCCGCGGTGCGAGGACTCGGCCAGGACGTAGGCGCGGCGCAGGGGTTCGAGGTCCGCGTCGGGGTGATGGGCGCGGTGCGCGTCGACGACGTGGCTGATGGCGTCGGGCAACCGGTCGCGGGCGGCGGGGCCGAGCAGCGCGGCACGGCCGAGGCGGCGCAGATCGATCCGGGGGCGGGACTTTCTGCGCGGGGCTGTCGGCGTCACCGGCCCTGACACCGCGCCCGGCATCGGGCCTGGGGTCACGGAATTCGTGGCCTCCGCACTCATGGGCACCTCCGGCTGCGTGGACCGGCGGACGGGGTGCCCCAGGGCGGACACGGCTCAGGGGGTGGCTTCGGTCCCCCGTCCGGGCCGGTGCTTGATGCTACCGAGCCCACCACGCGTGGCTGACCGCCTCTCGCCGAGCGTGAAACTGATCACCCATTCGAGGGATGAATGTGAAGTTTGCACCCCGGTAGGTCGTGGCCCTGAAGGTTTTGTTCCCGCCAAATGGCCGGTTCTTCATGACTGTTCCGGGTCGTGCGGCCGACATCGCGCAGCATTTTCCGGACGGCCGGCCGCGCCCGCTCACGCGCGCGTGGCGGTCGCCAGCCACTCCGCGTCGATCTCGCCCTCGGCCACGATCACCGCAGGGCCCGTCATCTCGATCTCGCCGTCGGGCCGCTCGGTGATCACCAGGGTTCCGCCGGGCACGTCCACGGTGTAGGTCGCCGGGGTGCCGGTGGCCGTCGGGTCGGCGCCGTCGCGGCGGGCGGCGGCCACGGCGACAGCGCACGCGCCCGTGCCGCACGAGCGGGTCTCACCGGCACCGCGCTCGTGCACGCGCAGCGCGACGTGCCCGGGACCGCGGTCGACCACGAACTCGACGTTCACCCCGTCCGGATACGCGGCGGCCGGGCTGAAGGGCGGCGGCGAGAGCAGGTCACCGGCGTGGGACAGGTCGTCCACGAAGGCGACCGCGTGCGGGTTGCCCATGTTCACGTTCCGCGCGGGCCAGCTGCGCTCGCCGACGCTCACCGTGACGTCCCCCTCGGGGAGCAGCGCCTTGCCCATGCCCACGGTGACGTCACCGTCCTTGGCGATGTGCACGGTCTTCACGCCCCCGCGCGTGGCGACGGCGAGGTCCCCTTCGTCGACGTGTCCGGCGCGCTGGAGGTAGCGCGCGAAGACCCGCACGCCGTTGCCGCACATCTCCGCGATCGAGCCGTCGCCGTTGCGGTAGTCCATGAACCACTCCGCCTCGGGCGCCATGGCCTTCGCCTCGGGATGCGCCGCGGATCGCACCACGTGCAGCAGTCCGTCACCGCCGATGCCCGCGCGGCGGTCGCAGAGGACGGCGACGGCGGCGGGGGGCAGGTCGATGGCGTTCTCGGGGTCCGGGACGATCACGAAGTCGTTCTCGGTGCCGTGACCCTTGAGGAAGGGGATCCGCGTGCTCATTCCTCGATCGTACGGGGCGTTCCGCGGGTCGAGCCGAAGGAGGTGCCAGGGGGCTCGGGGCACTGCAGCACGTGCTGCGCTTCAGCGGAGCCGCGCCACGCGCCAGACCGCCAGCACGACCACCGCCGCCACCATCACGGCGTACGCGAGGACGACCCGCCAGTCCGGTCTGCGGCCCGAGCCCTTGGCCGGCAGGCCCGGCAAGGTGTAGCCCACGCGGCGGGCGGCCATCATGCCCCAGCCGGCCGCGCAGGAGCAGATCAGCAGCCCGAGCATGGCGATCACGGCCCCGCTGTCGCCGAAGTCGAAGGCGAGCGGGAACGCGAACATCAGGGAGCCGAGCGCGGCCAGGCTCACGATGGGCGCGAGCTGCCAGATGCGCAGCCTGCGCTGCGGGCGCAGCTCGACCTCGACCTCGCCCGCGAACATCTCCTCGGGCTCGGGGCCGTCGTCCGTCACACCCTGCGTCTCGTCGGGCCCGTCGGAGCTGAGACGGTCCGCCTCCTGCTCCGGTCCGTCCCCGTGCTCCGTCTCGTCCCGGCGCTCGGGTTCATCCCGGTCGGCGGTGATGTGATCGGTGCCTTGTGCGGTGTCGCGAGGGCCGGCCTCCATCGCCACGCGCCCTCCCAACTAGGACTCAACTCGGTCGATCGAAGCTCGATGATGGCACGCCGCCGCAGGCCCGGATGACGGCCTGGGCGTCCCGATGCCATGACGTGATCAGGCTGTAACCGGTCGTTCGACCAAAGACAGCGCGAGCTGCGGAAGTTCTGTGAGATCGGCCGCAGCCCCACTCAACCAGTGCACCCTGGGATCGCGCCTGAACCATGAATCCTGACGGCGCGCGAAGCGCTTGGTGGCACGCACGGTCTCGGCCCGCGCGTCCTCCAGGGTGCACTCCCCGGCGAGCGCCGCGAGCACCTGCTGGTAGCCGAGCGCGCGCGAGGCGGTACGCCCCTCGCGCAACCCTTGCGCCTCCAGTGCGCGCACTTCGTCCACCAGGCCGGTCTCCCACATCCGGTCGACCCGGCGCGCGATGCGCTCGTCCAGCTCGGGCCGGGCCACGTCGACGCCGATCTGGATCGTGTCGTACACGGAGTCGTGGCCGGGGAGGTTGGCGGTGAAGGGCCTGCCGGTGATCTCGATCACCTCCAGGGCCCGGACGACCCGGCGGCCGTTGCTCGGCAGGATCGCCCGCGCGGCCTGGGGGTCGGCGGCGGCCAGCCGGGCGTGCAGCGCGCCCGGGCCGCGCAGCGTCAGTTCCTCCTCCAGGCGGGCGCGGACCTCGGGGTCGGTGCCCGGGAACTCCAGGTTGTCGACGGCCCCGCGCACATAGAGTCCGGAGCCGCCCACCAGGATCGGCCAGCGACCCTCGGCGAGCAGGGCATCGATCCGCTCGCGGGCCAGTCGCTGGTACTCGGCGACGGACGCCGTGACCGTCACGTCCCAGATGTCCAGCAGGTGGTGGGGTACGCCACCGCGCTCTTCGGGCGTCAGCTTGGCGGTGCCGATGTCCATCCCTCGGTAGAGCTGCATGGAGTCGGCGTTGACGACCTCGCCACCGAGACGCTGGGCCAGGAAGACGCCCAGATCGGACTTTCCGGCCGCAGTTGGTCCGACGACGGCGATGACGCGGGGGATGGTGGGTGCACTGCTCACCGACCCAGTCTCGCAAACCTCGAACCCAGCTCTCGAACGAGTTACGTGACGCCACGGCCTCAGGTTCGTTGCCCGTTGCGAGGTTCCTGCCGCCGGATCGCAGAGGCGGTGGCCCGGGTCGCGCAAACGGACGCACCGGGCGACGCGGGATTTCGCCCGCACGAGTAACGTATGGAGTGGATATGGGCGTTTTTGCACGACTTCTCCGGAGGTCCAAGGCCACGGAGGAGGCTGCGCCTGCCGCCGGGGCTCAGGCCGACCAGGCGACGGCCGGGACCGAGGCGGAGGAAGCGGCAGGGGCAGAGGCGGCGGCGAAGGGGGCTGACGGGGCAGCGCAAGCGGCCGAGCCGGTGGCCGAGGCGGCCGAGACCACCGAGAACGAAGGCGTCGACATCCCCAAGCAGCAGTCCACCGACAAGGCGGCCGACAACGAGGCCGGCGAGGGCGCCCGCACGTGACCGCCCCGCGCGAGGGAAGGTGAACCATGGGTCTCCTGAACAACGTGAAGGCCAAACTGGGCCCGGCCAAGGGCAAGGTCTCGGACCTCGCGCACCGGCACGAGGACAAGATCCATCACGGCCTCGACAAGGCCGCCCGGGTCGTCGACAAGAGGACCAAGGGCAAGTACAGCGACAGGATCCAGTCGGGCACGGGCAAGGCCAAGGGCGCCATGGACCGACTCGCGCACAAGGGCGACAGCGGGCCGGACGGCGGCGGCACGACGCCGCCGCCGGGCCCGGCCGGCACCATGCCACCGGACACGGGCCGTACGGCACCGCTGCGGGACGCCGGAGGCACCCCGCCGCCGGACGCACCACCGCCCACCTCCTGAGCGCACATCGACGCACCAGGTCCTGATCACACCTCGGCACATCGAAGGGCACATCGGCGGACGGCCGCGGAGCACGAGGGCTCCCGGCCGTCCGACGTTTCCGTGATCTGCGTTCTGCGTTCTGCGTTCCGCTGCGGTGGCCGTCCGGCCGCCGGGCTAGGACCAGGTGGCCACGAGGTATCCCACCCCGTACGGCGCGTCCTCGTACAGCAGTGATCCGCCGAGGTCCGCGTCCTCGGCCGCGCCCGCCAGGACCTGCCAGGGGGCCCGGCCGGAGACCTTCAGTTCGCGCGCCAGCCCCGTGTCCAGGGCCGCGAGCGCGGCCACGTCCGCCGTGCCGAGTGCGCGCGCGGCCTCCGCGTCGAAGGGCGCCGCCCGTTCGTCCAGGTACCCCGGGGCCTTGAGCGTCCGGCACGCGCTGGCGTCACCCATCACCAACAGCGCGACCCGCTCGGCCCGTGAGGCGAGGTCCCGTCCGATCCGGCCACACCGCTCGGGTTCGAGCCGGTCACCCACGCCGAGTCCCTCGACCGGTGCGTCGGACCACCCGGTCCGCTCCAGCAGCCATGCGGCCACCGCCAGCGAGTACGGCAGCCGTTGGTCCGCGGGCGTGCCCTCGTCCCGTCCCAGCCGTACGTCGAGATCGGCTCCGAAGCCCCGGAACGAGCCGCGCGTGCCCTCCGGGTAGCTCTCGGGCCCGGCACTGTCCACCGGCCCGACGACCACGAGCCGGCCGGGCCGGGCGGCGGCGAGCACGCCCAGCGCGTCCGTACAGGCGGCCCGTGCGGCGTCCAACTCCGGAGCGGCGCCCGCTGCGACGTCGGGTACCAGTAGGGGCGGGCAGGGGCAGACAGCGGCGGCGACAAGCATGATCGGCAGGGTAACCCAGCAGAACACGGGCCCTGCCCAGTGAGGTCCGGCCGCAGCAGGCCCAGCTGCAGCCAGGTCCCGTCGCAGCCGGCCCAGTCCCCCGTCAGGCCCGGCCCCAGCGGGCCGCAGCCCGGCTCAGTCGCAGCCGCAGCCGCTCGTCGCCACCGGGAGCGGCTCGGGTACGCCGATCTTCGGCAGGCCCAGGAGCACGCCGGCCGGCTGGGCCGGCTTGCCCGCCTTCTCGGCGGTGCGCTTCTCCCAGGCGTCGCCCGCGCGCGTGCGGCGCACGTCCAGCACGGGGCCCTCGGCGAGGAGGTGGTGCGGAGCGGCGTACGTGATCTCTACCGTGACCACGTCGCCGGGGCGTACCTCCTGGTCCGGCTTGGTGAAGTGGACGAGGCGGTTGTCGGGAGCCCGGCCGGACAGGCGGTGGGTGCTGTCGTCCTTGCGGCCCTCGCCCTCGGCGACCATCAGCTCCAGCGTGCGGCCGACCTGCTTCTTGTTCTCCTCCCAGGAGATCTCCTCCTGGAGGGCGACCAGGCGCTCGTAGCGCTCCTGGACGACCTTCTTGGGGATCTGGCCGTCCATCTCGGCGGCCGGGGTGCCCGGGCGCTTGGAGTACTGGAAGGTGAAGGCCTGGGCGAAACGGGCCTCGCGCACCACGTGCAGCGTCTGCTCGAAGTCCTCGTCGGTCTCGCCGGGGAAGCCCACGATGATGTCGGTGCTGATCGCCGCGTGCGGGATGGCGGCGCGGACCTTCTCGATGATCCCCAGGTAGCGCTCCTGGCGGTAGGAGCGGCGCATGGCCTTCAGGACCGTGTCCGAACCGGACTGGAGCGGCATGTGCAGCTGGGGCATGACGTTCGGCGTCTCGGCCATGGCGGCGATGACGTCGTCGGTGAAGTCGCGCGGGTGCGGGGAGGTGAAGCGGACGCGCTCCAGCCCCTCGATCTTCCCGCAGGCGCGCAGCAGCTTGCTGAAGGCCTCGCGGTCGCCGATGTCGGAGCCGTACGCGTTCACGTTCTGCCCGAGCAGTGTGATCTCGGAGACACCCTCCGCGACCAAGGTCTCGATCTCGGCGAGGATGTCGCCGGGGCGGCGGTCCTTCTCCTTGCCGCGCAGGGCCGGGACGATGCAGAAGGTGCAGGTGTTGTTGCAGCCGACGGAGATGGAGACCCAGGCCGCGTACGCGCTCTCGCGGCGCGTCGGCAGCGTGGACGGGAACGCCTCCAGAGACTCGGCGATCTCGACCTGCGCCTCCTCCTGCACGCGCGCGCGTTCCAGCAGGACCGGCAGCTTGCCGATGTTGTGCGTGCCGAAGACGACGTCCACCCAGGGCGCCTTCTTCACGATGGTGTCGCGGTCCTTCTGCGCGAGGCAGCCGCCGACCGCGATCTGCATGCCCGGGCGGGCGGCCTTCTTCGGCGCGAGGTGGCCGAGGTTGCCGTACAGCTTGTTGTCGGCGTTCTCCCGCACGGCGCAGGTGTTGAAGACGACAACGTCGGCAGCGTCGGCGCCCTCGGGGGCGCGGACGTAGCCCGCGTCCTCCAGCAGACCGGCCAATCGCTCGGAGTCGTGGACGTTCATCTGGCACCCGTAGGTGCGTACCTCGTATGTGCGCGTGCCGCCCACTGACTGGCTCCGGTCGATGCTGCTCATGGGGACAAGGGTAGGCGGTCGCCGGAAGTGGCTCGGTCGCCTGTGGACAACCCCCGGCCCGGGCTCACGCCTCTATGAGTCCGGCGCGGATCGCGTACCTGGTCAGCTCCAGACGGTCGCGCATGCCGAGCTTCTGCAGGAGGTTGGCGCGGTGGCGTTCGACCGTCTTGGCGCTGATGAAGAGGAGTTCGCCGATCTCCTTGGAGGTGTGGCCCTCGGCGACCAGCTTGAGGATCTCCTCCTCGCGTTCGGTGATGGCCCGTTCCGGCAGGCCGTCGCCCCGGTGCAGCCGCTCCAGGTAGGAGCGGACGAGGGCCCGCTCGGCACCCGGGTAGATGAACGGCTCGTCGCGCACAGCCGCCCGGCAGGCCTCGACCAGGTCGCGGTCGGCGACGGACTTCAGGACGTAGCCGCTGGCTCCGGCCCTGAGCGCCTCGAAGAAGTACTCCTCGTTGTCGTACATCGTCAGGATCAGGATGTGCAGGCCGGGCAGCCGACGGGAGAGTTCGCGGGCCGCCTGGAGGCCGGTCATGCGGGGCATGGCGACGTCCAGGACGGCCAGGTCGACGGCGGTTTCCCGGGCTTTGGCGACGGCCTCGGCCCCGTCCCCGGCCTCGGCGACGACCGTCAGGTCGGGCTCGCCGTCCAGGATGAGGCGCACGCCCCGGCGTACGAGGGTGTGGTCGTCGGCGAGCAGGACACGGATCGGGGTGGGCATCAGCGCGCTCCTTCCGCCACCGGCAGGAGCAGCCGCACGTCGGTGCCCCCGCCCGGGGCCGGTTCGAGGGTGAGGCCGGCGCCGATCAGGAGAGCGCGTTCGCGCATGCCGGTGATTCCGGCGCCCTCGGGGGCGTCGCCGAGGCCGGTGCCGTTGTCGCGTACGAGGAGTTCGACGCCGCCGGGGACCGGCCGGAGGCGGAGTTCGGCACGGTCGGCGCCGGCGTGCCGGGCGGTGTTGGTCAGGCCTTCCTGGGCCACTCGGTAGACGACCAGTTCCGATTCCGGGGTCAGTGCGGGGAGGTCGCCGGTGACGTGGTGGCGCACGGTCAGCCCATGGGTGGTGAACTCGGCGGCGAGCGAACGCAGGGCGCTGGCCAGGCCGAGTTCCTCCAGGACACCGGGGCGCAGCCGACGGGCGATACGCCGGATCTCGTCCAGGCCGGCCCGGGTCGCCTCCTGTGCCTGGCCGACCTCCTCGCGCAGGTCCCCGGGCGCCCGGTCCGCGACGCGCTTGAGCTGGAGGAGGACGGCGGTCAGGGTCTGCCCGACCTCGTCGTGGAGCTCCCGGGCGATCCGGTGCCGTTCGCTCTCCTGTGCGGACAGCGCCCGGGCGGCGCCCGCGGCCCGCTCGGCCTCCAGCCGGTCGAGCATCGCGTTGTACGTCGTGATCAGCCCGGCCGTCTCCGCGGGGCCGGCGACCACCGGGCGGGAGCCCGGACGCAGCAGGTCCACGGTGGCCATGGCCCGGTCCAGCCGTTGCAGGGGTCCGAGGCCGAAGCGCAGCACGAGCGCGTTGCCGGCGAGCAGCAGGGCCAAGCCTCCGAGCAGGACGAGCGCCTCGCCCGCCAGGACAGGGGTCGACACGGTGACCGGGCCGAGCAGCAACGCGGTGGCCACGACCAGGCCCGCCGCGTTGAGCGAGAAGATCCGCCAGAACAACGACACGTTCCTGGACCCGCTCCTTCCGGCTCTCGCGCAGAGCCCGGCTTTCGCACATGGCCCGGCCTTCGCATCTGCCCCGGCGTCCGCACATGCCCTGGCCTTCGCGTACGACACCGCCCCCTCCACCCTCTCCGGCGACCGGCCGCTGCGTATATCCGTCACGACACCCATGTCGTCACCGTACGGCTGGATGACAGCATGCGGAGTTGACCCGTCCGTTGAACGACACCGTGCACAGACCGACAAGAGCCAGACGAACAAGGAGAAGAAACGTGTCAGCTCCGCGCCTGAGGGCGACGCCGCTGCCGGGCATCGGGGTCCAGTACGACCTCGAGACCCGGGAACACCGCCATCTGTCGGTGGTGGCGCACCGCGACGGCACGCGCACGGTGAACGTGTACCGGACCGACGATCCGGACTCCTGCGCGCAGTCGCTGCGGCTGACCGGTTCGGAGGCGGGGTCGCTGATCGACGCGCTGAAGCCGTCCCACCACAGCCCGAGTCTGCTGTACACCACGGACCTGGGGCTGGTCGCCGAGCGGATCGAGGTGGCCGCGACCTCGCGCTGGAACGGGCGGGTGCTGGGCGACACGCGGATGCGTACGGAGACGGGCGCGTCGGTCGTGGCGGTGCTGCGGCGGGCCGAGGCCATCCCCTCACCCGCGCCGGACTTCCGGCTGGCGGGCGGTGACACGCTGATCGTCGTCGGCACCCGCGAGGGCGTCGACGCCGCCGCGACGATACTCGGTCGGGAGTGAGCCGGTGCACTCTGCGGTTCTGCTGATCGAGTTCGGTTCCATCATCCTCGGCCTCGGCCTGCTCGGCCGGTTCGCCGCCCGTTTCCGGCTCTCGCCGATACCGCTGTACCTGCTGGCCGGTCTGGCCTTCGGCGAGGGCGGTCTGCTGCCGCTGGGCGCGAGCGAGGAGTTCATCGCCACCGGCGCCGAGATCGGCGTCATCCTGCTGCTGTTGATGCTGGGCCTGGAGTACACGGCGAGCGATCTGGTCTCCAACCTCAAGACCCACTACCCGTCCGGCCTGGTCGACTGCGCGTTCAACGCGCTGCCGGGGGCGGCGGTGGCGCTGCTGCTCGGCTGGGGGCCGGTGGCCGCCGTCGTCCTGGCCGGTGTCACCTGGATCTCGTCGTCCGGCGTGATCGCGAAGGTGCTCGGCGATCTGGGGCGGGTCGGCAACCGGGAGACGCCGGTGATCCTCAGCGTGCTCGTGCTGGAGGATCTCGCGATGGCGGTGTATCTGCCCATCGTCACGGCGCTGGTGGCGGGAGCCGGGCTGCTGGCCGGCAGCCTGACCCTGGCGATCGCGCTGGGCGCGGCGGGCCTCGTCCTCTTCCTGGCCCTGCGCTACGGCAGGGTGATCTCCCGCTTCGTCTCCAGCGACGACCCGGAGAAGCTGCTGCTGGTCGTGCTGGGTCTGACGATCCTGGTAGCGGGTGTGGCACAGCAGCTGCAGGTGTCGGCGGCGGTGGGGGCCTTCCTGGTGGGCATCGCGCTGTCGGGAGAGGTGGCGGAGGGTGCGCACACGCTCCTGAGCCCCCTGCGTGACCTGTTCGCGGCGGTGTTCTTCGTCTTCTTCGGCCTGCACACCGACCCGTCCAGCATCCCGCCCGTTCTGCTGCCCGCCCTGGGCCTCGCCGTCGTCACCGCCCTGACGAAGATCGCCACCGGCTACTGGGCGGCGCGGCGGGCCGGGATCTCCGTCAAGGGCCGCTGGCGGGCGGGCGGTGCTTTGGTGGCGCGTGGCGAGTTCTCCATCGTCATCGCCGGGCTGGCCGTCTCGGCGGGCATCGAACCGTCCCTCGGCCCCCTGGCCACGGCCTACGTCCTCATCCTGGTCGTCCTCGGCCCGCTCACCGCGCGCTACACGGAGCCCGTGGCGACCTGGTGGACCCGGCGCCGCGAGCCACGCCGGGATGCGGCGGAGACGACGAAGCGGACCAAGGAGGCGGACGCGCAGGTGGCCGACTGAGGGGCGGCGCCGCAGGGGACAGCGGAGCCGCCGCAGGCCCGGGCGGCGGCTCAGGCCCCCGCGGCCGGTTCCCATCCCTGCCTGCGCAGCACCCCCGGCACATCCGGTGCCTCGTAGTGCTCCCCCTTGAGCACCTTGCCGTCCTCGCGGCGGGAGACGGAGCCGTCGGGGCCGATCTTGGTCATGTTGGAACGGTGGATCTCGGCCAGTACCGCGTCGAGGTCGATGCCGTGGACGAGGGCGGTGCCGTACGCCACGTAGACGACGTCGGCGAGTTCGTGGGCGAGCCGGTCGAGCGGGCCCGTCACCGACACCTCGGCGACCTCCGCGGCCTCCTCCGCGAGGAGTTCACCGCGGTGGGCGGCGAGTTCCGGGGGCACCTCCGTCGGGGTACTGCGGGCGTCCAGGCCGAAGGCGAGGTGGAATTCACGGACCAGGTCAGCGGGCGAGGAGCTCATGGGGCCGACTGTAGTGGCCGCCACTGACACTCCCCCTCGCCCCCATCGTGTGAGCCCGCCCCTGGTCAGCGGGGCACCACGGCTGGCAGGATCTCGCGCATGCCCACGACGTTCCCCCCTCTCGGCAGGCGCCGGGCCCTTCAGGGCGGCGCCGCCGCCCTCGTGGTCCTCGGGCTGCTGCTGTGGTGGCTGCGCCCCTGGGCCGAGGAGCCTCCGGGCGGGACGATCCGGTTCAGCACGGGTACGCGCGCGGGGGTGTACTACGAGTACGGCGATCTCCTGCGCAAAGCGATCGACAAGGACATGCCCGATCTGAAGGTGCGGTTGCTGACCAGCGCCGGTTCGCAGGAGAACGTCGCGGACGTGGCGACGGGCCAGGCGGACTTCGCGATCGCCGCGGCCGACGCGGTCGCCACGTACAAGCTCGACCACGGCACGGGCGCCGACCGCCTGCGCGGGGTCGCGCGCCTGTACGACGACTACGCCCAGCTCGTCGTACCGCCGGACTCGGACATCCGCTCCGTCGCGGATCTACGGGGCAAGCGCGTGGCCATAGGGCTGCCGGACTCCGGCGTGCGGCTGATCGCGAACGGCGTGCTCAAAGCGGCCGGGATCGACCCGGAGAAGGACATCAAGCCGTCGTCGGACGGCATCGACACCGGACCCAAACGGCTGGGACACGGCCTCGACGCGTTCTTCTGGTCGGGCGGCCTGCCCACCGACGGGCTCAGCCGGCTGGCCAAGAAGTCGGCGTCGGCCTTCCGCTTCGTGCCGATCGACGCCGGCCTCGTGGCCAAGCTGCACGACCAGGGCGGTGCCACGCGCTACTACCGCGCCACCAAGATGCCGGAATCGGCCTACCCCACCATCCAGCGCGGCGACCCGGTCCCCACCCTGGCGGTGTCCAACCTGCTGGTCACGCGCAACGACATGGACCCCCGGCTCACCGAGTGGCTGACCCGTACGGTGATCGACAGCAGGGACGGCATCGGAGCGACGGTCCACTCCGCCCAGCTGGTCGACGTCCGCACGGCGATCTACACCGACCCTCTCAAGCTGCACGACGGGGCCCGGCGCTACTACCGGTCCGTCAAGCCATAGCCCTCTTCGGCCTCGCCTCGGGCTCCGGCTCCGCTACGCCGGTCCGACCCTCGGCACCGTCACCGTCACCTTCAGCCCGTGCGGCTCGTGATGGTCGTACGCGATCGAACCGCCGCCCGCCGCGAGCAGCGCCCGCGAGATGGACAGTCCAAGGCCCGAGCCCTTGATGTTCTGGTGGCGGCTGCTGCGCCAGAAGCGGTCGCCGACGCGAGCCAGTTCCTCATCCGTGAGGCCCGGCCCCTCGTCGGTGACGACCACCGTGGAGGTGTCTCCCTCACGCGCGACGGTCACCTCGACCGTCCGGCCCTCGGGCGTGAACTTCAGCGCGTTGTCGATGATCCCGTCCAGCGCGCTGGACAGCGCCACCGGATCGGCCCACGCGGTCGTCGGCGGGCAGTCGCTCACCAGGTGTACGCCCTTGGCCTCGGCGGTCGGGGACCAGGCCGCGACCCGTTCGGCGGCGAGCTCGCCGATGTCGGTGATCTTCAGATCGGCGTCGGTGTGCTCGGCCAGCGCCAGGTCGAGCAGATCGTCCAGGACCTGCGCGAGGCGCTTGCCCTCGGACTGGACCGAGGCGATCTCCTGGTTGCCCTCGGGCAGCTCGAAGGAGAGCAGCTCGATACGCAGCAGCAGCGCCGCGAGGGGGTTGCGCAGCTGGTGCGAGGCATCGGCGACGAAGGCGCGCTGCTGCTCCAGCACGTCCTCCACGTTGTCCGCCATCTCGTTGAACGACCGGGCCAGGCGCCTGAGTTCCGGCGGACCTCCGGCGGCGGCGACCCGGGACTTCAGCCGCCCCGTGGCGATGTCGTGGGTGGTGGCGTCCAGCACCCGCACGGGCCTGAGCACCCAGCCGGTCAGCCGCAGGGCGGCACCGACGGCCAGCAGCATCGCGGCGAACTCGCCCGCGCCGATGACCAGCCAGCCGTGCAGGGTGCGCGAGCGCAGCTGCCCGGTGGGCGAGTCGGTGACGACGACCGCGACGACGTCGCCGTCCCGGATGACCGGCGAGGCGACCACCAGGTTGCGGCGCTGCCAGGGCCACACCTGCCGCGGGTCGTGGCTACGGCGGCTGAGCAGCGCCTCGTCGAACGCGTCGCGTACCTCACCCTCCTTGGGCAGGGACCACCCGGCGGGCGCGTGGGCCATGGCACTGCCGCTGCGGTAGAAGACACCGGCCCGGATGCCGTAGACCTTGTAGTAGCTGTCGAGTTCGCGGCTGAGCGTGGCCAGGCGCTCGTTCTCGAACGCGCCGACGGTTCCGGTGGGCGAGTCCGTGACGAACTGGGCGAGAGCCGCGAAGCGTGCCGTGTCGTCGATGCGGTCGACGACGACCTTCTGCTGCTGGGCGCCGGCCAGGCTGACGGCGAGCGGGACGCCGAGCGCGAGCAGCACGGCCGCCATCAGGACGATCAGCAGCGGGAGCAGACGAGTGCGCACCCGGCCCCGCTAACCGGCAGGCGCGACGAGCCGGTAGCCGACTCCGCGTACGGTCTCGATGAGCGCCGGCATCCGCAGCTTGGCGCGCAGGGACGCCACATGCACCTCCAGGGTGCGTCCGGTCCCCTCCCAGCTGGTCTGCCACACCTCGCTGATGATCTGCTCCCGGCGGAAGACCACCCCGGGCCGCTGCGCGAGCAGGGCCAGGAGGTCGAACTCCTTGCGGGTCAGCTGGATCACGGCTCCCTCCACGCTGACCCGGCGGGTGGGCAGCTCGATGTGCACCGGCCCGAGGCGCAGTTCCGTCTCGACACCGCTGGAGGTGTCCTCGTGCGAGGTGCGCCGGCTGACCGCGTGGATGCGGGCGAGCAGTTCCCCGGTGTCGTACGGCTTCACCACGTAGTCGTCGGCGCCGAGGTTGAGGCCGTGGATGCGGGAGCGCACGTCGGAGCGCGCGGTGACCATGATCACCGGTGTGCTGGTGCGCTTGCGGATCTTGCCGCAGACCTCGTATCCGTCCTGGTCGGGCAGGCCGAGGTCGAGCAGCACGACACCAAATCCGTCGACCTCGGGGACCAGCGCCTGAAGGGCTTCCTCGCCGCTGCGCGCGTGCGTGACGTCGAACCCGTGCCGCGCCAGGACCGCCGACAGGGCGGCGGCGACGTGGTTGTCGTCCTCGACGAGCAGCAGTCTCACCCGCGCCCCCTTCGGTTCACTGGCCGTACGATCTGTCTGTGTACAAAAAGCGCGTGCACGCGCGCGCGTGCACCTTGTGCAGTCACGCTGATGGATGAGGACGGCGTCAAGAGGGTTCCGGTTGCGGAGAGCTTCCGTTACCCGGCCGATATGAGCGCTGCTCACAAGTGCTACGACACGTGTCCGATTGCTATCGGATCGTGATGCTCAGATTCCCCTCAGATGTAATGACGCAGGTCGTAGAGGGTTACTACTGTCCTCCGAAACCGAGGAGGACGGAGCCTGAGAGCGATGACCGAAGTATCGGTGGCCAAGGAAGATGTGGCCGCGACCGGAGAACTGGTCGTCCTGAAGAGCGTCAACAAGCACTTCGGCGCGTTGCACGTACTCCAGGACATCGACCTGACGATCGCCCGCGGTGAAGTCGTCGTGGTCATCGGGCCCTCCGGGTCCGGCAAGTCCACCCTGTGCCGCACCATCAACCGCCTGGAGACGATCGACTCCGGCTCGATCACGATCGACGGCAAGCCGCTGCCCGCCGAGGGCAGGGAGCTGGCACGGCTGCGGGCCGACGTCGGGATGGTCTTCCAGTCCTTCAACCTCTTCGCGCACAAGACCGTGCTCGAGAACGTGATGCTCGGCCAGATCAAGGTCCGCAAGAAGGACAAGAGCGCGGCCGAGGAGCGGGCCCGCGCCCTGCTCGACCGGGTCGGCGTCGCCGCGCAGGCCGAGAAGTACCCGGCACAGCTCTCCGGCGGCCAGCAGCAGCGCGTCGCGATCGCGCGGGCGCTGGCCATGGAGCCGAAGGTCATGCTCTTCGACGAGCCGACCTCCGCGCTCGACCCCGAGATGATCAACGAGGTGCTGGAGGTCATGCAGCAGCTCGCCCGGGACGGCATGACCATGATCGTCGTCACCCACGAGATGGGTTTCGCACGATCGGCCGCAAACCGCGTGGTGTTCATGGCGGACGGCCGAATCGTCGAGGAGGCTGCGCCCGACCAGTTCTTCAGCAACCCGCGCAGTGACCGTGCCAAGGACTTCCTGTCGAAGATCCTGCACCACTGACAGCGCGCGTCCCGCTCGACGCGACCCGCGTCACCGCCCTTGACGGCCCGCATCTCTTCTCAAGTCAAAGGATGTTCACCATGAAGCTCCGCAAGGTCACCGCCGCCTCGGCCACCGTCTTCGCCCTCGCCCTGACCGCCACCGCGTGCGGCGGCGACAACAGCACGGGCGGCGGCTCCAGCTCCGGTGGCGGCAAGACGATCACCGTCGGCATCAAGTTCGACCAGCCGGGCCTCGGCCAGAAGACGCCGCAGGGCTACGCCGGCTTCGACGTCGATGTCGCCACCTACGTCGCGAAGAAGCTCGGTTACAAGGCGGACCAGATCGAGTGGAAGGAAGCGAAGAGCGCCGACCGCGAGACCCTGCTCCAGCGCGGTGACGTCGACTTCATCGCCGCGACCTACTCGATCACCCCGGAGCGTCAGCAGAAGGTCGACTTCGCCGGGCCGTACCTGCTGGCGCACCAGGATGTTCTGGTTCGTGCGGACGACAACAAGATCAAGTCGCCGAAGGACCTCAACAACGCCAAGCTGTGCTCGGTCACCGGCTCGACCTCGGCGCAGAACGTCAAGGAGAAGCTGGCTCCCAAGGCGCAGCTGCAGCCGTACCCGACGTACTCCGCCTGCCTGCCCGGGCTGCAGAACGGTGCCGTCGACGCGCTGACCACGGACGACTCGATCCTCGCCGGTTACGCCGCTCAGTCGCAGTTCAAGGGCAAGTTCAAGCTCGGCGGCTTCAAGCTGACCAACGAGAACTACGGCATCGGCGTCAAGAAGGGCAGCGACCTCAAGAACAAGATCAACAAGGCTCTTGAGGAGATGGTCGCCGACGGTTCGTGGCAGAAGGCCGTGGACAAGAACCTCGGCCCGGCCAACTACAAGAACGAGCCCGCGCCGAAGATCGGCGACATCAAGAGCTGAGGCAGCGCCTGGCCGGTGCGCCGCCCACCGGAAGGGGTGGCGCACCGGCGTGGGCATCCCTACACGCGGAAGCACGGGAGATCGTGTTCGACTTTCTTGAGGATTACGACCTGCTGGGAGCCTTCTGGACGACAGTGCAGCTCGCTGTGCTCTCCGCCGTCGGCTCCCTGATCTGGGGCACCCTGCTGGCCGCCATGCGCGTCGGCCCGGTGCCGCTGATGCGCGGTTTCGGGACCGCCTACGTGAACATCGTGCGGAACATCCCGCTGACCGTGATCATCCTGTTCACGTCGCTGGGTCTGAACCAGACGTTGGGAGTCTCCCTCGGCGCGAACGACGTCGAGACGATCAACTTCCGGCTCGCCGTCCTGGGCCTGATCCTCTACACCTCGTCCTTCGTATGCGAGGCGCTGCGCTCCGGCATCAACACGGTGCCGGTCGGGCAGGCGGAGGCGGCTCGCGCGATCGGTCTCAGTTTCAACCAGGTGCTGGGTCTGATCGTGTTGCCCCAGGCGTTCCGTTCATCCGTGGTACCGCTGGCCAACGTACTGATCGCCCTCATCAAGAACACGACGGTGGCCGCCGCCATCGGTGTCGCCGAAGCGGCAGTACTGATGAAGGAGATGATCGAGAACGAGGCTCAGCTGCTGCTGATCTCCGCGATCATCGCGTTCGGTTTCGTGGTCCTGACACTGCCGACCGGCCTGTTCCTCGGCTGGGTGGGCAAGAAGGTGGCGGTGAAGCGATGAGCTCCGTTCTGTACGACGCCCAGGGGCCTCGCGCCAAGCGGCGCAACGTCATCCTCACGGTGGTCTTCCTGGTCGCACTCGCCGCTCTGCTGTGGTGGGTGTTCGGGACCCTCAAGGACAAGGGCCAGCTGGAGTGGGCTCTGTGGGAGCCGTTCTTCCACACCGAGGCCTGGTCCACGTACATCTGGCCGGGTCTGCAGAACACCCTGAAAGCCGCCGCCCTGGCGGTGATCATCGCGATGCCGCTGGGCGCGGTCCTCGGCATCGCCCGTCTGTCGGACCACGCATGGGTCAGGGCGCCCGCCGCGATCGTGGTGGAGTTCTTCCGCTCCATCCCCGTGCTGGTGCTGATGATCTTCGGCCTCGCTCTGTTCGCCGAGTACACCAACGTCAGCTCCGACGACCGTCCGCTCTACGCGGTCGTCACCGGCCTGGTGCTCTACAACGCCTCCGTCCTCGCGGAGATCGTCCGGGCGGGCATCCTGTCCCTGCCCAAGGGCCAGTCGGAAGCGGCGATGGCGATCGGCCTGCGCAAGGGCCAGCTGATGCGCCTGATCCTGCTGCCCCAGGCCGTCACCGCGATGCTGCCGGCCATCGTGAGCCAGCTCGTCGTCATCGTGAAGGACACCGCGCTCGGCGGCGCCGTCCTCACCTACTCCGAACTGCTCTCCTCGGCGAACACCATGAGCGGGTACTACGGCGCGAACATCATCGCCAGCTTCACCGTCGTGGCCCTCATCTTCATCGCGCTCAACTTCGCCCTCACCTCGTTCGCCGGCTGGCTGGAGCGCCGGCTGCGCAGGGCCAAGAAGTCCACGGGCGCGGTCGTGGGCGTGAACGACGCGGAGGTCGCCGGTACGACCGGCACCGGCCCCGGAGGCACCGTCTGACACGCATTCACCTCACGTGACACACTCAGGGGCAGTGGCATGATCGCCACTGCCCCTGGTCACTTGACGCAAGCACCGGCAATGGGTTGCATACGTTCTGTGATCGTGCACCCTGCTCCAACTTCCTGTTCACCTGTGTCTCTCAGGACAACACCACGGGCAGGGGGCGCCGCGCCGTGGACCCGGTGATCATCGTCGGAGCGGGGCCCGTCGGGCTCACGCTCGCCCTGGCGCTGGCGCGTCAGGAGGTGCCGTGCGTCGTCCTCGACGAGGGGCCGGGCAAGGACGAACCCCGTGCGGCGCGCACCGTCGTCCTGCGCGAGGACACCGTCGCCCTCGTGGAACGGCTGACCGGTGTGCCCCTGTCCCGGGCCGGCGCCCACTGGGCCGGATGGCGGTCGATGCGGCGCAAGCAGGTGATGCGCGAGATCGTTTTCGACGGCGCTGATCCCGTCCCCCTGCACATCGCCCAGCACGTGCTGACCGGCGCCCTGCGCGCGGCCCTGTCCGGCGAACGGCTCGTCAAGATCGCGGTGGAGAGCCGGCTCGACGGCATCGAACAGGAGTCCTCGGGCGTCACGGCCCACACCCGCGGCCCCAAAGGCACCTGGTGGCGCGGCAGTTACCTGGTCGGCTGCGACGGGCCCCGCTCGACCGTGCGCAAACTCCAGGACATCCGCTTCCCGGGCCGTACGGCGGTGGAGCGTCACGCCGTTGCCGCGCTGCGTACGGAACTGCCCTGGCACGACGAGGCGTTGCTGCACCGCATGCCGCCGTGGCGCATGTCGGGCCCCTCGGCCGGCGAGGTCACCGCGCGCCCGCTGCCGGACGGCGTCTGGCGTCTGGACTGGCTCCTGCCGCCCGGCAAGGACCTGGTCACCCCCGAACTGCTGCTGACCCGCATCCGGGAGACCCTGGCCGGCTGGGCGGGCGGCACGGCCCCGCCGTACGAACTGCTGGACACCGGTGTCCACACGGTCCATCACCGCCTGGCCCGACGCTGGCGCGCCGACCGCGTCTTCCTCGCCGGGGACGCGGCCCACCTGCTCGGCGCGCTGGGCACGCACGGGCTCGACGAGGGCCTCAGGGACGCCGACAACCTCGCCTGGAAGCTGGCCGTGGCCTGGCACCACGGGCCGCACGACGCGCTCCTCGACAGCTACCAGACCGAGCGCCGAGCGGTCGTCGCCGCCCGCCTGCGCGCCGCCGACCAGGCACTGCCACTGCTGCGCGGCGGCGGAGGCCTGCGCTCCTACGTCCCCGGCTCGTCCCGGGGCCACGACGCGCTCCTCACGGAGGGTCACTTGGGGCACGGCCAGCTCGGCGCGCCGGGGACGTACGCCGACTCGCCCCTCGCGCCCCCACGCCTCGAGGGCGAGACTCCCGTCGACACGCCGCTCGGAGCGCCGGTCACCGACGTGCGGGTCACCGCGGAGGACGGCACCTTCGTACCGCTGCGGGACCGGCTCGGCCGCGGTGCACTGCTCGTGGTGCTCATCGCGCCGGGCACGGGCGTGTGGGAGCGCAAGCACTGGGTCAGCGCCGGCATCATGCCCCGCCTCGCGGCCGCGGTCACGGCACTGCCGCACCCCGCCGAACTGCTCGTCGCCGAGAGCTATCCGGGTGCTGCCGCGCACACGGTGCTCCTGGTGCGCCCCGACGGCCATCTCGTCACCGCACTGAGCGGAGTGCGCCCGGACGACCTGTACGCGGCGGCGGAGGCCGCGGTGGGCGGACCGGCGAAGGCGCAGGCCGAGGCCAGCGCGTCGGTCGGTTCTCGCTGACGTCGACACCGAGGGTGATGTGTTCGCTGTCACGGTGCGTCCGCATGGTGACAGCGAGTTGACCGGTCCGGGCCGTCATGGTGTACTCCGGTGCGTGACTGACACTTGTGTGCGCCTGTGGCGGAGGGTCCATATGGACCTCGTCCGCTATGCGGGCTGCGTGTGTCGCCCGTCCTGCTGACTTCGCCTCCCCCTTCCTCCGGGCGCACGCCGCGCTCTGTTCTGCCGCGGCCGACGCGCCTGATTCGCGAACCCTCATCAGGACCTTCAGGACGGCACCCGTGTCTGTATCTCCTTCCGCATCCCCCGCTGTCTCCTCTCCTGGATCGGCCCCCGGATCCGCTCCCGGATCCTCGTCTGTCTCCTCCGCCGTTTCGGCGCCCACTCAGGCCGACCTCTTCGACTTCGTGCGGCGTACGGCCGCCGACACCGAGCTGATCGCCTCCCTGCCGCTCGACCCGGAAGGCCGCACCTGGGTGCGGCTGGACGGGCCCGGCGGCAGCGAGGCCTGGCTGATCGGCTGGCCGCCCGGCACGGGCACCGGCTGGCACGACCATGCCGACTCCGTCGGCGCCTTCCTGACCGCGTCGGGCGAGCTCAAGGAGAACTCGCTCGCCGCGCGGCTGCCCACCGACGGCTGGAAGACCCTGGAACTCGCCGACGATGTCGACCGCGAACGCCGGCTGCCGTCCGGACAGGGCCGCGCCTTCGGCCGCCACCACGTCCACGAGGTGCTCAACGAGTCTCCCGACCGGCACGCGATCTCCGTCCACGCCTACTACCCGCCCCTGCCGCAGATCCGCCGCTTCAGCCGCAGCGGGTCGATCCTGCGGCTCGAGCAGGTGGAACGACCGGAGGACTGGCAGTGAGCGCGACGCACGAGCAGGTGAGCGACGGGCGCGGCAGCAGCGGCGGCAGTGGGGACACAGGTGGCAGTGGGGGCGTCCAGCGTCCCGTCGGCATCGACGAGTTGCTGGAGCGCGTACGGGCGGGCTACGAGCGGATCGAACCGCAGGAGGCGTACGAGGCCGCGCTGGCCGGTGACGCGCTGCTGGTGGACATCCGCTACGCGGCCCTGCGCGAACGGGACGGCCTGGTCTCCGGCGCCCTCGTCGTCGAGCGCAACGAGCTGGAGTGGCGCCTCGACCCGCAGGGCAGCCACCGTCTCCCCGAGGCCACGAGCCACGCCCTGCGCGTCGTGGTGATCTGCAACGAGGGGTACGCCTCCAGCCTGGCGGTCCAGTCCCTGCATCAGCTGGGGCTGCACCGGGCCACCGATCTGGTCGGCGGGTTCCAGGCTTGGCGGGCGGCGGGGCTTCCCGTGGTGTGATCCCGGGGCGTTGGGCGCGGACCCCATGGGGTCTCGCCCTTGCCTCAGACCCCCTCGTCCCCGAGAAACTCCGTGTCCTCGCCCTCCTCCTCCAGTGCCTGCCGGACCACACGCAGGGCCATGCCCTCGGAGTAGCCCTTGCGGGCGAGCATGCCGGCGAGGCGGCGCAGACGCTTGTCCCGGTCGAGCCCCCGGGTGGAGCGGAGCTTGCGCGCGACGAGTTCCCGCGCGGTCGCCTCCTCCTGCTCCGAGTCGAGCTGGGAGACGGCCTCGTCGATCAGCGTGGAGTCGACGCCCTTGGTCCGCAGCTCCCGGGCGAGCGCCCGCCGGGCCAGCCCTCGGCCGTGGTGCCGGGACTCCACCCAGGCGTCGGCGAATGCGCCGTCGTTGATGAGGCCGACCTCTTCGAACCGCGACAGCACCTCCTCGGCGGCATCGTCCGGGATCTGCCGCTTGCGCAGGGCGTCGGCGAGTTGCTTGCGGGTTCGCGGGGTCCCGGTGAGCAGGCGCAGGCAGATCGCCCGAGCCTGCTCGACCGGGTCCCCCGGAGGCTCCCCCTGCTCGGCCCTCGACGAGGAAGGGGAACCTCCGTCCTCGGCATCCGCCGCGTCGGAGCGGCGCCGGCGACGCCCACGTCCACGCCCACCGGGCGATCCACCGCCGCGCGAGCCGTCTCTGGAGGAGCCGCCTTCGCGTGCGCCTCCGGTCGATGAGTCTCTGCCGGATGAGCCGCCGTACGGAGAGGCCTCCCCGTACGGCCCGTCATCCCCGTACAGCCGGTCGTCCCCGTGCCCGTCCTCCCCGTCCACGGCCGAGCCCGTCTCCCCTCCGGTGCCCCTCCCCCGTGGGGCACCGGAGGCGGCGTACTCGTACTCCGCCCAGTCGGTTCGTCGTGTCACGGGTCAGCTCTTGGCTGCGGCGGCCTTGGACTTGGCGGTCTTGGCCGCTGCCGGGGCGGGGACCGCAGGCGCGTCGGCCGGTGCCGGGGAGACCGCCGCGTCCGTGCCCGGCTCGGCGGCCGGCTCCTCGGGACGCACACCGACGCCCAGCTTCTCCTTGATCTTCTTCTCGATCTCGTTGGCCAGGTCGGGATTGTCCTTCAGGAAGTTGCGCGCGTTCTCCTTGCCCTGGCCGAGCTGGTCGCCCTCGTACGTGTACCAGGCGCCGGCCTTGCGGACGAAGCCGTGCTCCACGCCCATGTCGATCAGACCGCCCTCGCGGCTGATGCCGTGACCGTAGAGGATGTCGAACTCGGCCTGCTTGAAGGGCGGCGCGACCTTGTTCTTGACGACCTTGCAGCGGGTGCGGTTGCCGACCGCGTCCGTGCCGTCCTTCAGGGTTTCGATGCGGCGGATGTCGATGCGCACCGAGGCGTAGAACTTCAGCGCCCGGCCACCGGTCGTGGTCTCCGGGGAGCCGAACATCACGCCGATCTTCTCGCGGAGCTGGTTGATGAAGATCGCGGTGGTCTTGGACTGGTTGAGCGCGCTGGTGATCTTCCGCAGGGCCTGGCTCATCAGGCGGGCCTGCAGACCCACGTGGCTGTCGCCCATCTCGCCCTCGATCTCCGCGCGCGGGACGAGCGCCGCGACGGAGTCGATGACGATGAGGTCGAGGGCGCCGGAGCGGACCAGCATGTCCACGATCTCCAGGGCCTGCTCGCCGTTGTCCGGCTGGGAGAGGATGAGGTTGTCGATGTCGACACCGAGCTTCTTCGCGTACTCGGGGTCGAGTGCGTGCTCCGCGTCGACGAAGGCGACCTGGCCGCCGGCCTTCTGCGCGTTCGCCACCGCGTGCAGGGTCAGGGTGGTCTTACCGGAGGACTCCGGTCCGTAGATCTCCACGACACGGCCGCGGGGCAGGCCGCCCACGCCGAGGGCCACGTCGAGGGCGGTGGATCCGGTCGGGATGACCTCGATGGGCTCCTTGGTCCGGTCGCCCATGCGCATGACCGCGCCCTTGCCGAATTGCCGTTCAATCTGTGCGAGAGCGGCATCCAGGGCCTTCTCGCGGTCGGTTCCTGCCATGGGTTCCACCCGATTTGCTTGAGTCGATCGCTTCACGTCAAAGACGCTAACGCCTGCCACTGACAATGCGCCCCGACGCACGTCCGGCCTGTGGATAACTCGGGCACTTCTCCACCCAAAGTACGTCGAACTGCCCGTCGTTGAGCTTCGCCGGAGACTCCATAAGAATGGATGTTCGATTTTCGTGTCAAGCGCACCATGCGGCACCTCCGTGACAGGGCGCGGCGACTCAGGCCGGGCTCTCCCCGGAGCCCTCGTCCCCGGACCGCCCGTCCCCGGATCCCCCGCCATCGGACCGTCCGCCCTCGGACTGCCCGGCGTCGGACTGCCCGGCGTCGGGCCGCTCCGCCCCGGCCCGCCGTGCCCACAGCTGCCTCGCGCGCGTGACGAGGCCCGGCCCCTCCCCGCGGCGGTGATGGCCATGCACCCGGGGGTCGTCCGTGACGGCGTACCGCTTCACGTAGGCCCCCAGGAAGGCCTGGAGCGTGGCGATGGCGGGGATGGCGATCAGCGCGCCGACGGCGCCCAGGAGCGCGGTGCCCGCGATGACCGAGCCGAAGGCGACCGCGGGGTGGATGTCGACGGTCTTGGACGTCAGCTTCGGCTGGAGCACGTAGTTCTCGAACTGCTGGTAGATCACCACGAAGATCAGCACCCACAGCGCGTACCAGGGGTTGACCGTGAACGCGATCAGCATGGGCAGCGCGCCCGCGAGATACGTGCCGATGGTGGGGATGAACTGCGACACCAGGCCCACCCACACGGCGAGCACGGGCGCGTAGGGCACGTCCAGGGCCTGCAGGAGGACGAAGTGCGCTATGCCGGAGATCAGTGCCATCAGGCCGCGCGAGTAGATGTAGCCGCCGGTCTTGTTCACGGCGATCTCCCAGGCGCGCAGCACCTCGGCCTGCCGGGCGGGCGGCAGGAGGGAGCAGATCGTGCGGCGCAGTCGCGGGCCGTCCGCGGCGAAGTAGAACGAGAACAGCGCGATCGTCAGCAGCTGGAAGAGACCTCCGATGACCTGGGCGGACACGTCCAGGACACCCGTGGCGCTGTTCTGCACGTAGGTGCGCAGCCAGTCGGAGCGCAGCAGGCCCTCCTGGATGTCCACGCGCTTCAGATCGGTTTTGAAGTGCGTGTTGACCCAGTGGATGACGGAGTCGAGGTAGCCCGGGAAGCCCTCGATCATCTTGATGATCTGGTCCGCGAGGATGGAGCCGAGCAGCGTGACGAAGCCCGCCACCCCGATCATCACGCCGATGAAGACGATGAACGTGGCCAGTCCCCTGCGCATACCGCGCGAGGCCATCCAGCTCACCGCCGGCTCGATGGCGAGCGCCAGGAAGAACGCGATGAGGATGTTGACCAGCAGCCCGGTGAGCTGGTGGAAGGCCCAGCTGCCCAGCTGGAACACGGCGACGAGGGCGAGTGCGAGCACCAGGGCGCGCGGCAGCCAGCGCGGCATGCGGCCGTTCGGCCCGGTGTCCCCGGCCGGGGGCGGGGGCGACGCGGGCGGTGTCGTGCCGAACGGGGAGGACTGCTGAGCTGCCTGCCCGGTCTCGTCAGTGGGTGCCACGCACCAAGTCTCGCCCACGCCACCGACAGCCGTCTGCCCGCGTGCGATCTTCGTGGGCCGTCAGTCAGCGGTCTCCACGACGGGTCAACGCTTCTCCCTCGGGACGTCCATCACCGCACACACCACCTGCCAGACCTCCTTGGCGTCCCAGCCGGCGTCGAGCGCCCCGTGGACGGTGCGCCCGCCGAGCTCCGCCATCACATGGTCGCGCGCGAAGGTGTCGGCGTATCCCGGACCGAAGTGCTCCGCCATCCGCTGCCAGAAGACCGTCAACCGCATGACTCCAGTATCCCGCCCCTGCGGGTGGGCCTGGGCCGGGACCGCCTGCCGGCACCGTATTGCGCCCTACGGTCTGACCCATGGCCGAAACAGGAGCTCCCTCACTCCCCCAGTCGCCCGCGCCGCACACCCCCGTGGCGCGTGCGGAACGCTTCGTCTGGCTCACCGCGCGCGTGCTCGAGCAGCGCCTCTTCGCCCACCACTTCCGGGGCGGCGCCGCCGACCCGGTGGAGACCGCCCTGGATGCCTACCGCAACGAGGACGGCGGGTACGGCCACGCGCTGGAGCCCGACCTGCGCGGCCCGGTCAGCCAGCCGCTGCACACCGCCCACGCCCTGCGCGTCCTGGACGCCGTGGGACGCTGCGCCGGCCAGCGAGTGGAACGCATGTGCCGCTATCTGACCTCCGTCTCCACGGCGGACGGCGCCCTCCCGGCGATCCACCCCAGCCAGCGCGGCTACCCGACGGCGCCCTTCGTACCGGTCGTGGAGGACCCGCCCAGCGACCTCCTGGCCACCGGGCCGGTGGTGGGGCTGCTGCACCGCAACGAGGTGTGGCACGCCTGGCTGTTCCGGGCCACGGACTTCTGCTGGCAGGCGGTCGAGTCGCTGGAGAAGTCCCACCCCTACGAGATCGAGGCCGCCGTGGCCTTCCTCGACTCCGCCCCGGACCGCACGCGCGCGGAGGCGGCCGCCGATCGTCTGGGCCGCCTGGTCCGCGAACACCGTCTGGCGGCTCTGGACCCCGAGAATCTGGACGTGTACCCGGTACCTCCTGGTTACGCCCAGGGCGAGCACCACTTTCCGTACGACTACGCGAGGACACCGTGCTCCCTCGCGCGCGCGTGGTTCACCGACGAGGAGATGGCCCGCTCGCTGGACCACCTCGCGGCCCAGCAACAGGAGGACGGTGGCTGGCCCGTCCGGTGGCGCCGCTGGGCCTCGGCCCCCGCCCTGGAGGCCCGCCCGGTGGTGACGATCGAGGCCCTGCGCACCCTCAGCGCCTACGGCCGCGGCATCGGCTGATCAGGCCCCCATGGCCCGCACTCCCGCGGTCACCACCACAGCCGCTGCGACGACGAGCAGGAACGGCGCCCGCAGCATCAGCGCCACAGCGGCGGCTCCGACTCCGGCGGCCCGCGCGTCCAGGACCAGCGCCTGTCCGTCGGCGAAGGTCTGCTGGGCCGTGAGGGCCGCCAGCAAGGCGACGGGCAGCAGCGCGGCGAGCCGCTTCACGACGGGCCGCTCGAGCGCCCCCGCGGGCACCAGCAGCCCGGCCAGCTTGACGGCGTAGCACCCGAGGACGGTCACACCGATCGCGATCCAGACGTTCACCCCTGCTCCCCCTGTCCCCTGCGCCGGCCGTCCGCCCAGAGCACGACCGGCGCCGCCAGCGCGGCCAGCAGAACCGGCACACCGGCGGGCAGCACGGGCAGCAGCCCGAGCCCCAGCAGCACGGCGAGCCCGGCGGCGGCCCGCTCGGTGCCGGTCTTCAGCATCGGGGCGAGCAGCGCCAGGAACACCGCGGGTCCTGCCGCGTCCAGCCCCCACGCGTCGGTGTCCCCGATGGCCTCGGCGCCCAGGGCGCCGAGCAGCGTGGTGAGGTTCCACAGGACGTACAGGCTCAGCCCCGTCACCAGGAAACCGATCCGCGCAGCGCGCCGCGTGGGCTGTGCGAGCGCGACGGCGGCCGTCTCGTCGATCACCCACTGGGCGGCGAACGGCCGCACCGCGCGCGGGAGGGCCAGCATCTGTGACAGACGCAGGCCGTAGAAGGCGTTCCGTACGCCCAGGAAAAAGGCCCCGGCCGCCGCCGTGAACGGGCCGCCACCGGCCGCGAGGGCGCCCACCAGGGCGAACTGGGACGCGCCGGTGAACACCAGCAGACTGAGCGCGCACGTCTGCATCAGCGTGAGTCCACTGCCGGCCGATGTCACCCCGAAGGCGAACCCGGAGAGCCCGACGGCCACTCCGACGCCCAGGGCGTCCCGCACGACGGCACGGTCCGCCTTCCCACTGGTCTCTGTCTCTTCGAGAGCTGTGCGATCTGCCACGCCCCGCACGCTACGAGGAGCCGCTACCGCAGGTCTTGTACGTTCTTGCGCTCCCGCTGATAGGCCCCCGGCGGCACACCGACCATCCGGCTGAAGTGCCGGTTGAGGTGCGGCTGATCGGTGAAGCCCACGGCCACGGCGACCTCCGAGGGCGCCGTCCCGAGGTCCAGCAGCCGCCGCGCCCGCCGTATCCGCGCGTCCGTGAGCCACGCGTGCGGCGGCATCCCGTAGGCGTCCCGGAAGGCCCGCAGCAAGGCGAAGGGACTGGTCCCGAGGTCGGCCGCCAACCGCTCCAGGCTCGGCGGCCGCGCCATCCGCTCCTCCAGCACCGCACGCGCGCGTGCCGCGATCCGGGCCCCCGCCGTCCGCACCTCCCGCCGTGGCATGGGCCCGCCGTTCAGCCGCAGCAACCTGGTCACGGCGACCCGCAGCAGCGTGTCCGCGGCCAGCGCGTTGCCCTCGTCGGCGGCCCGCAGCACCTGATGCACCAGCCCGACGGCGTACGGGTCGTCCACCACGGGGCTGACGAACCCCGGTGTCCCCCGCAGCGCCGTGGTCTCGGCCGCGATCTCCGCCACGACATCGACGGGCGGATACACGGCCCCGTACCGCCACCCCTCCGGCACACCGGCCCGCCCGGTGTGCGGAGTATCCGGATTCACCAGCGCGAGAGCCCCGGCCCCCGCGTACTGATCGCCCCCGCCGTGGTGAAACACCTCCACCCCGTCGGCGATGGCGGCGATCACGAAGTTCTCGTGCGTGTGCCGCACGAACGTCTTCCGCACGTACCGGGCCCGCAGCAGGTCCACCCCGGGCAGCTCGGCGTACTGCCAGTGCCGCGCGCGCTCGCTCATACGGCCATTGTCCGACCCCCCGGCCCACCCCGAAACGGCAGGCCGGACCGCGGCGGGCTCCCGTTGTCAGTGGTGGGGTGCACGATGGACGCATGCCCAGCACAGCACCCGGACCCCTGGACGGCTTCTCCCCCGCGACCCGCGCCTGGTTCTCGGGCGCCTTCTCGGCGCCCACCACGGCCCAGTCCGGTGCGTGGCAGGCCATCCACGAGGGTTCGGACGTGCTCGTCGTCGCCCCCACGGGCTCCGGCAAGACCCTGGCCGCCTTCCTCGCCGCCCTGGACCAGCTCGCTTCGACTCCTCCTCCCGCCGACCCGAGGAAGCGCTGCCGGGTCCTGTACATCTCGCCGCTGAAGGCCCTGGCCGTGGACGTCGAGCGCAACCTCCGCAGTCCCCTGACCGGCATCCGCCAGGAATCCGTACGGATGGGCCTGCCCGAGCCCGAGGTGAAGGTGGGCATCCGCTCGGGCGACACCCCCGCCGCCGAGCGGCGCGCCCTGTCCACCCGCCCGCCGGACATCCTGATCACCACCCCCGAGTCGCTGTTCCTGATGCTGACGTCGGCCACGCGCGACGCGCTGACCGGCGTGGAGACGGTGATCCTCGACGAGGTGCACGCGGTCGCGGGCACCAAGCGCGGCGCCCACCTCGCCCTCTCCCTGGAGCGGCTGGACGAGCTCCTCCCCAAGCCCGCCCGCCGCATCGGCCTCTCCGCGACGGTCCGGCCGGTCGACGAGGTGGCCCGTTTCCTCTCGCCCCGCCGCAAGGTGGAGATCGTCCAGCCGGAGTCGGGCAAGGAGTTCGACCTCTCCGTGGTCGTCCCGGTCGAGGACCTGGGCGAGCTGGGCGGCTCCCCGGTGGCGGACGGCTCGGAGGGCGCCGAGCGCCCGTCGATCTGGCCGCACGTGGAGGAGCGGATCACCGACCTCGTCCAGTCCCACCGCTCCACGATCGTCTTCGCGAACTCCCGCCGCCTCGCGGAGCGCCTGTGCAACCGCCTGAACGAGATCGCGTACGAACGGGCCACGGGCGAGACCCTCGACGAGCACCACTCCCCCGCCGAGCTCATGGGCGGTTCGGGAGCCGCCCAGGGCGCGCCCCAGGTCATCGCCCGCGCCCACCACGGCTCGGTGTCCAAGGAGCAGCGTGCCCTGGTCGAGGAGGACCTCAAGGCGGGCCGCCTCCCGGCGGTCGTGGCCACGTCCAGTCTCGAACTGGGCATCGACATGGGCGCGGTCGACCTGGTGGTCCAGGTCGAATCACCCCCCTCGGTGGCCTCCGGCCTGCAACGCGTCGGCCGGGCGGGCCACCAGGTGGGCGCGGTCTCCACCGGCGTGGTCTTCCCGAAGTACCGCGGCGACCTGGTCCAGGCGGCGGTGGTCACCGAGCGCATGCGGACCGGCGCCATCGAGTCCCTCAGGGTCCCCGCCAACCCGCTGGACGTCCTGGCCCAGCAGATCGTCGCCATGACGGCCATGGACACCTGGCAGTTCGACGACCTCCTCGCCGCCGTGCGACGGGCAGCCCCCTTCGCCTCGCTCCCGGAGTCGGCCTTCACGGCGGTCCTCGACATGCTGGCCGGCCGCTACCCGTCCGACGCGTTCGCCGAGCTGCGCCCGCGCGTGGTGTGGGACCGCGTCACCGGGGAGATCACGGGCCGTCCCGGCGCGCAGCGCCTCGCCGTCACGTCCGGGGGCACGATCCCCGACCGCGGTCTCTTCGGCGTCTTCCTCGCCGGCGCCGACCCCAAGAAGGGCGGCGGCCGGGTCGGCGAGCTCGACGAGGAGATGGTCTACGAGTCCCGCGTCGGCGACGTCTTCACGCTCGGCACGAGCTCCTGGCGCATCGAGGACATCACCCGCGACCGCGTCCTGGTCTCCCCCGCCCCCGGCGTGCCGGGCCGGCTGCCCTTCTGGAAGGGCGACCAGCTGGGCCGCCCGCTCGAACTGGGCCGGGCGCTGGGCGCGTTCCTGCGTGAGGTCGGCTCGCTGTCCAAGGACGACGCCCGGCTGCGCCTCCTCGCCGCCGGCCTGGACGCCTGGGCGGCGGACAACGTGCTGTCCTACCTGGACGAGCAGCGCGAGGCCTGCGGCCACGTCCCGGACGACCGGACGATCGTCGTGGAGCGCTTCCGCGACGAGCTCGGGGACTGGCGTGTGGTCGTGCACTCGCCCTTCGGCGCCCAGGTGCACGCCCCCTGGGCGCTCGCGCTCGGCGCGAAGCTCTCCGAGCGCTACGGCATGGACGCGCAGGTCATGCACGCCGACGACGGCATCGTGCTGCGTCTGCCGGACGCCGATCTGATGGGCCTGGACCTGCTGGACCAGGAACCGGTGAAGATGGGCCGGGAGTACGACGCCGAGCAGGCCCCCGTGGGCGCCGCCGACGTCGTCTTCGACAAGGGCGAGGTCGACCAGGTCGTCACCGACCAGGTGGGAAGCTCGGCGCTGTTCGCGGCCCGTTTCCGCGAGTGCGCCGCCCGCGCGCTGCTGCTCCCGCGCCGCAACCCGGGCAAGCGCACGCCGCTGTGGCAGCAACGCCAGCGCGCCTCCCAGCTGCTCCAGGTGGCGAGCGAGTTCGGCTCGTTCCCGATCGTCCTGGAGGCGGTCCGCGAGTGCCTGCAGGACGTCTTCGACGTCCCCGGGCTCGTGGAACTGATGGGCGACCTGGAGTCCCGCAAGGTGCGGCTCGTCGAGGTCACCACCCCCGAGCCGTCCCCCTTCGCCCGCTCCCTCCTCTTCGGCTACGTCGCCCAGTTCCTGTACGAGGGCGATTCCCCGCTCGCCGAGCGCCGCGCCGCGGCCCTGTCGCTGGACTCACGGCTGCTGGCCGAGCTGCTGGGCCAGGCGGAGCTGCGCGAGCTGCTCGACGCGGAGGTGCTGACGGAGCTGGAGCGGGAGCTTCAATGGCTCACCGAGGACCGCCGCGTCAAGGACGCCGAGGGCGTCGCGGACCTCCTCCGCCTCCTCGGCCCGCTCACGGACGCGGAACTGGCCGAGCGGGGCGCCGAACCGCAGTGGGCTCAGGACCTGGCCGGCGCCCGGCGCGCCATCCGGGTCCGGATCGCGGGCAGTGACCACTGGGCGGCGATCGAGGACGCCGGCCGACTGCGCGACGCACTGGGCACCGCCCTGCCGGTCGGTGTCCCGGAGGCCTTCACGGAGCCCGTCAAGGACCCGCTCGGCGACCTCCTCGCGCGTTACGCCCGCACCCACGGCCCGTTCACCTCGACCACGGCGGCGGCCCGCTTCGGCCTGGGCGTGGCCGTCACCGAGGGCGCCCTCCAGCGGCTGGCCGCGGCGGGCCGGGTCGTCCAGGGCGAGTTCCACCCGGCCGGGATCGGCCAGGAGTGGTGCGACGCGGCCGTGCTGCGCCGGCTGCGCCGCCGCTCCCTGGCGGCCCTGCGCCATGAGCTGGAGCCGGTGCCGCCGGCCGCGCTCGCCCAGTTCCTCCCCCAGTGGCAGCACATCGGCAAGGGGCACTCCCTGCGCGGCATCGACGGCCTGGTGCGCGCCATCGAGCAGGTGCAGGGCGCGTCCGTGCCCGCCTCCGCCCTGGAGAAGCTGGTGCTGCCTTCCAGGGTCGTGAACTACAACCCGGCCATGCTGGACGAGCTCACCGCCGCCGGAGAGGTCCTCTGGGCCGGGGCGGGTTCCCTCCCCGGCAAGGACGGCTGGGTCTCCCTCTACCTGGCGGACGCGGCGCCCCTGCTCCTGCCGCCCCCGCACCCCCTGGAGCTGACTGCCCTGCACCAGTCCGTCCTGGACACCCTCTCCGGCGGCTACGGCCTGTTCTTCCGCCAGATCGCCGACCAGGTCCGGGCCACCACCCACCCCGACGCCACCGATCCTCAGCTGGCCGACGCGCTCTGGGATCTGGCCTGGTCCGGACGCCTGACCAACGACACGCTCGCCCCCATGCGCTCCCTGCTCGGCTCGGGCCGCACCGCCGGCTCCACGGCCCACCGCGCCAAGCGTGCGGTCCCGCGCGGCCGCTACGGCTCCCTGACGGCCGCCGCCCGCCCAGCTTCCCGGTCCGGCCCGCCGACCGTCGCCGGCCGCTGGTCCCTGCTCCCGGCCCATGAGCCGGACCCGACGGTGCGGGCGCACGCCCTCGCCCGCACGCTCCTCGACCGGCACGGCGTGGTGACCAGGGGCGCGGTCTCGGCGGAGGGCGTCGAGGGCGGCTTCTCTGCGACGTACCGCGTCCTGTCCGCCTTCGAGGAGAGCGGCCAGGCCCGCCGCGGCTACGTCGTGGAGGGCCTCGGCGCCGCGCAGTTCGCGATGGACGGAGCCGTGGACCGCCTGCGCGCGGTGGCCAACGCCCGCGACCGCGGCGAGGACCTGCCCGGCCCGCCTCCCGGCCCCGGCCTCGATCCGTTCCCCGCGCATGACTTCCCCGCCCATGACTTCGCCGGACATGACTTCGCCGGACAGGACGACTCGTTCCCGCCCGACGACCACCCGGGCGACC
>NZ_MUKA01000243.1 GCF_002150735.1 Streptomyces africanus
GAACTGGCCGGGCGTTCCCTCGTCATCCGCTCACCGTCGGAGGTCGCGGGCTACGAGTACCGCCTCCAGTGGACCTGGGACCGGGACCAGCGGGCCATGCTCCTCACCCAGGACGAGATGCTGCGCACCGGCCCGCGGAAGCACGCCCACAAGCCCTCCCCGCACCCCTCCCCCTCGGCGAGCACCGGATGAGACCGACGCTCCCCCAGTGGTCCGGGACGCTCGCCGCGAAGGCCGCCGCCTTCATCACCGTCATGTGCTGCGCGCTGGCCGCCCTGCTCGGCGTCCTGGTGCACGTGCAGGTGACGGACCAGACCGTCGGCCAGGCTCGCGACCAGGCGTTGCAGCGGCTGACACAGGCGACGGAGCGCTACGAGGCCGGGGACTCGCTCAAGCGCGGTGCCGGCGTGGACCCCCCGGGCCTGCCCCCGACGCTGCGGAAGCTGGCGGTCGGCGGGGACCGCGGCACGATGGTCGCCGACTTCGCGGGGCGCCCCACGATGTGGGCGGCCGGGCCCGCCGACGGCCACCGGGCCCTGGCCGTGGCGGTCGACTACTCGCAGCAGGCCCGGACCATCGCGGGCCTGGACCGGGCGATCCTGTGGTCGTCGGGGCTGGCGATCGGGGCGACGCTGCTGGTCGGCGCGTTGGCGGTGACGCGGGTGACGCGGCGGTTGCACACCACGGCGCTGGTGGCCCGGCGGATCAGCGCGGGCGATCTGGACGCGCGGGTGGACGACCCCCGTACAGACCCGCGGACGAAGGCCCCGGCGCGCCCGCAGGACGAGGTGGCCGCGGTCGCCGCAGCGCTGGACTCCATGGCGTCGTCGTTGCAGGGCAAGCTGCTCGCCGAGCAGCGGTTCACCGCGGATGTCGCGCATGAGCTGCGCACCCCGCTGACCGGGCTGCATGCGGCGGCCGAACTGCTGCCGCCCGGCCGTCCGACCGAGCTGGTGCGGGACCGGGTGGCGGCCCTGCGCACCCTCACCGAGGACCTGCTGGAGATCTCCCGGCTGGACACCGGCCGGGAGCGGCTGGAGCTGGACACCGAGCAGTTGGGGCCGCTGGCCGAGCGGGCGGTGCGGGGCGCGGGGAGCGGCACGGAGGTCAGGGTCGTACGGGACGTGGCCGTGGAGACGGACCGGCGGCGGCTGGAGCGGGTGCTGGGGAATCTCGTGGCGAACGCGCACAAGCACGGGCGGGGGCCGGTGGTGCTGACCGTGGACGGCCCGGTGGTCACCGTCCGGGACCACGGGGACGGTTTTCCGGAGTACCTGGTGGTGCACGGGCCGCAGCGGTTCCGTACGGAGGGCGGGGCGAGAGGCCATGGGCTCGGTCTGACCATCGCGCTGGGGCAGGCCGAGGTGCTCGGTGCGCGGCTGGAGTTCGCGAACGCGCCGGACGGCGGGGCGGTGGCGACGCTGACACTGGCGGCGCAGGAGGAGCGGTGAGAGCAGTTCACCGCACCCCTTCAGTGCGCTCCCCCTATGGCCCAGCGTGACGGGCGGGGGCCATAGGGCGCTCCTAATGTGGCGGTTAGTCAGCTTTGACACCCTCTGCTCCACATGGAGGTAACCCCCATGCCCCTGCGCTCCTCACTCACCAGCCGCCTCTCCATAGCAGCCGCCGCCGGCATCCTCGCGGCCACGGCTGCCGTCACCCCCGCCGTCGCGGACGACGACTGGGGCACGGGAGGCGACCCATCCTCCGGCACCTCCACCGCCGGGAACGACGACTGGAACGGCGGCGGCAACGGCAACCACGACCCGAACGGCGGCGGCAACGGCGATCACGACCCGAACGGCGGCGGCAACGGCAACCACGACCCGAACGGCGGCGGCAACGGCAACCACGACCCGAACGGCGGCGGCAACGGCGATCACCGCCACGACCCACGCACCACCAGGGGCGTCGTCACGGCGAGCACCCTGGCGCTGCGCAGCGCGCCCAACCGCGGCTCACAGATCATCCGGTTCGCCCACCGGGGCGACGTCGTCTCCATCTTCTGCAAGTGGGAAGGAGAGAGCGTGCAGGGCAATCGCACCTGGTACCTGCTCACGGACGGCACGTGGGCGTGGGGCTCGGCCCGCTTCATCGACCCCATCGACCGCAAGCCACGCCGGTGCTGACCATCGTGCGACCCGAAGCCCGCCACACGCCCCATTTGGTTAGATTCCGGACATGAGCAAGGCCGGAATCATCGCGGTGACGGCGGACCCGCCCGCGCCCGCCGTCCGCCCCCTCCCCCGGCGCCGTGGCATCGAACTCGCCCTCATCATCCTGGCCGTACTGCTGTCCGTGTACGGCTACTGCGCCGTGGGCCTCGCCCAGCACAACACCCTCCCGCCCGGCGCCGCCGGCTACGGCGCCGGGCTGGGCGTGCTCGCGCTGCTGGCGCATCTGGCCGTGCGTCTGCGGGCCCCGCACGCCGACCCGCTCCTGCTGCCCATCGGCGTGCTGCTCAACGGACTCGGCCTGGTGCTCATCTACCGGCTCGACCTGGAGACCCCGGGCGACCGGGCGGCACCGGCCCAGCTGATCTGGTCGACGCTGGGCGTGGCGCTGTTCATGCTGGTCGTCCTGCTGCTGCGGGACCACCGGGTGCTCCAGCGCTACACGTACGTCTGTGTCGTCGCCGCGCTCGTGCTGCTCACCCTGCCGATCCTGTTCCCGGCGGTGAACGGCGCCCGCATCTGGATCCGGATCGCCGGTTTCTCCATCCAGCCGGGCGAGTTCACGAAGGTGCTGCTGGCGGTGTTCTTCGCCGCGTACCTGGCCGCCAACCGCAACGCCCTCGCCTACACCGGCCGCCGCATCTGGAAGCTTCAGCTGCCCACCGGCCGGGTCCTCGGCCCGATCGTCACCGTCTGGCTGGTGAGCGTCGGCGTCCTGGTCCTGGAGCGGGACCTGGGGACCTCGCTGCTCTTCTTCGGCCTCTTCGTCGTCCTGCTCTACGTCGCCACCGGCCGCACCGGCTGGATCGCCGTCGGTCTGCTGCTGGCCGCGCTGGGGGCGGTCGCCGTCGGCCGGCTGGAGCCGCACGTGCACAGCAGGATCGCGACGTGGCTGCACCCGTTCGCGTCCATCGAGGCGGGCGAGGGCCCGAACCAGATCGCCCAGTCCCTGTTCGCCTTCGCGGAGGGCGGCGTGCTCGGCACCGGCCTCGGCCTCGGTCACTCGATCCTCATCGGCTTCGCCGTGAAGTCGGACTTCATCCTGGCCACGGCGGGCGAGGAACTCGGCCTGGCAGGCCTGTCCGCGATCTTCCTCCTCTACGGCCTGCTGGTGGAGCGCGGCTACCGGACCGGCCTCGCCCTGCGCGAGCCCTTCGGGCGGCTGCTCGCCGTCGGCCTCGCCTCGCTGGTGGCGCTCCAGGTGTTCGTGATCGCGGGCGGGGTGACCGGCCTGATCCCGCTGACCGGCATGGCGATGCCGTTCCTGGCGCAGGGCGGCTCGTCAGTGGTGACCAACTGGGCGATCGTGGCGCTGCTGGTGCGGGTCAGCGACTCGGCACGCCGCCAGTACGACGGGCCGGGCCCCCGGTGACGCGGCACATCCGGCACGCCGGCGTCTTCTGCGCCCTGCTGCTGGTGGCACTGTTGCTCAACGCCGCCCGCGTCCAGGTCGTCCAGGCCCCGGCGTACGACGGGAACCCCGCCAACCGCCGCCCGGAGATCTTCCGTTACGGGCAGCCGCGCGGCGACATCCTGGTCGGCGGCCGGCCCGTCACCGGCTCGAAGGACACCCGCGAGCACCTGCGCTACGAACGGACCTACACCGACGGCCCGTTGTACGCGCCGGTCACGGGTTTCGCCTCCCAGCTGTA
Organism: Streptomyces africanus; assembly: GCF_002150735.1. Classification (GTDB taxonomy): domain Bacteria; phylum Actinomycetota; class Actinomycetes; order Streptomycetales; family Streptomycetaceae; genus Streptomyces; species Streptomyces africanus. The sequence goes on from NZ_MUKA01000243.1 coordinate 3,827, forward strand.
CGGGACGACGCTCCTGGAGAAGGCCGAGGACGGCATCCTGTCCGGCACGGACCCGATGCTCGCGCCGTTCCCGCTGTGGAACGACTTCACGCGCGCACGCAGCCGCGGCGGCGACGTCGTGACGACCCTCGACCCGGCCGCACAGCGGGCCGCGTACCAGGGGCTCGCCGGGCGCAAGGGCGCGGTGGCGGCGCTGGAGCCGTCGACCGGCCGGATCCTGGCCCTGGTGTCCGCCCCCTCCTACGACCCCCGGCCGCTGTCCGGCAACGGAGCGGCGGCGGCCCGGGCGTGGCGGCGGCTGAACGCCGACCGGGACCGCCCGATGCTCAACCGGGCGGTACGGCAGACGTATCCGCCGGGCTCGACGTTCAAGGTCGTCACCGCGGCCGCGGCGCTGGACTCGGGTGTGGTCAGGGACCTCGACGAGCCGACGGACTCCCCCGACCCGTACACCCTGCCCGGGACCCGGGCCCGCCTGACGAACGCGTCCCGGGGCTGCCGGGACGCCTCCCTGCGGGAGGCCTTCATCCTCTCCTGCAACACGGTGTTCGCCAAGCTCGGCGTGGAGGTGGGCGTGCCGGACATGACGGCCACGGCCCACGCCTTCGGCTTCGACAACCCGGCCCTGCGGGTTCCCTTCCCGGTGGCCCGGTCCACCTTCGGCACCTCGCTCGACAGGGCCCAGCTCGCCCTGTCGTCGATCGGCCAGTACAACACCCGTGCCACACCGCTCCAGATGGCGATGGTCGCGGCGGCCGTCGCCAACGGGGGCCAGGTACGGGAGCCGTACCTGGTGGAGCGCACGACCCGACCGGGCGGCAGCACCCTGGCGGCAGCGGGTCCGCGCGCGGTCCGCCAGGCGATGTACCCCTCGACCGCGGTCCGGCTGCGCGCGCTGATGCGGGAGGTGGTCGAGGACGGCACCGGGTACCGGGCCGCGATCCGCGGGGCCAAGGTGGGCGGCAAGACCGGCACCGCCCAGCACGGCCTCGGCAACTCCGGCACGCCGTACGCCTGGTTCGTCTCCTGGGCGCAGGGCGACCGTGATCCGGCGCCGCGGGTGGCGGTCGCGGTGGTCGTGGAGGACGCGGAGGCGGACCGGGGGGACATCAGCGGCGGCGGCGACGCGGCGCCGATCGCCCGGGCGGTGATGAAGGCGGTCCTCACGTCTCGCTAGTCAACAAGTGGCGCCCAGGGGATTGACGGTCTTGCTGACAGGCAGTCTCATAAGGGGGACAGTGACGTGTGCACAACGAGGTGGGCAGCCATGACGACCCTGACGGAAGCCGACGCGCTCGACGGCCTGCGCGATGCCCTGGGCCTGCTCAAGGACCGGGAGCAGGTGGCCCAGCGGCTGCTCGACTCCTCCGCCAAGCACTCCTTCGACCCGGACAAAGAGCTGGACTGGAACGCGCCCTTCGAGGAGGGCAAGTGGTTCTGGCCGCCGGAGCTGGTGTCGCTCTACGACACCCCGCTCTGGAAGCGGATGAGCGAGGAGCAGCGCATCCTCCTCTCACAGCACGAGGCCGCGGCCCTCGCCTCCCTCGGGATCTGGTTCGAGATCATCCTCATGCAGCTCCTGGTCCGCCACATCTACGACAAGGCCGCGACCAGCGCGCACGTCCGCTACGCCCTCACCGAGATCGAGGACGAGTGCCGGCACTCCAAGATGTTCGCCCGGCTGATATCCCACGGCGGCACGCCCTGGTACCCGGTCAGCCGTGCCCACCAGCACCTCGGCCGTCTCTTCAAAACCATCTCCACCACCCCGGGTTCCTTCACGGCGACGCTCCTCGGTGAGGAGGTCCTCGACTGGATGCAGCGCCTGACGTTCCCCGACGGGCGGGTCCAGCCCCTCATCCGCGGCGTCACCCGCATCCACGTGGTGGAGGAGGCCCGCCACGTCCGCTACGCCCGCGAGGAACTGCGCCGCCAGATGGTGACGGCCCCCAAGTGGTCCCAGGAGTTCACCCGCGTCACCTCCGGGGAGTTCGCCCGGGTGTTCTCGGTGGCGTTCGTGAACCCCGAGGTCTACACGAACGTCGGCCTGGACAAGCGGGAGGCCCTCGCGCAGGTACGGGCGAGCGGACATCGCCGCGAGGTCATGCAGACCGGGTCCAAGCGGTTGACGGACTTCCTCGACGACATCGGGGTGCTGCGCGGAGTCGGGCGACGGCTGTGGAAGTCGTCCGGGCTGCTGGCCTAGGAGCCGGCCCCGGCCAGGTCATGTCCATGCAGGATGACTACTGTCCTCCTTGAACTCGTCGCCCTCCGTGGCCCTCAAGGAGATCACCGACCGCTACCAGGAGGTCAACAACAGGGCCAACGCGGCGCGGGACGAGAAGCTCCTGGGGACGGTCGAGCAGAAGGCCTACACCAAGCCCTTCTCCTACCAGGACCGCGAGTACGTCATCTGGGCCGACGGCGAAGAGCCCCCGAAGCTCGCCGTCGACCGTCACGGTCTCGCCGAAGCCGTCGACCCCGACACCAAGGTCGGCAAGCTCGCCCCCTCCGAGATCGGCGCCGCCTACGAGGACTTCCTCGAGGCCGGCGGCAAGAAGGAGGGCAAGGCCCTGACGTCCACGAAGCCGGTCGAGAACGTCTCGTCCCCAACGACGAACAGTCCGCTCTCGGCGCCACGAGGGGCGCCCTCATCACGGACACGTTCGAGGGCCAGGGCCTGGCCGAACTGACGCCCAAGACCGCCCGGATCACGGCAGTCGACTTCCAGCACGTGGACGCCCGCTAGCGGGTTGCCCCACTCGGCCGCACTCGCCGACGGCGAGAAGGGGACGTGTCGGGGGGTGTCCGCCCGCAGAGGTTGGCGCGTCAACGGACAGTCAGTCGGTATCCGGCCCCATCGCGCCGTTCCGAGGACGGACACCCCCCGACGCGGCCCCGACCCACCACCACCGCGCAGGCGCGACACGCACCCCCACCGAAGCAGCCACACGCCCCC
>NZ_MUKA01000028.1 GCF_002150735.1 Streptomyces africanus
CAGCGGACGGGGCGGCCCCGGAGGACCGCTCGGTCTCGGAGGAGCTCATGCCTCCATTCAGCCCGATCCTTGCCCCACCGGCAAATTTCTTGCCTCAGAGGCAAAAAACTCAGCGGTTCGCCACCGCCTGTTTGACGAGCGTCTTACCGAAGTCCCACATCAGGCCCCCGTCGTGGGCGTCGTCCATCACGGCCGCGAAGGCGTCGACGAACCGGTCCACCTCCCGCTCGCCGATGATCAGCGGCGGGATCAGCTTGATCACCTCCATGTGGTCGCCGGAGACCTGGGTGAGGATCCGGTGCTTCTGGAGCAGCGGTACGACGACCATCTGCGCGAACAGCCCCTTGCGCGCGGCCTGGAGCATGGCCCAGCGGCTGCGCAGCTTCAGCGACTTCGGCCGGCCGAACTCGATGCCGATCATCAGGCCCCGCCCGCGGACGTCGGCGAGCATCTCGTACTTGTCCGTCAGCGCCGCGAGCCGGGATCTGAACAGTTCCCCGGTGGCGCGGACCCCGGCGACGATCTGCTCGTTCTCCATCACCGACAGCACCGCCAGGCCCGCCGCCATGGCCTGCGCGTTGGACCCGAAGCTCGCCGAGTGGACCAGCACCCGGTCCATCGACGAGTAGACCTTCTTGAAGATCCAGTCCTTGCCAAGCGTCGCGCCCACGGGCACGTAGCCGCCGGAGAGCGCCTTGGCCACGCACACCAGGTCGGGTTCCACCCCCTCCTCGTGCTGGTAGGCGTAGAAGTCGCCGGTGCGGCCGAGGCCCGTCTGCACCTCGTCGGCGATGAGCAGCGCCTTGTGCCGGTGCAGCAGTTCCTGGGCGGCCAGGAGATAGCCGGGCGGGGCTTCCAGCACGCCCTTGCCCTGGATCGGTTCGACGATCAGGGCGGCGACATCGCCCTTCCTCAACTCCCGCTCGAGCGCGTCGAGATCGCCGAGCGGCACGGCCGTGTCGGGCAGCAGCGGGGCGAAGCCGTCACGGAAGCCGGACTCGCCGTTGACCGAGAGGGAGCCGGTGGTGAGGCCGTGGAAGGCGTGCGCGCAGTACAGGATCCTGGGCCTGCCGGTGACGTACCGGGCGAACTTCAGCGCTCCCTCGACCGCCTCCGTGCCGCTGTTGCCGAAGAACACCCGGTCCAGGTGCGGGCTGTGCGCGAGCAGCTTCTCGGCCAGCAGGCCCGGGAGCGGCTGGCAGTCGAACCGGGTGAGGTCGGCGAGCTGGGCGTCCAGGACGTCGTGCAGCGCCTTGCGCACGACGGGGTGGTGGCGGCCGAGGCCCATCACCCCGAACCCGGCGAGCATGTCCAGGTAGTCGTTGCCGTCCGCGTCGTAGAAGTAGGCGCCCTCGGCGCGCTCGTAGACCTTGTCGAAGCCGATGGTGTGCAGCATGCGCGGGAGCTGGTGGTTGAGGTACCGGGTGTGCAGCTCGTAGCGCTCGGCTCCGCGCTCGGCCAGAGTTGCGCCGAGGTCGAACTCCCCGGCCTGCGACGACTCCGACGCGGATTCGGCGGTGGTCATTCCTGTGGCTCCTTGGACAGCTCTTTCTTCACGGTCAGGCTCGCGCTGATCCGTCCGGCGACCTCGACGGGTGTCAGGCCGATGTCGGCGAGCACCTCGCCGCGTTTGGCGTGGGCGAGGAACTGCTCGGGGATCCCGAAGCGCCGTACGGGCACGTCGACTTCGGCGTCGCCCAGGGCCAGCGCCACGGCCGAACCGACCCCGGCCGCCCGGCTGTTGTCCTCGACGACGGCGACCAGGCGGTGTTCGGCGGCGAGCCCCGGGAGTGCCGGGTCGACGGGCTTGACCCAGCGGGGATCGACGACGGTGCAGCCGATGCCGCGGGCTTCGAGCAGTTCCGCGGCCTGGAGGCAGACGGGCGCCATCACGCCGACGGCCACCAGCAGCACCTCCGGCTCCGGAGCACGGTGCAGCACGTCCAGTCCGCCGACCCGGTCCACGGCCGGGATCGACGGGCCGACGGACTCCTTCGGGAAGCGCAGCAGCGTCGGCGCGTCGTCGACGGCGACGGCCTCGCGCAGCTGGGCGCGCAACTGGTCGGCGTCCCGCGGCGCGGCGATCCTCAGGCCGGGGACGACCTGGAGGATCGACATGTCCCACATGCCGTTGTGGGAGGGACCGTCGACGCCGGTGACACCGGCCCGGTCCAGCACGAAGGTCACCCCGCACCGGTGCAGGGCCACGTCCATCAGCAGCTGGTCGAAGGCACGGTTGAGGAAGGTGGCGTAGACGGCGACGACCGGGTGCAGGCAGCCCGTCGCCAGGCCCGCCGCGGACACGGCCGCGTGCTGCTCGGCGATACCGACGTCCCACACCCGGTCCGGGAACCGCTCGGCGAACCTGCCCAGGCCGACCGGATGCAGCATGGCGGCGGTTATCGCGACGATGTCGTCCCGTTCCTCGCCGATCCGGACGATCTCGTCGCCGAACACCGACGTCCACGAGGGGCCGCCCGCCGGGGAGAGCGGCGCGCAGGTCAGCGGGTCCATGACGCCGACGGTGTGGAAGTGGTCCTCCTCGTGGGCGAGGGCGGGTTCGTAGCCGCGGCCCTTCTCCGTGAGGCAGTGGACGAGGACCGGCCCGTGGAAGCGTTTCGCGCGCCGCAGGGCGGACTCCACGGCCCCGATGTCGTGCCCGTCGATCGGGCCCACGTACTTCAGGCCCAGGTCCTCGAACAGGCCCTGCGGGGCGAACGCGTCCTTGAAGCCCTTCTTCGCGCCGTGCAGGGCCTCGTAGAGGGTGGTGCCGACCAGGGGCGTGGCCTGGAGGACGTCCTTGCCCCAGGCGAGGACCCGCTCGTAACCGTCGGTCGTGCGCAGTGTCGCGAGGTGGTTGGCGAGGCCGCCGATGGTCGGGGCGTAGGAGCGTTCGTTGTCGTTGACGACGATGATCAGCGGGCGGTTCTTGGCGGCCGCGATGTTGTTCAGGGCCTCCCAGGCCATGCCGCCGGTCAGGGCGCCGTCGCCGATCACCGCGACGACATGGCCCTTCTCCCCCTGCACCTGGCGGGCCTTGGCGAGACCGTCGGCCCAGCCGAGCGCCGTGGAGGCGTGGCTGTTCTCGATGACGTCGTGCTCGGACTCCTCGCGCGAGGGATAGCCCGACAGGCCGCCCTTGCCGCGCAGCTTGGAGAAGTCCTGGCGTCCGGTCAGCAGTTTGTGGACGTAGCTCTGGTGGCCGGTGTCCCACAGGATGCGGTCAACCGGCGACTCGAAGACCCGGTGCAGGGCGACGGTGAGCTCCACCACCCCCAGGTTGGGTCCCAGATGACCCCCGGTCCTGGCGACCGCGTGCACCAGGAACTCCCTGATCTCGTCGGACAGTTCGCCGAGTTCCGACTCGGACAGCGCCTTCAGGTCGCGTGGTCCCCGGATGCTCTCCAGAATCGTCACGCTCGGGCCCCCTTCGCATTCCGTGCTGTTCAGCTCACGGTGACGGCCGGCTCCCCCGGCCCCACGCCGTCCTGCTCCATCTGCTCGGCGAGCTTCATCGCCTCTTCGATCAGCGTCTCGACGATCTTCGACTCGGGGACGGTCTTGATGACCTCGCCCTTGACGAAGATCTGGCCCTTGCCGTTGCCGGAGGCCACGCCCAGATCGGCCTCCCGCGCCTCACCGGGGCCGTTGACCACACACCCCATGACGGCGACCCGCAGCGGCACCTCCATGCCGTCGAGCCCGGCCGTGACCTCCTCGGCGAGCTTGTAGACGTCGACCTGGGCGCGTCCGCAGGAGGGGCAGGAGACGATCTCCAGCCTGCGCTGCCGCAGCCCCAGCGACTCCAGGATCTGGATGCCGACCTTGACCTCCTCGGCCGGCGGCGCCGACAGCGACACCCGGATGGTGTCGCCGATGCCCCGCGACAGCAGCGCGCCGAAGGCCACCGCCGACTTGATCGTGCCCTGGAACGCCGGACCGGCCTCCGTGACGCCGAGATGCAGCGGGTAGTCGCACTGCTCGGCGAGCTGCCGGTAGGCCTCGATCATCACGACCGGGTCGTTGTGCTTGACGGAGATCTTGATGTCCCGGAAGTCGTGCTCCTCGAACAGGGACGCCTCCCACAGCGCGCTCTCCACGAGCGCCTCCGGGGTCGCCTTGCCGTACTTCTGGAGGAGCCGCCGGTCCAGCGACCCGGCGTTGACCCCGATCCGGATGGGGGTGCCGTGGTCCTTGGCTGCCTGCGCGATCTCCTTGACCCGGTCGTCGAACTGCTTGATGTTGCCGGGGTTGACGCGGACCGCCGCGCAGCCCGCCTCGATGGCCGCGAACACGTACTTCGGCTGGAAGTGGATGTCCGCGATCACCGGGATCTGCGACTTGCGCGCGATGGTCGCGAGCGCGTCCGCGTCGTCCTGGGTCGGGCAGGCGACCCGGACGATCTGGCAGCCGGACGCCGTGAGTTCGGCGATCTGCTGCAAGGTCGCGCCGATGTCGGACGTACGGGTCGTCGTCATCGACTGCACCGACACCGGGGCACCGCCCCCGACCGCCACCGGGCCGACCTGGATCCGGCGCGAGACGCGCCGCTCGGCGATCGGCCGGACCGGTACCTCGGGAACGCCCAGCGGGATGGCGGTCATGGCCTCACTCCCGGTTTCCGGAGACCGTCTCGCGCAGGGCGCGCAGGGACTCCTTCAGCGATCCCATGGTGGCGAGGACGGCGGTGGGCTCGTAGCCGCAATGCGCCATGCAGTTGGCGCAGCGCGGATCCTTGCCGCGGCCGTACTTGTCCCAGTCGGTGTCCTCGACCAGCTCCCGGTACGTCGGCACATAGCCGTCGCTCATCAGGTAGCAGGGGCGCTGCCAGCCGAACAGCGAGTAGTTCGGGATCGCCCACGCCGTGCACGGGAAGTCGACCTTGCCCTCCAGGAAGTCCAGGAAGAGCGGGGAGTGGTTGAGCCGCCAGCGCCGCCGGTTGCCGCCGGCGAAGGCCTTCTTGAACAGCTCGCGGGTCTGCTCCACGCCGAGGAAGTGCTCCTGGTCGGGGGCCTTCTCGTAGGCATAGGCGGGCGAGATCATCATCTCGTCGACCTTGAGGTCGTCGTTGAGGAAGTTCAGCACCTCGATGATGGTCTGCGGGGTGTCGGTGTTGAAGAAGGTCGAGTTGGTGGTCACCCGGAAGCCGCGCCGCTTGGCCTCCTTGATGGCCTCGACCGCCTCGTCGAACACGCCCTCCTTGGCCACCGACTCGTCGTGCCGCTCGCGCAGCCCGTCGATGTGCACCGCGAAGGCGAAGTAGGGGGAGGGCTTGAACTTGTCCATCTTCTTGCGCAGCAGCAGGGCGTTGGTGCAGAGGAAAACGTACTTCCGCCTGGCCACGAGCTGACGCACGATCTCGTCGATCTGCGGGTGCATCAGCGGCTCGCCGCCGGCGATGGACACCATGGGGGCACCGGACTCCAGCACGGCCCCCACGGCCTGCGCGACCGGCATCCGCTGCTTGAGCACCCCGGCCGGGTGCTGGATCTTGCCGCACCCCTCGCACTTGAGGTTGCAGGCGTACAGCGGCTCCAGCTCGACGATGAGCGGGAACTTGTCCCGCCGGCGCAGCTTCTGTTCAGCCAAGTACGTAGCGACCTTGATGGACTGTCGGAGCGGCATGGCCATCTGGCTCACCTCCTGGGGAGCAGCAAGGAACGGTGCCATTCGAAGAAAGCGGGAAGTACGGAACGAAGAACACGGAAAGCTGATATTCCACCGCGCACCGTGCCGATCCGGACGAGTTCATGTTCTGGAGCGTCCACGACCACCCGGACGGCCGCAACCGGGCGCTCGCCCGCACGCACCGCGCTCAGGAGCGTGGCCGCCGATTCCATGTCGGTCGCGATCGCGCCGGTCGCGAGCAGATCGGACCGCTCCTGACCGCGTACGACGTGGTCGGAGCCGGTGAGCGGTCCGATGTGCACGGTCCGCCCGGGCACCGTGCGGACCAGCTCCTTGACCAGCAGATCGGTCCCGACGCAGGGGGTCGAGCCGCGAGGATCACGGGTCTCCTCGGCGACGACCAGGTCACCGGGGTGCATCCCGGGCGCGAGCCCCGCGCAGAAGCCGGTGGCCATAACGGCGGCGTCACGTAGGACCGGGCCGGCGAGCATCCGGGTGACGGACCGCTCGGCCGCCGCCGGCCCCATGCCGGTCCGCAGCACGGTGACCGGCCCGCCGGCGCCGCCACGGTCCCCCGCGCGCAGGGCGAACTGCTCGATGCCGAGCGCGCAGGCGATCAGCAGCGGGGCCGGAGCGGGCTGTGTGCTCATTCAGCTCCCCTGCTGCCGGTCGGCGAACGGCTCGCCGTGCAGGTACCGGCCGAGCGCCGTCAGGGGAAACACCTGCCGGTAGAGGTGGTAGTTGATCGAGAAGTCCCACGGGAAGCCCGTCCCCGTGAAATACGGCTCGTCCCAGGAACCGTCCTCCCGCTGGGTGGCGGCGAGCCACTCGATGCCGCGTTCGACGGCCTTGGAGTCCCGCTCCCCCGCCGCGAGCAGGGCCATCAGGGCCCACGCCGTCTGGGAGGCGGTCGAGGCGCCCCTGCCGCTCCACTCCTTGACGTCCTTGTAGGAGCGCAGGTCCTCGCCCCAGCCGCCGTCGTCGTTCTGGACCGACTCCAGCCAGGTCACGGCCCGGCGGATCGCCGGGTGCGCGGCGGGGATGCCCGCGGCCACCAGAGCGGGTACGACGGACCCGGTGCCGTAGACGTAGTTGACGCCCCAGCGCCCGAACCAGGAGCCGTCGGGCTCCTGTTCGGCCAGCAGCCACTCGATGCCGCGCCGGGTGCGCGGGTCGTGGGCGAGGCCCTCCACCGCGAGCATCTCGACGACGTGCGCGGTGACGTCGGCGGAGGGCGGGTCGATGACCTCGCCGAAGTCGCAGAAGGGCAGCCGGTTCGGGAACGGGCTGGTGTTGTCGACGTCGAAGGCGGCCCACGCGCCGTTCTTCGACTGCATGCCGAGGGTCCAGCGCACCCCGCGCCCGACGGCCTTGTCGACCCGCACCGGGTCGTGGTGGGCGATCCGGCGCAGCGCGAGGACCACCTCGGCGGTGTCGTCGATGTCGGGGTAGTTGTCGTTGTGGAACTCGAACGCCCAGCCCCCGGGCGGCAGTCCGGGCCGCTGCACGGACCAGTCACCGGGCCGGACGATCTCCTCGCCCAGCATCCAGTCCGCGGCCTTCACCAACTGCGGGTGGTCGGCGGGCAGTCCGGCGTCCGCGAGCGCGATCGCGGCCAGGCAGGTGTCCCACACCGGCGACTGGCAGGCCTCGATCATCCGGGCCCCGTCCTCGCGCCACACGGCGAACCGGTCGAGCGAGGCGAGTCCCTCGCGCATCACGGGATGCCGGAGGTCGTAGCCGAGCAGGTGCAGGGCGATGATCGAGTAGACGGCCGGGGGCTGGATGCCGCCCCAGCAGCCGTCGTTCTCCTGCCGCTCGATGATCCAGCGGGCGGCGCTGTTCATCGCGGCTCTGCGCAGCCGGCGCGGCGCGACCTTCCGCAGGGCGTGCAGGCCCTTGTCCATCCGCTGGAAGGCACCGTCCCAGCTGAACGCCGGGGCAAGCGGCTTGGCCGGGTTCGGGTGGGCCGGATCGGTGTGCAGCTCGTCCAGCGGGAAGGGCGCCGGGCGGACCGGCCGCTTCGCGGAGACGATCGTCAGCGGGACGATGGTCTGCCGTGCCCAGCAGCCGAAGTCGTAGATGTTGAGCGGCACCCACTTCGGGAAGTAGATGAGCTCCGGGGGCAGTTCGGGCAGGTCCTCCCACTTCCACCAGCCGAACAGGGCCAGCCAGATGCGTGTGAAGACCCGGGCGGCGGCGATGCCGCCCTGCTCGCGGATCCATCGGGAGGCCTTCGCCATGTGCGGTGCGCCGGGCTCGTCGCCGGCCAGGCGGAGGGCGACATAGGCCTCGATGGTGGTGGAGAGTTCGCCGGGGCCGCCGTAGAAGGTGGCCCAGGTGCCGTCCTCGCGCTGCTCGCCGCGGATGAAGAGCGCGGCGGCCCGGGTGGTCTTCTCGTCACGGATGCCGAGGAACTGGCGGAGCAGCAGGTCCTCGGCATCCATCGTGACGTTGGTCTCGAGGTCGCCCTTCCACCAGCCCTGGGCGTCCTGGAGGGAGAGCAGGAAGTCGGTGGCGCGTTGTGCGGCGCGTGCGGCGGCTTGCGGTACCCCGGCCGCGGCGGGGGTGGTGCTGTCGATGGCGGTGTCGCTGGCCGCGGCAGCGCGGGGTGGCAGGGCCCCGGTGCTTCCGTCGGTCGTCGCTGTCATGGCTTCCCCTTCGTGCAGTGGTGCAAGGTGTGCAGCTGCTGTGGGTCCGCCGTCGGCCGGTGCTCCGTGGTGTCTCGCGGCACCGGCCGGCGACTACGCGAGGGCTATTCGACCGATAGTGATCATCTCTTTCGTACGACGACGAAGTCCGCGAGGGCCGTGAACTGCTCCCGCACCCGGTCGGGCATGTCGACGGCGTCGAGGGCTTCGATGGCGATGGTGTGCTGACGGCGTGCCTCGTCGGCGGTCCATTCGCGGCCGCCCGCCTCCTCGATGAGGGCGGCGCGGGCCGCGAACTCCTCCTCGGAGAAGTTCTCGAAGTCGCTGGCCTTGGCGTCGGCGGCGAGGATCTCGCCGAGCCGCCCGGATGCGGGGCCGCCGGCCGCGAGCGCGGCGACGACCGGCAGCGACTTCTTGCGCTGGCGCAGGTCGCTCCAGGTCTGCTTGCCGGTGGCGTCCGGGTCGCCCCAGATGCCGAGGAGGTCGTCGACGGCCTGGAAGGCGAGGCCCAGGTGATAGCCGTACTTCTCCAGCGTGTCGGCGGTGCGGTCGTCGGCGCCGCCGAGGACCGCACCGATGGAGCTGGCGCAGGCGAGCAGGGCGCCGGTCTTGTTGCCCTCCATCTCCAGGCACTCCTCGACGCTGACGCGGTCGCGGTGCTCGTAGGAGATGTCCTGGGCCTGACCGTCGATCAGGGCACGGGTGGCGGTGGTCAGGCGGCGGGTGGCGCGGCCGGCCTCGACGGTGCCGAGTTCGAGGAGCACCTCGTTGGCGAGGGCGAACAGGGCGTCGCCGACCAGGATGGCCTGGGCGGGGCCGTGCACCTTCCAGACCGTGTCGCGGTGGCGGCGCTGTTCGTCGCCGTCCATCAGGTCGTCGTGGAGGAGGGAGAAGTTGTGGACGAGTTCCACGGCGACGGCGCCGGGGATGCCGGTCTCGGGGGCGGCGGACATGACCTCGGCGGACAGCACCGCGAGGGCGGGGCGTACGGCCTTGCCGCCGTCGCCCGCAGCGGGCCGGCCCTGGGCGTCGATCCATCCGAAGTGGTAGGCGGCAACAGTGTCCATGGGAGGTGCCAGGCGGTCGATGGCCGCCCGCAGTACCGGAGTGGCCAGGGTCCGGCCGCGCTCCAGGAGCGCGGTCACGTCCACCGCCTCGGCAGTCTTCGAGGCCGGGGGCACAGTGGGCACAGTCTCTCCTCTTGTTGCGGTACCGGGGGTGCGGGGGCCGCCTGCCGCGCTGTGCTGAGCGAGCATCACGCCGCCTCCTCGAACGCGAAGAGGTGCTGCGGGCGGGGCCGGCCCAGGGCGCCCAGCACGGCGTCCGCCGCGCCGACTCCACTGCGGACCGCACTCTCCATGGTCGCGGGCCACCCGGTGGCGGTCCACGCTCCGGCCAGGTACAGGCCGGATGCCTTGGTGCGGGCGCCGGGCCTGAGGCGCCCGACGCCGGGGGTGGGAGCGAACGTCGCGGTGCGCTCCCGGGTGACGAAGAAGTCCTTCACCACGGCGCTCCGGGCCGGCGGCAGCAGCCGCTCCAGCTCGGGCAGGTACCTCTCGCGCAGCACGGCCACGGGGTCGTCGATCTCGTCCTGGGCCACCGACTGCGACAGCGCGAGGTACTGCCCCTCGCGCAGCCCGGACGCCTCGGTCCGGTCGAACACCCACTGCACCGGGGTGCCGAGGGCGGCGAAGAACGGCCGGGCGAGCACCTTGCGGTCGTACACCACATGGACGTTGAGGATGGGAGCGGTGCCGATCTCCAGGAGCCGCTCCGGCGCGTCGAGGGCACCTGCGGGCAGCAGGTCGTGCGCCTCGCGCTGCGGTACGGCGAGCACGACGGCGTCGGCCTGGAGCGTCTCGCCGGGAACCCGAACGCTCCACGCTCCGTTCGCGTCCTCGGAGACAGCGGTGACGCGGGTACGGACCTCGGTGCGGACGCCGGCGGAGTCGAGCGCCTTGCGGGCCAGCCGGTCGTGCAGGTCGCCGAGCGGGACCCGCGCCCAGCCGATGTCGGCCGCGCCCGGGTCGGACAGCAGACCGGTCTTGAACACCATCGCGGCGAGTCCCAGGGAGGCGTCGCCCGCGACGGCGTTGAGGGTGGCGACCCCGACCAGGTCCCACAGGGCTTCGACGGCGCGCTGCGACTGGCCGTGCGCGGCCAGCCAGCTGCCGAAGTCCTGCGTGTCCAGGGCCGGATCGGCGAGGTCGAGCCCCTTGAGGGCGAGCGCTGCCCGGCCCACCTTGGCGCGGTCGGCGAGCGACAGGTGCGGATACGTGGCGAGGCTGCGGCCCAGGTGCAGGGGCACGGGCAGCGCGTCGCGCCGCAGCCTGCCGAGCCGCCGCCCAGCGGGCCGCGCGGCGTCCAGGACGGGCACGTCGAGCCGGTCCTGGAGCGGGGCCAGCGCCGCGCCCTCGATGCGGTCGAGGAACCAGCGGTAGGCGGTGCAGCAGCGCAGGTACACATGCTGTCCGTTGTCGACGGTCAGCTCACCGCGCTGGAAGGAGAAGGCCAGGCCGCCGAGTCTCGGCCTGCCCTCCAGCAGGGTGACGCGCACGCCGGCGTCGGCGAGCGCGAGCGCGGCGGTGATGCCGGCGAGCCCGCCGCCCACCACGACGGTGTGCCGACCGTCGGCGACCGGTCCCCGGGACCCCGTGCCGTGGGTCATCGTGCACCCTCCCCTGCGCGGCGGCCGCACTGCTCGAACGGCGCGCGACCGACCGTCTCCGTCAGGGACGCGGCCCCACGCCGGAGGGTTGCCCGCCACTTGTCTCCGACGGCGGGACCGGGAAGGGCGTCGTGCTCGCGCCGCTGCAGGGGCCGTGGCAGCGCGTCGCGACGCAGCCCCGCAGGCCGCGTGACGCCCAGGACGGGCACGTCGAGCCGGTCCCGGAGCGGGGCCGGCGCCGCGACCCCGATGGCCCCGACGCGCCCGCAGCGGTCCGGGGAGAGCACCGGCTCGGTCCCGGCGCAGGCCTGCGGGACGCCGCACCCGCGCCCCACCGCCGGGGTGACGCGCGCGCCCGAACCGCCGCCGGCACTCCCCTGTCGGCGGGCCAGGGAGAACACCGGCACGGTCTCGTGGCGGGCCTGCCGGGCGTGCGGTGCCGTGCTCTGAGGCGCTGCCTGGCAGCGGGCGCACGCACCCGCGGGGCGGATGTCCGTGGCGTCTTCCCGGACCGGTTCGTTCGTCACGCGCGCCTCCTGACGGTCCGTCGGGTCACGTGGCGGGCGTCGAGGCCGGACAGGCCGCGCACGGCGACGTAGGCCTTCTCCCGGCCTGGCAGGGAGACGCGGCCGCGCAGCACGGCCTCCGGGTCACGCTCGATGCGGTCGAGGAGGCGGCGGTAGATACCGGCCATGGCGGCGACGCAGGCGCCGCTGCGGCGGTCGAGCATGGGCAGCAGCCGGTAGCCCTCGGCGAAAAGAGCGCGGGCCCGTCGCACTTCGAAGTGCACGAGGCCCGCGAAGTCGGAGCCCTCCGGTGGCCGTGGCCCGGAGAACCCGGCCGAGCAGCCGAATTTGGCGAGGTCGTCGGCGGGCAGATAGGTGCGCCCGCCCACGGCGTCCTCACGGACGTCCCTCAGAATGTTGGTGAGCTGGAGCGCGAGGCCGAGCGTGTCGGCATACTCCGGCGCGCGGTCGACACCGCGCGCCCCCGGTTCCGTGCCGAACACACCGAGCGAGAGCCGCCCGATGGCCCCCGCCACACAGCGGCAGTACACCTTCAGGTCGTCCCAGGTCTCGTACGTCTCGCCGCGTACGTCCATCAGGACGCCGTCGATGAGCTCGTCCAGGCCGCCGAGCGGGATCGGGAAGTGCCCGGCGGCGTGCGCGAGGGCGACGACGACCGGGTCGGTGTCGTCCTCGGCCACCTCGCCCTCGCGGATCCGGGTGAGCAGCGCCCGGGTCTCCTCCAGCCTGGCCACCTTGACGTCGTCGGCGAGCGCACCGTCGCCGATGTCGTCGACCCGCCGCGAGAACGCGTACAGCGCCGACATCGCACGGCGCTGGGGCGTCGGCAGCAGCCGGATGCCGTAGGCGAAGTTACGGGCCTGCCGCCCGGTGACGGCCTCGCAGTAGCTGTAGGCGGCGAGTACCGGTGGGGACGCGTGTGGTTCCGACTCCACGGTCCGGATCACCCCTCTCCTCGCAGAGTCACGCCCACCTCACGCAGCAACCGGACCTTGCCGGGCTTGGGCGGGCCGGGAAGTACGTCGTAATCGGCGGCGGCGATCGCGCGGACGGCCGCCCTTCCTCCCGCCACGAACCCTGCGAGCAGCAGCTTCAACCTGCCGTGGACGCTACCCACCAGGGGGGCGCCTTCATTCAGGAGATCCCGGGCCCTTTGCGCTTCGTACGCAATCAGCGCACGGACCGACGCTCCGGCGGATTTCGTGGCGAGGTCCGCCTCCTCGACGTGAAAGCGCTTCATGTCGGCGGCGGGCAGGTAGATACGGTCGCGGCCGAGGTCCTCGGCCACGTCCTGGAGGTGCTCGACGATCTGGAGGGCCGTGCAGACCATGTCGGAGCGGCGGATCCGCTCGGGCGTCGAGGTGCCGGTGACGGCGAGGACGAGACGGCCGACGGGGTTGGCGGACAGCTCGCAGTAGGCGAGGAGGTCGTCGTAGGTCTCGTACCGGCCGACCAGCTGGTCCTGGCGGTTGGCGGCGATCAGGCCTAGGAACGGCTCGGGGGGCAGCGAGCAGCGCCGGACGGTCGGCTGGAGGCGGCGCAGCAGGGGGTGGCGGGGAGTCGAGTCGAAGACCCTGCGCAGGTCGGCCTCGAAGGCGTCCAGCAGGACCAGCCGGTCCTCGGCCTCCTGCGGGGACACGCCGAGCAGCCGGGCGTCGGCGCCACCGGGGGCCAGGTCGCCGTCGCCGATGTCGTCGACCAGGCGGGCGAAGCCGTAGACGGCCATGAGGTCGGTGCGCCAGGCCCGGGGCAGGAAGAACGGGGCCACCGGGAAGTTCTCGCCCGCGGCCTTGTCGAGCGTGCCCCGCTCCGGGTCGAGGGCGCGCGCCGTGCCGGTTCCCGTCACCGCCGGCTGCCCGGCGCGAGGACGGCACGTGCTGCGTGGAGCTGGGGAGTTTCCGTAGCCATCGCCGTCACATCTCCCGTTCTACACTGCCGACCCAATACACACTATTTCGGACACGCCGCCCGGCCGTCCGCACGGCGGTGCGACGAGCGATGTCGCGCATTATCGCCCTGATTGCCGCGTTTCGGGACCGGTACAGCTTACGTTGTACAACGCATCGAGGATCGCCAGGGTGTCCCGCACATCACGAGAACACACCGATTGACTCCAAGATTCCTGACGAGGGCCGGAGTTGACGCATCTTTTGCAGACGCAGGGCCCCGCCGGAACAGTTCCGGCGGGGCCCTGGCCGGATCGGGCTACTTGCCCGTGAACTTCTCGTACTCCTTGAGCACCTCGTCGGTCGGGCCGTCCATGCGCAGTTCGCCGCGTTCCAGCCACAGGACGCGGTTGCAGGTGTCGCGGATGGACTTGTTGTTGTGACTGACCAGAAACACCGTGCCGGCTTCCTTGCGCAACTCCCGGATGCGGTCCTCGGAGCGCTTCTGGAACTTGCGGTCACCGGTGGCCAGGGCCTCGTCGATCATCAGGACGTCGTGGTCCTTGGCCGCGGCGATGGAGAAGCGGAGCCGGGCCGCCATGCCGGAGGAGTAGGTGCGCATCGGCAGGGTGATGAAGTCGCCCTTCTCGTTGATGCCGGAGAAGTCGACGATGTCCTGGTAGCGCTCCTTGATCTCCTCCCGGGACATGCCCATGGCGAGCCCGCCCAATATGACGTTGCGTTCGCCGGTGAGGTCGTTCATCAGGGCCGCGTTGACCCCGAGCAGCGAGGGCTGGCCGTCGGTGTAGACCTTGCCCTGCTCGGCGGGGAGCAGACCGGCGATGGCGCGCAGCAGGGTCGACTTGCCGGAGCCGTTGGAGCCGATCAGGCCGATGGCCTCGCCGCGGTACGCGACGAAGGAGACGCCTCGTACGGCATGCACCTTGCGCACGCCGCGCTCCTCGCCGCGCTTGAGGATGCGGCTGAGGGCGGCTGTGGCGCTGCCCTTGCCGCTCTTGGCGCCGTTGACGCGGTAGACGATGTGCAGGTCGTCCGCGATGACGGTGGGGATCCGTTCGTCCTGCTTCTGCTCAGCCACGGCCGTACCTCTCCTCCGCCTTCCAGAAGTACACGAAGCCGCCCAGGGCGAACAGCACGGCCCAGCCGCCCGCGGCCGCCCACACGTGGTCGGGGAGGTACTCCGAGCCGTAGTCGTCGATGAGGGCGAAGCGCATCAGGTCCATGTAGATCGCGGCCGGGTTCCACTGGAGGATGTTCGCGATCCAGTCCGGCTTGTCCTTGAGGAAGATCGGGATGGAGAACATCACACCGGACGCGTACATCCAGGTCCGCATCACGAACGGCATCAGCTGCGCGAGGTCCGGGGTCTTGGCGCCCGCCCGGGCCATGATCAGCGCGAGGCCGGTGTTGAAGCAGAACTGCAGGACGAGCACCGGCACGATCAGCACCCAGGACAGGTCCGGGTACTGACCGAAGCCGACCGCGACGGCGAACAGCACGATCATCGAGAACAGCAGCTGCTGGAGCTGCTGGAGCGCGAAGGAGATCGGCAGCGAGGCCCGCGGGAAGTGCAGGGCGCGGACCAGGCCGAGATTGCCGGAGATCGCGCGCACGCCCGCCATCACCGAGCTCTGCGTGAAGGTGAACACGAACACGCCCGTGACCAGGAACGGGATGTACACCTCGCGGGGCAGACCGCGGTCGGCCTCCAGGAGCAGGCCGAAGATGAAGAAGTACACGGCCGCGTTCAGCAGCGGTGTGGCCACCTGCCACAGCTGGCCGAGCTTGGCCTGGCTGTACTGAGCGGTCAGCTTCGCGCGGGAGAAGGCGAGGATGAAGTGCCGCCGGTCCCAGAGCTGACGGACGTACTCGATGAGGGACGGCCGGGCGCCGCTCACGCTGAGCCCGTACTTGGCGGCGAGCTCCCTCGCCGTGAGTCCCTCGTCGGGCGCCGCGGGCGCGCTGACCGCGACCGTGGCGTCGTGCGTTGTCTCACTCACTAGTGGAAACTTTCGTCTTCGAGATGCGCGGCCTGTCCGGGCCTGCATGAGCCGTGGGCCAGGGTACGGCCCGGGTGCTCCCGGATACTCCGATACGAGCTTGTCAGATGACGGGGGGCCGGCCCAGCCGGGTCAGCCGCCACACCGTACGCCACTTCATGGGACGGCGCGGCCCGCACGGGGTCGTCCAGCCCTCGCGGAATCCGCCGAACCAGGCCCGCAGGGCGGGGCCGGAGGGACGGCGTACGAGGGTGAGCAGCAGCCACACGCCGAGGTAGACCGGGACGAGCGGCGCGGGGAGATTGCGGCGGGCGAGCCAGACACGGTTGCGGGCGACCATGCGGTGGTAGACCGCGTGCCGCGAGGGAGCGGTCGTCGGGTGGTACAGCACCATGTCGGACCGGTAGTCGATCATCCAGCCCGCGTCGAGGGCCCGCCATGCCAGGTCGGTTTCCTCGTGGGCGTAGAAGAATGCGTCCGGGAGTCCGCCGACGTCGGCGAAGACGCGGGTGCGCACGGCGTTGGCGCCGCCCAGGAAGGTCGTGACCCGGGAGGAGCGCATCGGGTCGGCGGCGCGCAGCCGGGGCACGTGGCGGCGCTGGGTGACGCCGGTGTCCGGGTCGGCTATGCGGAAGCTGATGATGCCGAGCTTCGGGTCGGCCTCGAAGGCCTTCCGGCACAGTTCGGCGGTGTCGTGACCGGCGAGCAGGCCGTCGTCGTCGAGGAACAGCAGGATGTCGACGTCCCGGCCGGCCGGGCCGAAGGCCTCGATGCCGACGTTGCGGCCGCCGGGGATGCCTAGGTTCTCGGGCAGTTCGATCGTTCGGACACCCTCGGGGACGTCCGGGACGGGCGAGCCGTTGCCGACGACGACCACCTCGACCGGGTCGCCGTCCTGCTTGGCGACCGAGTCGAGCAGGGCCCGCAGCTCGTCGGGGCGGTTGCCCATGGTGATGATGACGGCGCCGACCTTCATACCGCTCACTTCAGCCTGCTGGAAGCGAGGATCGACACCAGGTGCAGCAGGGTCTGCACCAGCGCGATGCCGGCTAGCACGGCGACGCCGAGCCGGGAGAAGAACAGGTCGCCGCGGACCTGGTCGGCGACGGCCAGGACGAGGATCAGCAGGGACGCCTCGATGCCGAGGATCAGGCGGTGGAACTTGAGCGCGGCGGCGGCCTTGCGGGCCAGCGCCATACCGGAGGAGCGGATCTCGGCGGCGGCCTCCTGGACCGGCGGCTTCCCGGCCTGGTGCCGGGCGACGCCGACGAGGTCCGTCTCGGCCTTGATCAGGATGGCGCCCAGGGCGGCCAGGGTGCCGAGGAAGGCCCACAGCCAGTCGATCCGGCCGCTGCCCCACAGGTCGGCGGCGCGCAGGCCGAAGCCGACGAGCACGGCGGCGTCGGTGAGGTAGGCGCCGACGCGGTCCAGGTAGACGCCGTTGAGCGAGTACTGCTTCTTCCAGCGCGCGATCTCGCCGTCGACGCAGTCCAGCAGGAGGTACATCTGGACGCACACCACGCCGAGCACGGCGCCCGGGATCCCCGGCACGAGAAGTGCCGGGGCCGCGAGCACACCGAAGACGGTCATCAGGTAGGTGAGCTGGTTGGGCGTGACCCTGGTGTTGACCAGGTAACGGTCGACCCGCAGGGACACCTCACGCATGTAGAGGCGTCCCATCCAGTGCTCACCGCTGCGCCGGTCCTTCACCCCCGCGGGGTGAACGACGGGGCGTAGTTCAGCTACCGATGGCCTTGACATAGTCGGTGTAGGTGTCCTTGATCTGTTCGGTGTTCAGGTCGAGGTGTTCGAGGATGGTGTAGCGGCCGGGCCGGGTCTCCGGGGCGAACTCGACGGCCTTGACGAACTCGTCCGTCGTGAAGCCGATCTCGTCCGGCAGCACGGGCAGCCCGTGCCGGCGCAGTACCTCGGCCATGTACGCCGACTGTTCGTGCGCCCCGCGCAGCCACATCGCGAAGGCCGCGCCGAGACCGCACTGCTCGCCGTGGGCGGCGGCCCGCTTCGGGTAGAGCAGGTCGAAGGCGTGGTTGATCTCGTGGCACGCCCCGGAGGACGGCCGCGAGTCGCCCGACACCGACATCGCGATGCCGCTGAGGACCAGCGCCTCGGCGAGCACCTGGAGGAAGTCGTTGTCCCCGATGCCGCCCGGGTGCCGCAGGACGGCCTCGCCGGCCTGGCGGGCCATGGCCGCGGCGAGTCCGTCGATCCGCTCGCCCTTGACCCGGCCCGCCAGCTCCCAGTCGGCGATCGCCGAGATGTTGGAGACGGCGTCGCCGATGCCGGCGCGGACGAAACGGACCGGGGCCTCGCGGATGACGTCCAGGTCGATGACGACGGCAATCGGGTTCGGCACACCGTAGGAGCCGCGGCCCGCGTCGTTGTCGAGGGTGGCGACCGGCGAGCACAGACCGTCGTGCGCGAGGTTCGTGGGCACGGCAACCAGGGGCAGGCCGACGCGTGCCGCGGCGAACTTGGCACAGTCGATGATCTTGCCGCCGCCGAGGCCGACGACCGCGTCGAAGTGGCCGGCCTTTATGTCGCTCGCCAGCCGGACCGCGTCGTCGAGGGTGCCGCCGCCCACCTCGTACCAGGTGGCGCCGGGCATGCTCGGCGAGATGCGCTCGCGCAGCCTGGCGCCGGAGCCGCCGCTGACGGCGACGGCGAGGCGGCCGGAGTGCGAGATGCGCTCGTCGGCGAGGACGCACGCCAGGTCGTCGAGGGCACCCGGGCGGATGTCCACGACCAGCGGCGAGGGGATGAGCCGGGTCAGTACTGGCATGCGATCTCCCGTCCGCGGGCGAGATCGTCGTGGTTGTCGATCTCCACCCACTTGACGTCGCCGATCGGCGCCACGTCGATCCGGAAGCCGCGGTTCACCAGCTCCTGGTAGCCGTGCTCGTAGAACTGCTGCGGGTCGGTCTCCCACACGGTCTTGAGCGCGTCGGCCAGTTCGGGGGCCGCGTCGCCCTCGATGAGGGTGACGCCGATGTATTCGCCGGTGGCCTCGGCGGGGTCCATCAGCTTGGTGATCTTCGTCATGCCCTTCCCGGGGTCGACGACGACCTTCATCTCCTCGTCGGCCAGGTCCTTGACCGTGTCCAGGGCGAGGATGATCTTCTTGCCGTCGCCGCGGGCGGCGAGCAGCGTCTTCTCGACGGAGACCGGGTGGACGGTGTCGCCGTTGGCGAGGATCACACCGTCCTTGAGGGCGTCACGCCCGCACCACAGGGAGTAGGCGTTGTTCCACTCCTCGGCCTTGTCGTTGTCGATGAGGGTGAGCTTGAGGCCGTACTTCTCCTCCAGGGCCGCCTTGCGCTCGTACACGGCTTCCTTGCGGTAGCCGACGATGATCGCGACCTCGGTGAGACCGATCTCGGCGAAGTTGCCGAGCGTCAGGTCGAGAACCGTGGGTTCGCCCTCTATGCCCGCGGGACCCACCGGCACCAGCGCCTTGGGAAGGCTGTCGGTGTAGGGGCGCAGACGCCGTCCGGCGCCGGCCGCCAGCACGAGGCCGATCATGCGGGTTCTCCTTCATCGTGTACGGCGGGCGCCCCAGCGGACACCCAGAAGCGGATGCTCTCGACGAGCACCACCAGGGCCACGGCCACGGCGAGAACCGTGAGCGCGACCGTGAACTGCGAGGCGGTGAGCAGCGCGGCGAGGACGGTGACGAGCAGCGTCCGTCCTTCGTGCCCCCCGATGGAACGCACCAGCCAGGCCGGGGGCGCTCCGGCGTTGCCGCGGATGCGGTACACCGTGTCGTAGTGATGGTAGGCGACCGCGGCCACCAGCCCGAAAGCCGCGGGAAGGGCTCCGTGCACGTCCGCTCGGGCCGCCAGGACCAGGACGGTGCCGTACTCGGCGGCGCGGAGGAACGGCGGGACCAGCCAGTCGAGGGCTCCCTTGAGGGGGCGGGCGACGGCGAGGCCGGAGGTGAGGGCGTAGGCGAGTGCGGCGACGATCGGCCAGGGTCCGCCGAAGCCGGTCAGTGCGGCCGTGAGGACCACGGCGAGACCGCCGAGGAGGGCGACGGCGGGGGTCGCGAAGCCCGGCAGGCGGCGGGCGGGCTTCTTGAGGGCCTGAGCCACGCCCTGGGCGAGCGGGCCGCTGTCCGCGAGGTCGGCGAGCGCCCCGGCCGCCCGGTCGGTGCGCCGCGCCTTGCGGGTCAGGGAGCGCAGCACGCGGCCCGCTGTCGTGTACGTCGCCGCGAAGGCGCAGCCGATGAGCAGCGCGTAGAGGGTGATGCGGGGCGTGGTGGCCGCCGTGAGTACCGCGATCATCGCCCAGCGCTCGCCGATGGGCAGGACGATCATGCGGCGCACCCAGACCGTCCAGCCGACGCTGTCGAGCTTGTCGGAGAGGGCTGCGGTGGGGCTGGTGTTGGCGGTGGCGTCGTGGTTGGCCTCGTTGAAGGAGAAGTCCACGACGTGCCGGCAGGTCTGCAGGACCATGGCGCCGAGGGCGAGGGCCCAGACGTCGTCGCCGCCGCGGGCCGCTCCCAGGGCGAGGCCGGCGTAGTAGGCGTACTCCTTGGCCCGGTCGAAGGTGGCGTCGAGCCAGGCGCCGAGCGTGGAGTACTGCAGGGAGTAGCGGGCGAGCTGGCCGTCCGTGCAGTCCAGGACGAAGGACGCGATGAGCAGGACGCCGGCCGCGACGAAGCCGCCGCGGGTGCCGGTGGCCGCGCAGGCCGCCGCTATGAGGGCGGTGAGCAGCGAGGCGGTGGTGACCTGGTTCGGGGTCAGGCCGCGGCGGGCGCACCAGCGGGCGATGTACCGGGAGTACGGGCTGATGCAGTAGGTGGTGAAGAAGCCGTCGCGGGACTTCACGGCCGACTTCAGGCGTACGGCCTCGTCGTCGACGTCCGTCACCGCCTGCCGTGCCTCGTTGCGGGCCTGGGGGTCGGCGGGGACGGCGGCGACGAGGCTGCCCAGCTCGGGGCGGTGCACCTTGGTGCCGTCGGCGTCCAGGGCGGTGACGATGCGGTCGGCGAGGCTGTCGACCATGGTGGTGCCGCCGCCCGCGGAGTTCTCACGAGCCATCGCCCGGGTCAGGGCCTGGCGGCCGACGGGCTGGGCCGTGACGGCGCCGGGGATCGCCGCGAGCGGGAAGCGGGGGTCGGTGAGGCCGAGGCGCAGCGCGTGCACATGCCCCACGAAGCGGGCGTCGACCAGGGCCACGCGCTCCTCGCCCGGCACCCCGGCGAGCAGGGTCTCGGCCTCGGCGGCGTCGGCCGCGACCCGCACGTCGAAGCCGAGGGACCGCAGATCGCCCTCGATCGACGATCCGGGGACCGGCTGACCGGTGAGGATGGCGGTCGACAACCGAATTCACTCCCTGGGTACCGACGCGTCCGCGCCAGTGCTGTACATGGTGGGGGCGCCCGCGCCGGAAAGCTCCCGGGCGGCATGTCGGCAGAGGCTATCGGATGCCGGGAGGGCCGCGTTCACCGCCTGTTCGGCAGATCGATCGACGTGGTTCGCACAGGCCTTTGCCGCGATCATCATCGTGGATCCGGGGCCCGCCCCACAAACCGCGCCCCCCGGACCGGACATCGAGGACATCGGGCAGGGTCCGGCCAGGGCCGCATAGGGTGGGCGACCATGACTTGGCTGATCACCGGCGGGGCCGGCTACATCGGGGCCCACGTGGCCAGGGCCATGAACGAGGCCGGGGAGCGCGTCCTCGCCCTGGACGACCTCTCGGCCGGGGTGCCGGCGCGGCTTCCCGCGGACGTACCGCTCGTCGAGGGCTCGTCGCTCGACGGCGACCTGCTGAAACGGGTGTTCGCGGAGCACGGTGTGACGGGTGTGGTGCATCTCGCGGCGCGCAAGCAGGTCGCCGAGTCCGTCGCGCAGCCCACGCGGTACTACCGGGAGAACGTCGGCGGTCTGGTGACCCTCCTGGACGCGGTCGCCGGGGCCGGGATCGAGCGCTTCGTGTTCTCGTCGTCGGCGGCGGTGTACGGCGACCCGGGTGTGGACCTCATCACGGAGGACACGCCCTGCGCGCCGGTGAACCCCTACGGCGAGACCAAGCTCGCCGGGGAGTGGCTGGTGCGGGCGGCGGGCCGGGCGCACGGGATCTCCACGGTATGTCTGCGCTATTTCAACGTGGCGGGCGCGGCCGCGCCGGAGCTGGCCGACACGGGCGTCTTCAACATCGTCCCGATGGTCTTCGACCGGCTGACGCGCGACGAGGCGCCGAGGATCTTCGGCGACGACTACCCGACCCCGGACGGCACCTGCGTCCGTGACTACATTCACGTCGCCGATCTGGCCGAGGCGCATCTCGCGGCGGCCCGGCGGCTCGCCGGCGGGGACGTCAGGGGTGATCTGACGGTCAACATCGGCCGGGGCGAGGGCGTCTCGGTGCGCGAACTCATCACGGTCATCGGCGAGGTCACCGGCGACCGCCGGCCACCGCTGGTCGAGGGCCGCCGCCCCGGGGACGCGCCCCGGGCGGTCGCCTCGGCGTCCCGGGCGGCGGAGGAACTCGGCTGGACCGCGCGGCGCGGGGTGCGCGAGATGGCCGAGTCGGCCTGGCGCGGCTGGCTCCTGCACCATGGCTCCTGACCTACTGAGGGCGCCCTGACCTGCGCATCGTTTCCGCAGGTCAGGGCACATGACAACGGTGTTCAGTGCCGCGTTGCGCATACCCCCTCCCCGTAGTTCACTGGGGTGCTCGGCGCGATCAGCGCGACGATCGGACGGACACCGGAGGGCGGCTTTCATGGGGGCTGGGCACGATCACGGGCACGCGCACGGCGCAGCGGCCGGCGGTACGGCGACCTCGGCGTACCGCGGCAGGCTGCGGGTCGCGCTGGCGATCACGCTCGGCATCGTGGTCGTCCAGATCGTCGGCGGGCTGCTCGCCGACTCGCTCGCGCTCGTCGCGGACTCGGCGCACATGGCGACGGACGCGTTGGGCCTGGGCATGGCGCTGCTCGCGATCCACTTCGCGAACCGCCCGCCCAGCGACCGGGCGACCTTCGGTTACGCCCGCGCCGAGATCCTCGCCGCCCTGGCCAACTGCCTGCTGCTGCTCGGGGTCGGCGGGTACGTCCTGTACGAGTCGGTCCAGCGCTTCGTCACTCCGGCGGACACCGAGGGCCACCTCGCTGTCGTGTTCGGTGTCATCGGCCTGGTCGCGAACATGGTGTCGCTGGCGCTGCTGATGCGCGGCCAGAAGGAGAGCCTGAACGTCCGCGGCGCGTTCCTGGAGGTGGCGGCGGACGCCCTGGGTTCGGTCACGGTGATCGTCTCGTCCTTGGTGATCATGGTCACCGGCTGGCAGGCCGCCGACCCGATCGCCTCGCTCGTCATCGCGCTGATGATCGTGCCGCGCACGGTGAAGCTGCTGCGCGAGACCCTGAACGTCCTGCTGGAGGCGGCGCCCAAGGGTGTCGACATGGCGGAGGTGCGGGCCCACATCCTCGCGACCGACGGGGTGGAGGACGTCCACGACCTGCACGCCTGGACGATCACCTCCGGCATGCCGGTGCTGTCGGCGCACGTGGTCGTCAGCTCGGACGTGCTGAGCGCGATCGGCCACGAGAAGATGCTCCACGAGCTCCAGGACTGTCTCGGCGGCCACTTCGACGTGGAGCACTGCACCTTCCAGTTGGAGCCCGGCGGGCACGCGGAGCACGAGGCGCGCCTCTGTCACTGACGCGCCCGCTTCCGGGACGTCCGGGGCTGTTGGCGCTGGTGGGGCGCGTTGTGCTGGGAGTGCGCCGGGGTACGCAGCCCTCCGGCGCGCGCCCGCGCCCTGGCTCTCACCGCACCCGCGGGGACGATTTTCGGCCCACCGCGCCGGGCACGATCCCCTACTGGGTCCCTCTTCCGGTGTCCGATCGGCGCCGTCCGCGCTCCGCGCCACCGCGCGGGACATGCGGGGCGCGTCGGGGAGTGCCGGGAGTGCCGGATTCGTACGGCAGACTTGGGGCGCGAAGACCGATGTGAAGGATGGGTATGCCGATCACACCTGCCACCGCGACGCACAACCCGTCGAACGGCACCGCAGACGCGATTTTGCTGGAACTGGTCGACGAGGACGGCGTGACGATCGGCACCGCGGAAAAGCTCGCCGCCCATCAGCCACCCGGGCAGTTGCACCGCGCGTTCTCCGTGTTCCTCTTCGACGAGTACGGCCGGCTGCTGCTCCAGCAGCGGGCACTGGGCAAGTACCACTCGCCCGGCGTGTGGTCGAACACCTGCTGCGGCCACCCCTACCCCGGTGAGGCACCCTTCGCGGCGGCGGCGCGGCGGACCTTCGAGGAACTCGGCGCCTCCCCGTCCCTGCTGGCCGAGGCGGGCACGGTCCGCTACAACCACCCGGACCCCGAGTCCGGTCTGGTGGAGCAGGAGTACAACCACCTCTTCGTCGGGATGGTGCAGGCGGTGCTGCGGCCGGATCCGGCGGAGGTGGCGTCGACGGCGTTCGTGACCCCGCCCGAGCTGGCGGAGCGGCACGCCAAAGACACCTTCTCGTCCTGGTTCATGACCGTCCTGGACGCGGCCCGGCCGGCGATCAGGGAGCTGACCGGCACGTCGGCCGGATGGTGACGACGGTCCTGACGGACCGGGTTGTCAGGGGAAGCGCACGGGTTTGAGCGGCAGGGTGGCCCAGATCACCTTGCCGCCGCTCGCGGTGTGATCGACCTCGCAGACACCGCCCGCCTCGCGTGTGATCTCGCGCACCAGCAGCAGTCCGCGGCCGCCGGTCCGGCCGTGGTCGGTCTCCAGTGCGGTCGGCCGGTACGGGTGGTTGTCCTCCACGGACACGCGCAGCCACTCGGCACCGACGGCCAGCTCGACGGCGATGGTCGGTGAGAGCACCGCCGCGTGCTTCACGGCGTTCGTCACCAGCTCCGAGACGATCAGCAGCAGCCCTTGGGCCAGGTCGTCCGAGGCCGGCACCCCCTGACGCAGCAGCAGGTCCCGTACGGCGTGCCGCGCCTGCGGCACCGAGGCGTCGACCGCCGGTGCGGTGAACCGCCAGACCCCTTCGTACGGCAGCGGATCCGCGGGCCCGGGGCCGAGGGGCGCCGCGCCGCCCTCTGGGCGTCGGCCGAACCCACGCCCGTCGTCGTCCATCGTCCGGTCGCCACCCTCACGCTCGATTGTCGCCACACCCCGAGTGTTGGTAACGATGCGCTCCCTACCCCAGGGCTGAACAGAAGTCAGCAACTATCGAGCACTTATGACCGTTGGCGTATGACACGGTCAGTTGTGGGACTGGTCCTGCCCCTGTTGTGCCGTCTCGGCGAACTATTCGGGTTGTACGGGTTTGGCATCCGGATAACATCCGGCGCATGGAGCCGCAGTTGCTGTACAGCGTGACCGACTCGGTCGCGACGGTCGTCATCCACCATCCCGAGAAGCGCAACGCCATGACGGCCGCGATGTGGCGTTCCCTGCCGCCGCTGCTGGAGCGGCTCGCGAGTGATCCGGCCGTGCGGGCGCTGGTGCTCACCGGCGAGGGCGGGACGTTCTGCGCCGGGGCCGACATCTCGACGCTGCGGGGCTCGCCTGAGGAGGCGCAGCGGCTGGCCGTGGCGGCCGAGGAGGCGCTCGCCGCGTTCCCGAAGCCGACGCTGGCGGCGGTGCGCGGACACTGCGTGGGCGGCGGGGCGCAGCTGGCGGCGGCCTGTGATCTGCGGTTCGCCGAGGAGGGGGCGCTGTTCGGGGTGACGCCGGCGAAGCTCGGCATCGTGTATCCGGCGTCCTCCACCCGGCGGCTGGTGTCCCTGGCCGGGCCGGCCACCGCCAAGTACCTGCTCTTCTCCGGCGAACTGATCGACGCGGAGCGGGCGCTGCGCACCGGGCTGGCCGACGAGGTGCTGCCCGAGGGCGAACTGGGCAAGCGGGTCGCCGAGTTCACCCGGATCCTGGTGTCCCGTTCGCAGTTGACGCAGGCCGCGGCCAAGGAGTTCGCGAACGGCCGCACGGACCGCGATGCCCACTGGGCCGCGCGGGCACGCGAGAGCGGCGACACCGCGGAGGGCGTCGCCGCGTTCCTGGAGCGCAGGCAGCCGCGGTTCGGCTGGAATGTGCCTACGTGAGGATGACGCCGGAGTGCGTGCGGACCAGTTCGACCACGTGGGCGGGGGCTTTTTCAGGTGATCCGGCGTCGTAGGGCGGCTGCGGGTCGTACTCGGCGGCGAGCTGGACGATCTGCGCGTGGGTGTCGCCCGCGATCCGGCCCAGCAGGGTCAGTCCCATGTCGATGCCGGCGGAGACGCCGGCCGCGGTGACGTACTTGCCGTCGGTGACGACCCGCTCCCCCGTCGGCTCGGCGCCGTGGCGCTTCAGCTCCTCCAGGGCCAGCCAGTGGGAGGTCGCGCGGCGGCCCCGGAGCAGTCCGGCGGCGGCGAGCAGCAGGGAGCCGGTGCACACGGACGTCGTCCAGGTGCTGCCGGCGTCGGCGGAGCGCAGCCAGGTGAGCAGGGGGCCGTCCGCCGCGAGCGGGAGCGGGCCCGGGCCGCCGGGGACCACGATGATGTCGGGGTTCGGTACCTCGGCCAGGGTCCGGTCGGCGACGAGGGCGAGGTTGCCGGACTCGTTCCGTACGGGGCCGCTCTCCTCGGCGACGAAGACGGTCTCCGCGTCCGGGAGCCGGCCGAGGGTCTCATAGGGGCCCACGGCGTCGAGGGCGGTGAAGCGGTCGTAGAGGACGATGGCGATCTGCATGGGACCCTTCCGGTCGGGTGGGGTGGGGGTCAGGACGTCGTCGCCGGGCGGAAGCGCCGGCGGTACTCCGCTGGGGGCGTGCCCAGAGCCTTGACGAAGGCGCGGCGCATGGCCTCGGGGGTGCCGTAGCCGCTGGTGCGGGAGATCTCCTCGATGCCGTCGGCGGTGTCCTCCAGCAGGCGGCGGGCGTGTTCGAGGCGGACCCGGTCCACGTACCGGCCCGGCGTCATACCGGTCTCGGACCGGAAGGCCCGGGCGAAGTGGCGGGGCGACAGACGGGCGCGGGCGGCGAGGGCCCCGACGGAGAGGTCGGCGTCGGGGCGTTCGGCGATGAAGCGCTGGACCTCCCTCAGGGGCTCGCGGTGTGCGATCTGGGCCGCGAGCTGGGCGCTGAACTGCGCCTGGTTCCCGGGCCGGCGCAGGAACACGACCAGGTGGCGGGCGATGGTGAGGGCGGCGTCCCGGCCCAGGTCCTCCTCCACCAGGGCGAGGGCGAGGTCGATGCCGGCGGTGACACCGGCCGAGGTGGCGATGTGTCCGTCGCGTACGTAGACGGGGTCGGGGTCGATCTCGACGGCCGGGTGGTCGCGGGCGAGCCGGTCGCAGTACGCCCAGTGGGTCGTGGCCCGGCGGCCGTCCAGCAGGCCGGCCGCGGCGAGCACGGACGCGCCGGTGCACACGGAGACCAGGCGGGCGGCGCGCGGCCCGTGCTCGCGCACCCAGTCGACCAGACGCGGGTCGGGGCGCAGGCTGCCCGTGCCGCCGGGGACGAGGAGGATGTCCGGGTCGGGCGCGGTGGCCAGGGACACGTCCGGCACGAGGGTCAGACCGCTGGTGGTCCGCACGGGCGCGCCGTCCAAAGACGCCGTGCGGATCCGGTACGCGCCCGGCGAGAGCAGTTCCGCGCCCGCGAAGACCTCCACGGGCCCGGTGACGTCGAGGCTCTGCACGCCCTCGAAGAGGACGGCGAGAATGGTGCGCTGGGCCATGCCGTCGATTCTTCGCGGGCCCGGAGTGTGGCCGCAATGACGAGGTCCCCACCTTTTCTGCCATGACGCCCGCGACCCTAGAGGGCATACCAAGCGGTTGGTAACCTGCCGGGCATGACGACTGCCGCCCTTGAGCCGCGCGCCGGCCGACGCTGCCACAACGTGCTCAACTCCCTGCATTCCACGCACTACTTCTCGCCCGATGTGGGCCGGGAACTGGGTGCCGTCGGGGTCACCGACCCCCGGGCCGTGAACTTCGCCGTGCGCGCCGCCGCCCTCGGGCCGGTCGGGGCCGGGGCGGTGGCCGCGGCTTTCTACAACTACAAGTACGAGCTGGTGGCCCGGTACGTGCCGGCGGTGTGGGAGACCGCCACACCCGGCCAGGTGCTGGCGGCACGCGCGCGTGCGGTCGACGCGACGCTGCGCCGGCTGCTGGGCGAAGAGGCCGTGGCGTCGGCCGAGATGGCCGAGGCCGCGAAGCTCGCGCTGCGCGCCGCCGAGGCGTGTTCGCGCGGGGCGCGGCCGCTCTACGCCGCCCATGCCGACCTGCCCGTCCCCGAGGAGCCGCATCTCGCGTACTGGCATGCGGCGACCCTGCTGCGCGAGCACCGGGGCGACGGGCATCTGGCCGTGCTGATGTCCGCGGGGCTGGACGGGCTGGAGGCCATGGTGACCCACACGGCGACGGGCAAGGGCATGACACCGAAGTGGGTCTTCGGCACCCGCGGCTGGAACCAGGAGGACTGGGACGCGGCGACGGGCCGGCTGCGTGAGCGCGGGCTGCTGGACGCGGCCGGCGAGCTCACCGAGCGCGGTGCCGCCCTGCGCGAGGAGATCGAGCAGGAGACGGACCGCCTGGACCGGGCCCCGTACGAGCACCTGGGCGCGCAGGGGGTGGCGCGGCTGACCGAGCTGGGGGCGGGGTTCGCGCAGGCGGCGCTCAAGGCCGGGGCGTATCCGGCGGACCTGCTCGGCAAGCGCTGACCGGGGGGTGCCCACGGTCCGGGCACACGTGCGGGGCCGTGACGCATAGTGAGGCTTTGGCGAGGTACCCGGTCTCTCCCGGCCGCTGCGGTCGGGAGAGGAAAGGGGAGTTACGTGTTCCGTGCCATTGCAGACGTGCTGCGCCAGATCGGCGGCGCCATCGCCACCGTCGTCACCCTGCCCTTCCGGGCCCTGGCCCGGCTCTTCGGCGGCGCTTCGTCCTCGACCCGCAGCCGCAGGGTCTGAGCCGCGGGGCCGGAGCCGCGGGGTTCCGACAAGAACCGTCCCGACCTGCCGGGTGCCGCCCTGCCCCCGAGTGTCGGTGTCACCTGCCACAATTGCCGCGCAACCTCAGTGGAGAAGGCGGTACGGGACGTGACGACACCCGGGTCCCTCGAAGTAGGGTCCATCGAAGGCAGGATCGCCGAGGAACTCGGCGTACGGGAGCGGCAGGTCAGGGCTGCCGTGGAGCTGCTCGACAGCGGTTCTACGGTGCCCTTCATCGCCCGCTACCGCAAGGAAGCGACCGAGATGCTCGACGATGCGCAACTGCGCACCGTCGAGGAGCGGCTGCGCTATCTGCGGGAGCTGGAGGAGCGGCGGACGGCGATCCTGGAGTCGGTGCGCGAGCAGGGCAAGCTCACCGAGGAACTTCAGGCGCGGATCCGGGGCGCGGAGACCAAGGCGCGCCTGGAGGACATCTACCTCCCGTACAAGCCCAAGCGGCGCACCAA
Organism: Streptomyces africanus; assembly: GCF_002150735.1. Taxonomy (GTDB): domain Bacteria; phylum Actinomycetota; class Actinomycetes; order Streptomycetales; family Streptomycetaceae; genus Streptomyces; species Streptomyces africanus. Next base: position 28,801 of record NZ_MUKA01000028.1, read on the forward strand.
GGCGCAGATCGCGCGCGAGGCCGGTCTCGAGCCGCTGGCGGAGGGGCTGCTCGGCGATCCGACCGTCGAGCCCCTCGCCGCGGCCGCCGCGTTCGTCGACGCCGACAAGGGCGTCGCCGATCCGCAGGCGGCCCTCGACGGCGCCCGGGCGATCCTCACCGAGCGGTTCTCGGAAGACGCCGACCTGATCGGCGAGCTGCGCGAGCGCATGTGGGTGCGCGGGCGGCTGGCCGCCAAGGTGCGGGACGGCAAGGAGGAGGCGGGCGCGAAGTTCGCCGACTACTTCGACTTCGCCGAGCCGTTCACGGAGCTCCCCTCGCACCGCATCCTGGCGATGCTGCGCGGCGAGAAGGAGGAGGTCCTCGACCTCGTCCTGGAGCCCGAGGAGCCGACCGACGGCCCGTCGTCGTACGAGGGCATGGTCGCGCACCGGTTCCGGATCGCCGACCGGGGCCGCCCGGGCGACAAGTGGCTGCTGGACACGGTCCGCTGGGCCTGGCGTACCCGCATCCTCGTCCACCTCGGCATCGACCTCAGGCTGCGGCTGCGCACGGCCGCCGAGGACGAGGCGGTGCGGGTCTTCGCGGCGAACCTGCGCGACCTGCTGCTCGCCGCCCCGGCGGGCACGCGTGCGACGCTCGGGCTGGACCCCGGTTTCCGTACGGGTGTGAAGGTCGCCGTCGTCGACGCGACCGGCAAGGTCGTCGCCACGGACGTCATCCACCCGCACGTCCCGGCCAACCGGTGGGACGAGGCCATCGCCAAGCTGGCCCGGCTCGCGAAGGAGCACGCGGTCGAGCTGATCGCCATCGGCAACGGCACGGCGTCCCGCGAGACCGACAAGCTCGCCGGGGAACTGATCACCAAGCACCCGGAGCTGAAGCTCACGAAGGTGATGGTGTCCGAGGCCGGCGCGTCCGTGTACTCGGCGTCCGCCTTCGCCTCGCAGGAGCTGCCCGACATGGACGTGTCGCTGCGCGGCGCCGTGTCGATCGCCCGGCGGCTCCAGGACCCGCTGGCCGAGCTGGTGAAGATCGACCCGAAGTCGATCGGTGTCGGCCAGTACCAGCACGACCTGTCCGAGGTGAAGCTGTCGCGTTCGCTGGACGCGGTGGTGGAGGACTGTGTGAACGGCGTGGGCGTGGACGTCAACACGGCGTCGGCCCCGCTGCTCTCCCGGGTCTCCGGCATCACCTCCGGGCTCGCCGAGAACATCGTGGCGCACCGGGACGCCAACGGTCCGTTCACGTCCCGCGGTGAGCTGAAGAAGGTGGCGCGGCTGGGCCCGAAGGCCTACGAGCAGTGCGCGGGCTTCCTGCGGATCCGCGGCGGTGACGACCCGCTGGACGCGTCCAGCGTGCACCCGGAGGCCTACCCGGTGGTCCGGCGCATGGTGAAGACCGCCGGGCAGGAGGTCGCGGGGCTCATCGGCAACACGGCGGTGCTGCGCTCGCTGAAGCCGCAGGACTTCGTGGACGAGACGTTCGGTCTGCCGACGGTCACGGACATCCTCAAGGAGCTGGAGAAGCCCGGCCGCGACCCGCGTCCGGCCTTCAAGACGGCCGCCTTCAAGGAGGGCGTGGAGAAGATCTCGGACCTCTCGTCCGGGATGGTCCTGGAGGGCGTCGTGACGAACGTCGCCGCGTTCGGCGCGTTCGTGGACGTCGGGGTCCACCAGGACGGTCTGGTGCACGTGTCCGCGATGTCGAAGACGTTCGTCAAGGATCCGCGGGACGTGGTGAAGCCCGGTGACATCGTCAAGGTGAAGGTCCTCGACGTCGACATCCCGCGCAAGCGGATCTCGCTGACGCTGCGCCTGGACGACGAGGCGGCACCGCAGGGGCAGGGCGGCTCCGGCGAGCGCCGGCAGCGCGGTGGGCGTCCGCCGCAGCAGCGGCAGGGCGGCGCCGCGGGGCGCCGTGGCGGCGGTGGGGGTGGCGGTTCGCGTCAGGCGCCTCCGCCTGCCAACGGGGCGATGGCCGACGCGTTGCGCCGCGCGGGCCTGGTCGACCCCAAGAACGGCAAGCGTTGACGGTTCGGCTGTGGGGAGCTGCGGGTCCGTTGTGGCTGGTCGCGCAGTTCCCCGCGCCCCTGAAAGCGGCGCTGCGCGCCCTTTCAGATCTAGAGTGGCCGGTATGTCTGCTTCGCGTGTCATCACCTGGGACGTGTCCGCGAGCCGGGGGTTCGAGACCGCTTGGGTCGAGCACGGGGATGGAGTCATGCGGGCGCGCGGGCGGGCCGTCGGAACCGTCCCCGAGCCGTACTGGATCTCGTACGAGCTCGAAACCGCTGAAGGGTTCGTGACCCGGCGGCTGAGCGTCACGGTGGAGACAGGGGCGCAGGACCGCGTCCTCGACCTGCGGCACGACGGTCAGGGCGGGTGGACCGCGGACGGCGAGCCGCTGCCCGGCGTCGACGGCGCCCTCGACTGCGATCTGGGGCTGTGTCCGCTCACCAACACCATGCCGGTGCTCCGGTACGGGCTGCATCAGGCGCCCGGCGAACGGGAGTTCCTGATGGCCTGGGTGTCGGTGCCGGACCTGGCGGTGCGGCCGTCCCGGCAGACGTACACGCATCTCGGCCCCGGGCGGGTCCGGTTCGCCTCCGGCGACTTCCGCAGCGATCTGGAGTTCGACGAGGAGGGGTACGTCGTGGAGTACCCCTCGCTGGCCAGTCGGCTGACGGCCCGTTAGCGCTCGGTCACCTTGCCGTCCGCCACCTCCAGGCGGCGGGTGACGCGTACGGCGTCGAGCATGCGGCGGTCGTGGGTGACCAGCAGGAGGGTGCCCTCGTAGGAGTCGAGCGCGGACTCCAACTGCTCGATGGCGGGCAGGTCGAGGTGGTTGGTCGGCTCGTCGAGGACCAGGAGGTTGACGCCGCGGCCCTGGAGCAGCGCCAGGGCGGCTCGGGTGCGCTCGCCCGGGGAGAGGGTCGCCGCGGGGCGCAGGACGTGGTGCGACTTGAGGCCGAACTTGGCCAGGAGGGTGCGGACCTCGGCCGGTTCGGTGTCCGGGACGGCCGCGCGGAAGGCGTCCATCAAGGGCTCCTGGCCGTGGAAGAGCTTGCGGGCCTGGTCGACCTCGCCGAGCAGGACGCCCGAGCCGAGGGCCGCGTGCCCGGCGTCGAGCGGGACGCGGCCGAGCAGGGCGGCGAGCAGGGTGGACTTGCCGGCGCCGTTCGCGCCCGTCACCGCCACCCGGTCCGCCCAGTCGATCTGGAGGGACACCGGACCGAGGACGAAGCCGCCGCGGCGCACCTCGGCGTCCCGCAGGGTCGCGACGACGGCGCCCGAGCGCGGGGCCGACGCGATCTCCATGCGCAGTTCCCACTCCTTGCGGGGCTCCTCGACGACGTCCAGCCGCTCGATCATGCGCTGGGTCTGCCGCGCTTTCGCGGCCTGTTTCTCGCTGGCCTCGCTGCGGAACTTGCGGCCGATCTTGTCGTTGTCGTTGCCCGCCTTGCGGCGCGCGTTCTTCACGCCCTTGTCCATCCAGGAGCGCTGCGTCTGCGCGCGGTCCTGGAGGGCCGCCTTCTTGTCGGCGTACTCCTCGAACTCGTCGCGGGCGTGCCGGCGCGCCACCTCCCGCTCTTCCAGATAGGCCTCGTAGCCACCGCCGTAGAGGTTGATCTGCCGCTGGGCGAGGTCGAGTTCGAGGACCTTGGTGACCGTGCGGGTGAGGAACTCGCGGTCGTGGCTGACGACGACCGTCCCGGCGCGCAGGCCGCTCACGAAGCGTTCGAGGCGCTCCAGGCCGTCCAGGTCGAGGTCGTTGGTGGGCTCGTCGAGGAGGAAGACGTCGTAGCGGGACAGGAGCAGGGAGGCGAGGCCGGCGCGGGCGGCCTGGCCGCCGGACAGCGACGTCATCAGCTGGTCCAGGTCGACCGCGAGGCCCAGGGAGTCGGCGACCTCCTCGGCGCGTTCGTCGAGGTCGGCGCCGCCGAGTCCGAGCCAGCGCTCCAGGCTCGTGGCGTAGGCGTCGTCGGCGCCGGGTGCCCCGTCGACCAGGGCCTGGGTCGCCTCGTCCATGGTCCGCTGGGCCTCGGCGACGCCGGTGCGGCGGGCCAGGAACGCCCGTACGGTCTCGCCGGGGCGGCGGTCCGGCTCCTGGGGCAGGTGGCCGACGGTGGCGGTCGGCGGGGACAGGCGCAGCTCGCCCTGCTCGGGGGCGGTGAGTCCGGCGAGCATCCTGAGCAGGGTGGACTTGCCGGCGCCGTTGGCTCCGACCAGGCCGATCACGTCGCCGGGCGCGACGACGAGGTCGAGTCCGGTGAACAGGGAGCGGTCGCCGTGGCCGGCGGCGAGGTTCTTGGCGACGAGGGTGGCAGTCATCAGAACGCCGATCTTAATGGGCCCCTCAGTGAGTGACCGCCGTCACCAGGACACCTCCGGACGTGCGCGCCACGACGAAGGACGGTCCCTTGACCGCCCTGGCGTCGAGAGCGATGCGGTGGCGGCCCGGTTCCAGGACGCCGTCGAAGATCTCGTGGGTGCGGGTGCGGGAGAACCGGTCGAGGCGGTACGCGGTGAGGGTGACCCGGCAGGCGGAGGTGATCTCCACGTCGGCCTCGCCGTCGGTGGCGGTCAGGCCGGTGAGGCGGCGCTGCTCCAGCGGGCTGCGGTCCAGGGCGTGTTCGACCTGCGCGACGAGGAGGGGGACGATCGGGGCGAGACCGTCGACGCGGGCGACGGGGACCTCGGCGCGTTCGAAGGCGCGGCGGACGGCGGCACGTTGCTGGTCGCCGGTCCCGGGCGCGAAGGCGACGGCGCCGTAGCCGCGCAGTTCGTCGGCGGGCACGTGGTCGGCGTCGTGGGCGATGTCGGCGCCGACGCCGATGGTGCGGAGCGCCGCGGCGAGCTTGGCCAGGACGGCGACGCGGGCGCCGATCAGCAGGACGCGGCGACGGGGGTCCGGGGCGGAGCCGTTGAGCAGGGCGCTCAGCGCGGCACGGTACTCGGCGCCGCGGAAGCGGAACGGGCCGATGCCGTGGTAGCCGTTGAGCTCCAGGTCGGCGTGTTCCTCGGTCTGCCAGGCGAAGTCCCGCCAGATGACGTCCTCGCCGTCCGGCTGGATGACGGCGGTGACGGCGCCGCAGGCCAGGTCCTCGCACTCAGGGCAGCCGTAGACGACGTAGCGGCCGCCGGGCAGCGGTGCCGGGCTCTCCAGGAGCAGGCTGCGGACCTGCGCGGTGAAGATCGCGGGTGGTACGTCGGAGGCGAGCGGGGAGACCGCGTCGAGGTCGGAGAGCCGGAACAGCAGCGGGCGTCCGTCGACGATGAAGTCCACGAAGTCCCGGTGGATCCGGTAACCGCCGTCGGTGACTCCGCCGGCCCGCATCGCGGGTGCCAGGCCGAAGGTCGTGTACTCGGCACACATACGGTGAGTATTCCCACACCGCGCGTGATGTGAGCACGGCATGGCACATTCCGCTACGGTCCGGGCATGGCTGATGGGCGCGGTGGCGAGATCGTGGTGGTCGGTGGCGGGGTGGTCGGGCTGACGACCGCGGTGGTTCTCGCCGAGCGGGGGCGGCGGGTACGGGTGTGGACGCGGGACCCCGTGGAGGAAACCACGTCGGCGGTTGCGGGGGCGTTGTGGTGGCCGTACCGGATCGAGCCGCTCGCGCTGGCGCGGGTGTGGGCGCTGCGGTCGCTGGAGGTGTACGAGGAACTGGCCGCGGGGTCCGGGGCGAGCGGCGTACGCCTGGTCGACGGGGTGCTGGGCGAGACGCGTCTCGACGAGGTCGACGGGTGGCTGACGGAGCGGGTGCCGGAGCTGCGGGCGACCACGGCCGCGGAGTACGCGGGGTCGGGGGTCCGGGCGCGGTTGCCGCTCATCGACATGCCGGTTCATCTGCCCTGGCTGCGGGAGCGGTTGGCGGCGGCGGGCGGCGTGGTCGAGGCTCGTACGGTGTCCGGGTTCGCGGAGGCCGACGCGCCGGTCGTGGTCAACTGCACGGGGCTCGCGGCGCGGGAGCTGGTGCCGGATCCGTCCGTGCGGCCCGTGCGCGGGCAGTTGGTCGTCGTGGAGAACCCGGGGATCGACACCTGGCTGGTCTCCACCGACGCGGCCGGCGATTACGCGTACATGTTCCCGCAGCCGGGCGGGCTCGTCCTGGGCGGTACGGCGCAGGAGGACGCGTGGTCGCTGGAGCCGGACCCCGCGACGGCCGAGGCGATCATCCGCCGCTGCGCGGCGCTGCGGCCGGAAATCGCCGGGGCTCGGGTACTGGAACACCGCGTGGGACTGCGCCCCACCCGCCCGGCGGTCCGCCTGGAGCGCGACACCCTGCCGGACGGCCGCCTGTTGATCCACAACTACGGCCACGGCGGCGCGGGTGTGACGGTGGCCTGGGGGTGCGCGGAGGAGGCGGCCCGGCTGGTCGGCTAGGGCCTGTCTGCCAGACGCCGCGGAGCAGGCGGGTATCTGTCAGACAGGCCCTAGGACCGCCGGGCCGGTGCTGCTCGGACTTCGGCTGGATCAGTGCTTGCCGATGGGGTCGCCGTCGACGTCCGGGCCGCGGCCCGGGCCGACGCGGAACTCGAACTCGCCGTCGTACTTCGTGTGGCCTGCGATGACGGCCTGTTCCACCGCCTCGGAGCCCATCTGTTCGCGCACCATCACCGGGTCGCGGCGCAGGTCGCGCATGAGGGCCACGCACATGAAGACCATCACGACGACGAAGGGCGCCGCCGCGAGGATCGTGAGGTTCTGCAGGCCCGTCAGCGCGTCGCCCTGGCCGCTGCCGACCAGGAGCATGATGGCGGCCACCGCGCCGGTGACGACGCCCCAGAACACCACGACCAGACGGCCCGGTTCGAGCGCGCCCTTCTGCGACAGGGTGCCCATGACGATCGACGCCGCGTCGGCGCCCGACACGAAGAAGATGCCGACGAGGATCATCACGAGCAGGCTCGTGGCGGTGGCCCACGGGAACTGCTGGAGCACGTCGAAGAGCTGGCCCTCCGGGGTCGCCTCCTTGCCGAGCCTGCCCTGCTCCTGCATCTTCATCGCCGAGCCGCCGAAGACCGCGAACCAGATCAGGCTGACCGTGCTGGGCACGAGGATGACACCGCCGACGAACTGCCGGATCGTGCGGCCCCGGCTGATGCGGGCGATGAACATGCCCACGAACGGCGTCCAGGAGATCCACCACGCCCAGTAGAAAACGGTCCAGCTGGACAGCCAGTCCGCGACACCCTCCCCGCCGCTGGCCTCCGTACGGCCGGCCAGCTGGGGCAGGTCGCCGAGGTAGGCGAACACGGACGTGGGCAGCAGGTCCAGGACGATGATCGTCGGACCCGCCACGAACACGAACACGGCGAGCACCAGCGCCAGGACCATGTTCGTGTTGGACAGCCACTGGATGCCCTTCTCCACACCCGAGATCGCGGACGCGACGAAGGCCAGGGTCAGCACCGCGATGATCGCGACGAGCAGCCCGGTGCTCACCTTGTCCATCCAGTTCAGCTCCTGCACACCGGAGCCGATCTGGAGCGCGCCGAGGCCCAGCGAGGCGGCGGAGCCGAAGACGGTCGCGATGATCGCGAGAACGTCGATGGCCCGGCCGATGCCGCCGTTGGCGTTCTTCGTGCCGATCAGCGGTGTGAACACGGCGCTGATGGTCTGGCGGCGCCGCCTGCGGAAGGTGCTGTAGGCGATGGCGAGGCCCACCACGGCGTAGATCGCCCACGGGTGGAGCGTCCAGTGGAACAGGGTGGTGGCCATGGCCGTCTCCATGCGCTCACCGGAGTCGGCCGGGTCGGTGCCCGGCGGGGCCGTCGAGTAGTGCGACAACGGCTCGCTCACGCCGTAGAACATCAGGCCGATGCCCATGCCGGCGCTGAACATCATCGCGACCCAGGACACCGTGCGGAACTCGGGCTCCTCGCCCTCGGCCCCGAGGTGGATACGGCCGTAGCGGCTGGCCGCGAGCCAGAGGGCGAACACGACGAAGGCGGAGGCGGCGAGCATGAACGCCCAGCCGCCGTTGTGCATCAGCCCGCCGAGCATGCTGGTGGAGACGTCTTCGAGCGAGTCGGTCGCCGCGGCTCCCCAGACCACGAAGGCGAGGGTGAGCACGGCCGTGACCCCGAAGACAATGCGGTCGGTTCTGGGGCGTTCCTGACCGGGGAGGCCCGCTTCCGAACCCGGAAGCGCGGCCCCCTCCTGGTGATCGCTCTCACTTGGTCGGTCATGCGTCACGAGCGGCACCTTTCATCGGGAGGTAGGAGGAAGGTAAGTCCTCCGTACGCCCCTACCACGTGTGGCGCAATTTCACCCCCCTCAACATTGCGTTTCCGGTTTTCCTGCCGTCAGGTGGTACGTTCCGCGCTCGTCGAGCAGCAGCGGCACGAGCGCCCGCAGGGGCTGGCGCAGCGGTACGAACGCGCCCTGCCCGTCCCGGCGTGCGCGCACTCCGTGCAGCGCGAGTTCGTCTCCCACCTCGGCGTACTGCCCGGCTGTGAGCCGGTAGCCGCAGGGTGGGTTCTGGATCACCTCGGCCGGTTCGGGCGCGTCGTTGTCCGCGCCGCCGAGGTAGACGGGGCCGGAGGTGGCGTAGCCCGCGAGCCGGGCTCTGCCCGTCGCCGCCTCGACCGCACCGCGCCGCTGGTCGGCGTATTCGAACAGGCCCTTGAGAGCGTCCAGTTGAGAGGTGACGCGGCGGCGGTTGTTCAGCGCCTCGTCCGCCTTCTCGGCCTCGGTGAGCGGGTCCACGCGGCTCTCGATGAGCAGTCCGATGCCATGCTTGATGCCGGACATGTTGCGCAAAATGCGCTCCTGTCCGTCTCCGGCGACCTGCTTGACCGGCTCACCGGTCTCCGGGTCGGTCCAGATGCCGTAGGTGCCGGTCGAGTGGCCGGCCCGCCGGGCCGCGGGGCGAACGTACTTCTCGGAGAGGGTCTTCGCCTCGTCGTGGACCGCCTCATGGGTGTTGAGGTTGCGCGGCCACAGGTCGAAGAGGTCCTTGTCGTAGTACGGGGGTGTGGCGCCGTACTCGTGCAGGTCGTAGACGAGGTCGGGGCGCTGGTCGCGGAGGAGCCCGGCCAGCGCCCGGCCTTCGGCGGTCCGGAGCGCGAGGTGGTCGCGGTTGATGTCGACGCCGTCACTGTTGCCCCGCGTGTCGGCGGCCCGGCCGTCGGGGTTGGCGGTGGGCACGACGAGGACCGTGGTGCGGTCCAGGAAGCGCCGGGTGCGGCTGTCCCGGGCGTACGCGAGGTCGCGGACGGTGGTCAGACAGGCCTCGCGGCCGGAGGTTTCGTCGCCGTGCTGGCTGCACACGAGCAGCACCGTGTTGGGGGTCGGACGGGTGCCGATCCGTACGAGTTGCAGCGGGCGGCCCTGCTTCGTCGTGCCGAAGCGGGTCATGGAGACGCGGCCGCTCGACCGGTCGACGGTGTCGAGGAAGTCCTGTTCCTCGGGCTGGGTGGTCCAGCGGGCGCCGTTCGTCTGCTCGAAGCCGGTGCGGGGCGGGGAGTCGCCGGCGGCCTGGGCCGGGACGGCGGCCAGGGACGCGGCGACGGCCGCGGCGGTCAGGGTCAGGGCGCGGACTCGGGGCGTGTCGCGGGTCACTGGCTTCCCTCCGGGACGCGGTGGGCGGTGCGCGGATCCCGTACGCCGTCCAGGAGCGTGGCGTCGGGCGTGGCGAAGGCGGCGCCCGTGGTGGCGCGGGCGAAGGCGGTGGCTCCGCCGACGACCGGGACGCGCGCCGAGGTTCGGGACAGATCGAGGGTCAGCCTGGGCTTGTCCGCGGGAGGGTCGATGAGGTCCTTGTCGGTGCCCGCGACGATCAGCGCCAGGCGGTGGCCCTTCGGCACGACGTGGTCGGTGGCCGCCAGGTCGAGGGTGATCGTGTACCGCTTGCCCGGGGTGAGTTGGGCGCCCGTCAGGTCGGAGGCGTGGTTGCCGAGGTCGGCCCAGCCGCGGCTGACGACCGTGTAGTCCACGTCGGCGGTCTTGGCCTTCGTCTCCTTGAAGCAGGCGCTGTCGCCGGCGGTGCTCGCGCCCCAGCAGGTGCGGTCGGTGAGGGTGGTGATGCCCTCGCCGGCGTCGGCGTAGTCGCGGATGGCAGCGGGGCCGATGTCCACGAGGACGGCGGAGAGGTGCGCCGTCGGGGTGGAGGGCGTCGCGGTGACGGTGACCTCGGAGGAGCCGGACAGACGAAGGTCGCGGCCGAGCGGCCGGGTGACGAAACCGGCCTTCTCCGGTGTCGACTTGTCGATCCGCGCGGCCCAGTCGGTCTCGCTCAGCTTCGGGTCGTCCGTGAAGGTCTCGGTGCCGCGGCCGCGGTGCAGGCCGAGGGTGCCGACGCCGGCCTGGATGCCCCGGCCGGGGCGCAGGGTGGCGGCGCGGGTGCCGCTCGGCGGCCAGGTGCTGGAGGTGGTCCACTGGTCGGGCGCGCGTTCGATGTCGGCCATGGGCTCGCGGTCGATGCCGTTGTCGTAGCCCATGAGTTCGTGGTCGAACCAGCGGTGCAGCGTCTCGACCCAGGCGCCGCGGCGGAAGTCGAAGGGGTCGACGTGGCCCGTCTGGGACAGCCAGATCTTGCGCTCCACGCCGTTCTTCGCGAGGGCGTCCCACCACTGGCCAACGTGCTTCATGCGCACGTTGAGGTCCTGCATGCCGTGCACGAGGAAGACGCTGGCCTTGACCTTCCGCGCGGCCCTGACGTAGTCGCGCTCGGTCCACAGCGGGGTCCAGTCGCCGGTGCGCGGGGCGCCGTCGACGAGCTTCTGCTGAACGGCCGCGCACTTGGCCCGGGCGTCGGGGCTGTCGACGTAGTCGGACAGCCATTCGGGGCCGGAGTCGTAGAGCGGGGCACCCTGCTGGAAGTAGTAGTCGTACCAGGAGGAGATGGCGCTGATCGGGACGATGGTCTTCAGTCCCTCGACGCCGGTCGCGGCGACGCCGTTGGCGATGGTGCCGTCCCAGCTCTTGCCGATCATGCCGGTGCGGCCGTTGGACCAGGCGGCCTTGGCGCGGGTGGTGCCGCTGCGGGTGGTGTAGGCCTTGGCGCGGCCGCCCAGCCAGTCGACGACGGCCTTCGCGGACTGGATGTCGGAGCGGCCGCCGACGTCGACGCAGCCGTCGGAGCGATTGGTTCCGGCCAGGTCGACGCCGACGAAGGCGTAGCCGCGCGGCACGAAGTAGTTGTCGTAGTACAGCGGCATCTGTACGACGTCGCCGTTCGCGTCGTAGGTCTTCTTCTGGCTCTCGTTGCCGCGCCCGCAGCAGGAGTAGTACGGGCTGGCGTCCATGATGACGGGGACCTTGCGGCCCTGCCGGGCGGGTTCGCGGGGGCGGACGATGTCCACGGCGACCCGGTCGGCCTTTCCGTCGCGGTCGCCGTCGAGTCCGGTGTCCACCCAGACGGCCTCGCGGATGGCGTTCTCGTACGAGTGGACGGGTCGGCTCTCGAGCGGGGCGGCGTCTGCAGCCGCCGGGGTGAGCAGAGTGGCCATCAGGGCGGCCGTGGCCGCCGTCGCGAGCGGTCTCCAGGTCGTGAAGCGCGTGCGTTTCGGCATGCGGCGGACGCTACATCGGTGAACTCCTGTTCAGAAGAGGGCAGCTGACGGACCGGCGTGTCCGGGACGGACCCCTGGGTCCGGTGTCTCATGTCGGCCGGATGGCGATCGTGTGACAGCAGAGGCCATGGACATGATCAGGGACACAGGGAGCCCCTAGGCTCCGGACAGACTTCGGGACCCTACGACTTGGAGTTTCGCGTGCACCGCAGAATCATCGCGCCGGGAGCCCTCGCCGCGGCCGTTCTCCTGCTGGCGACCCCGGCATCGGCCGCGCCCCACTCCCCCGGCGCACCGGGTATCGGTGACCCCTACTACCCGGCCTACGGCAACGGCGGATACGACGTCTCTCACTACGACCTCAGGCTGAAGTACCAGCCGGCGACGGACGAGCTGGAGGGCACGGCGACGCTCGTGGCCCGCACCACACAGGACCTGTCCAGCTTCAACCTGGACTTCCTGCTGGACGTCGGCGAGGTGCGGGTCAACGGCGCGAAGGCGTCGTTCCGGACGTCGGGCGAACAGGAGCTGGAGATCACGCCGAGGACCCCGCTGGCCAAGGGCACGCCCGTCACGGTCGTCGTGCGCTACCGCGGCGTGCCCTCGTCGAAGAAGGCGTACGGCTTCACCAGCTGGCACCGCACACCGGACGGGGGCGTCGCGGCGAACGAGCCCGAAGCGGCGGCGTGGTGGTTCCCCAGCAACGACCACCCGCTCGACAAGGCCACCTACGACGTGTCCGTGCAGGTCCCGGACGGCACGCAGGCCATCTCCAACGGCAGGCTCCAGTCGACGAGTTCACGCCTCGGCTGGACCCGCTGGAACTGGCGCTCCGACAAGCCGCAGGCCACATATCTCGCCACGCTCGCGGTCGGGAAGTTCGACATCACGACCGGCACGACCGAGAGCGGCATCCCCATCCTCAACGCCTACAGCGAGGACCTGGGCGAACACGCCGGCGCGGCGCGGGCGAGCATCGAACGGACCGGGGAGGTCGCCGACTGGCTGTCCGGCTACTTCGGGCCGTACCCCTACAGCGCGCTCGGCGGATACGTGCCGAACACCACCACCGGCTACGCACTGGAGACCCAGACCCGGCCGTACTACAGCCCGCGGCAGTTCGCGAACGGGTCGAACGTCTCCCTCGTCGTCCACGAACTGGCGCACCAGTGGTACGGGGACGACGTGTCGCTCAAGCGCTGGAAGGACATCTGGATCAACGAGGGCTTCGCGCGGTACGCGCAGTGGCTGTGGTCCGAGCACGAGGGCGAGGGCACGGCGCAGGAACTCGCCGACTACGTGTACGCCTCGCACCCCGCCGACGACCCGTTCTGGACCGTGAAGCCCGGGGATCCGGGGCCGGAGAACCAGTTCGACATCGCGGTGTACGACCGGGGCGCGCTGGCCGTCCAGGCGCTGCGCAACGAGATCGGTGACGAGGCGTTCTTCGCGATCCTCAAGGGCTGGCCGCGCACGTACGCCCACGGCAACGCGTCGGTCGCCGACTTCCAGCGGTACGCCGAGGAGGTGTCGGGCAAGCCGCTGGCCGCCCTGTTCGACACGTGGCTGTACCAGCCGTCGAAGCCGGGTGTGCCGGCGGCTCGGGCCGCGGCGGTGGCGAAGGGGTCGGTGTCGGCGTCTGCGCCGCAGCCGCGGTCGTGGAAGAAGATCGCGGCGACGAACGGGGTGCACGGGTCCTAGCTGCGGGCAGTCGTGCCTCCCCCAGTGCCTTAAGGGCCTGGGAGGCACGCACCCGGCCTGCTGAACGGCCTTCCTCGGTCTACGGTGGAGGCTGCTGACGAAGGAGCCGGACGTGCGCAACGTGGCGATCGTCGAGGCACCGTCCGTACTCGGGCTGCGCCCGACCGGCGTCGAGGAACTGCCGGACGCACTGCTCGACGCCGGCCTGGCCGAAGGGCTGGGCGCGGTGTGTGCGGGCCGTGTCGAACCACCCCCGTACGACCCGGAGCGGGACCCGGACACCGGCGTCCTGAACCCCGGCGGCATCGCCGCGTACTCCACCGCACTGGCCGACACCGTCGGCGGTGTCCTCGACGACGGCCGGTTCCCCGTCGTGCTCGGCGGCGATTGCAGCGTGCTGCTCGGCACTCTGCTCGCGCTGCGCCGCCGGGGCCGGCAGGGTCTGCTGTTCCTCGACGGGCACACCGACTTCTACCAGCCGTCGGCGGAACCGGCCGGTGAGGTGGCCTCCATGGAACTCGCCCTGGCCACCGGGCGCGGCCCGCGCGTGCTGGCCGACCTGGAGGGCCGGGGTCCGCTGGTGCGCGACGGGGACGTCGTCGCGCTGGGGTTCCGGGACGCGGAGGAGTCCGCGGCGTACGGCATGCAGCCGCTGCCGTCCGCGCTGCACGCGCTGGAGCTGGACACCGTGCGCGCCCTCGGTGCGGGCGAGGCGGCCCGGCGCGCGGTCGGGCTGCTGACCGGTGACGGCGCGGGCGCCGGCTACTGGATCCACCTCGACGTCGACGTGCTGGACGACGCCGTCATGCCCGCCGTCGACTACCGGCTCCCGGACGGGCTGACCTGGCAGGAGCTGGAGACCGTCCTGCGCACGGCCCTGTCGGGCGGCGGTGCCGTCGGCCTCACCGTCGCGATCTTCAACCCCCGTCTGGATCCCGACGGGGCGATCGCGCGGCGCCTCGCCGACTGTCTGGTGCGGGCGTTCGACAGGGACGCCCCGGACTGAGACGGGGCCGGTCAGTCCCCGTGGTCGTACACCGTCACCGGTATCCCCCGCCGTATCAGCCGCTCCTCGATCAGCGGCTCGATCCGGGACCACTTGCCGCCGGCGAGGCCGCAGCCGATCCGGGGCATGTGGACGGTCGCGGCCAGTTCACCGGCCCGCGCGGCCAGGGCCTCCAGCGCCTTGTCGATCGCCTCGTAGCGGACGGGGACGCCCTTGCTGCCGGCCCTGGTGCCGCGCTGGCCGATCATGTTGGCCACCCACACGTGCCGCTCGACCTGTACGAACTGCACCGCGCCGAGCCCGAAGTCGTTCCCCGCGCGGCCCCGGTGCCAGGCCCGGTACGCCGCCTCCGGCTCGGGCCAGCGGCGCGACAGCGCCAGGACGAAGCCCTTGCCCCAGCCCCCGATGTCGTTGCAGACATGGGCGATGACCTTGACGCCCTTCACCGACGGAACGGTGGCGTCACCCCGGACGTACGTGATCCCCGACATGACGCCACCGTATGCGCTGCCACTGACAGTGACCCCCGGCTTGCTACTCCGTGAACTGCGACAGCTCCTGTTCGGCCGTCTGCGACACCCGGCGGCGGATGCCGAACCAGCCCGCGACCAGCATGGCCGCGATCACCGGGATGAGCAGGAGCGTCTTGCGGCCGACCTCCGGGTCGTTCCACATCATGCCGAGGCAGGCCAGCAGGAAGGCGATCGTGGTGATCTCCGTGACCGGGCTGCCGGGGAGCCGGAAGGAGGGCCGCTCGACCAGGCCCGCCCTGGCGTGGCGGACGAAGACCAGGTGGCAGATCATGATGATCACCCAGGTGCTGATGATGCCGAGCGAGGCGACGTTCAGCACGATCTCGAAGGCCTGCGCCGGCACGAGGAAGTTCAGGCCGACGCCGAGCACGCACACCGCGCAGGTCAGCAGGATGCCGCCGTAGGGAACCTGGCTGCGGTTCATGCGGGCGGTGAACTTCGGCGCGGAGCCGGCCATCGCCATCGAGCGCAGGATGCGGCCCGTGGAGTACAGGCCCGAGTTCAGCGAGGACATCGCCGCCGTCAGGACCACCAGGTTCATCACGTCGCCCGCCGCCGGGACGCCGATCTTCGACAGGACCGTGACGAAGGGGCTCTGGTCGGCCGAGTAGACCGAGCCGGGGAGCAGGAGAGCCAGCAGGACGACCGAGCCGACGTAGAAGAGACCGACCCGCCACATGATCGAGTTCACCGCGCGCGGGACGACCTTCTCCGGCTCGGCCGTCTCGCCCGCGGCGACACCGACCAGTTCCAGCGCGGCGTACGCGAAGATCACGCCCTGCATGACGAGGACGACGGGCATCATGCCGTGCGGGAAGACGCCGCCGTTGTCGGTGATGACGCTCAGGCCCGGGGTCTGGCCGCCCACCTCGTGCTGGGTGGCGAGGAGGAAGATGCCGATGAGCATGAAGCCGACCAGCGTCGCGACCTTGATGATCGCGAACCAGAACTCCATCTCGCCGAAGATCTTCACCGAGATCAGGTTCACCGCCAGCACGACCGCGAGGGCGGCCAGCGCCAGCACCCACTGCGGAATGTCGGTGAACAGGCTCCAGTAGTGCGTGTAGAGGGCGATCGCGGTGATGTCGGCGATGCCGGTGGTCGACCAGTTCAGGAAGTACATCCAGCCGGCGACGTAAGCGCCCTTCTCGCCGAGGAACTCGCGCGCGTAGGACACGAAGGAGCCCGAGGAGGGGCGGTAGAGGACGAGCTCGCCGAGCGCCCTGACCACGAAGAAGGCGAAGATTCCGCAGACCAGGTAGGCGATCGCCAGCGCCGGGCCCGCGTCGTGGAGGCGACCGCCGGCGCCGAGGAAGAGGCCGGTGCCGATGGCCCCGCCGATGGCGATCATGTTGACGTGGCGGGCCTTGAGGTCCTTGCTGTAGCCGGCGTCGCCCGCGTCCGCGGGCACCTGGGCCGCGTCGCTCGGGGATGCGGCTGCTGCCGTGTTCACGGCGTCCTTGCTCACGGGTGGATCCACTCTCTGGTGCGCCCGAGCGGGTCACGCTCGGCTGTCCGGACGTACATAAGGTCTGCGCCCCCTGTAAAGGCACAGACCAAGGGCCCACCTTCCCCCGCCGTACGCGGCTCACGCGGTGGCGTACGTCACAGAGCGCTACTTCTCACACCGCCGTCACCTTGGTCCCCGAAGGTTTCACAGCACTGGTGAGACAGCGATACTGCTGCACATGACGACCGACACCGAGGAACCGACCCTCACGATCGACGAACTGGCGGCCCGGGCCGGTGTCACGGTGCGCACGGTCCGTTTCTACGGCACGAAGGGCCTGCTGCCGCCGCCGGTGCTCGGTCCCCGGCGCGTGGGGCACTACGGGCGGGAGCATCTGGCCCGGCTGGCGCTGATCGAGGAGTTGCAGCACCAGGGCATGACGCTGGCGGGCATCGAGCGCTATCTGCGCCGGTTGCCGCCGGACCTGAGCGCACGCGACCTCGCCGTTCACCGGGCGGTGGTGGCCTCCTGGGCGCCGGACGCCGTGGAGACGGTCACGCGGGCGGAGCTTCAGCGGCGGGCCGGGCGGCCGCTCGGCGACGAGGACGTCGAGCGGCTCGTCGCGATGGGCGTGCTCCGGCCCGCCGACGGCGGGTACGAGGCCGATCTCGGTCTGCTCCGGCTGGGTGTCGGGCTGCTGGACGTGCCGCTCTCCCCGGAGGCGATCTTCGCGGCGCGCACGGTTCTCACCGAGCACGCGCGCGCCGCGGCCCGTGAACTCTCGCGGCTCTTCCGCGGTGAGGTGGCCGAGCGGGACGCGCGGGACGTGCGGTCCCTGTCGGCGCACATGCACCCCCTGGTGGTGCAGGCGCTCCTCACCGCGTTTCAGCGGTCGCTGAAGGAAGAGCTGGGCGAGTGGCTCACCGAGCCGTCACAGGAGTCAGGCTGAGTCGCTGAACCGCTCCCCCTTCTCCGCCTTCTCCACCAGCAGCGCGGGCGGCGTGAACCGGTCGCCGTAGCGCTCGGCGAGTTCACGCGCGCGTGCCACGAATCCGGGCAGGCCGCCCTCGTAGCCGTTGATGTACTGGAGTACGCCGCCGGTCCAGCCGGGGAAGCCGATGCCGAGGACGGAGCCGATGTTGGCGTCGGCGACGGAGGTCAGCACGCCTTCCTCCAGCAGCCGGACGGTGTCCAGTGCCTCGGAGAACAGCATGCGCTCCTGCATGTCCTCGAACGGGATCTGATACCCGGCCTTGGTGAAGTGCTCGCGCAGGCCCGGCCAGAGTCCGGTGCGCTTGCCGTCGTCGCCGTAGTCGTAGAACCCCGCACCGCCGCTGCGGCCCGTGCGGCCGAACTCGTCGACCATGCGGTCGATGACGGCCTCGGCGGGGTGGGCCGTCCAGGTGCCGCCCGCCTCCTCCACGGCCCGCTTGGTCTCGGCCCGGATCTTGCGGGGCAGGGTCAGCGTCAGCTCGTCCATGAGGGAGAGGACCTTGGCCGGGTAGCCGGCCTGGGCTGCGGCCTGTTCGACCGACGCCGGCTCGATGCCCTCGCCGACCATGGCGACGCCCTCGTTGATGAAGTGCCCGATGACGCGGGAGGTGAAGAAGCCGCGCGAGTCGTTGACGACGATCGGGGTCTTGTTGATCTGCCGGACCAGGTCGAAGGCGCGGGCCAGGGTCTCCTGCCCCGTGCGCTCGCCCTTGATGATCTCGACGAGCGGCATCTTGTCGACCGGCGAGAAGAAGTGCAGCCCGATGAAGTCGGCCTGGCGTTCGACGCCTTCGGCGAGTGCGGTGATGGGCAGGGTGGAGGTGTTGGAGCACAGCAGCGCGTCGGGCGCCACGACGCCCTGGATTTCCTGGAAGACCTTGTGCTTGAGGGACGTGTCCTCGAAGACGGCCTCGATGACGGCGTCGCAGCCGGTCAGGTCCCGCACCTCGGTGGTGGGGGTGATGCGGGCGAGCAGCGCGTCCGCCTTCTCCTGCGTCGTACGGCCCTTGGCGACGGCCTTGGCGCACAGCTTCTCGGAGTAGCCCTTGCCCTTGAGCGCCGCCTCCAGGGAGACGTCCTTCAGGACGACGTCGATGCCGGCGCGGGCGCAGGAGTAGGCGATGCCGGCGCCCATCATCCCGGCGCCGAGGACGGCGACCTTGCGGACCTTGCGGGGCTCGATGCCCTGGGGGCGGTTGGCGCCGGAGTTGACCGCCTGGAGGTCGAAGAAGAACGCCTGGATCATGTTCTTCGAGGTCTGCCCGGCCGCGAGTTCCACGAAGTAGCGGGCCTCGATGACCTGGGCGGTCTCGAAGTCGACCTGGGAGCCCTCGACGGCGGCGGCGAGGATGCTGCGCGGGGCCGGGTAGGGGGCGCCGTTCGTCTGCTTGCGCAGGGTGGCCGGGAAGGCGGGCAGGTTCGCCGCGAACTTGGGGTTGGCCGGGGTGCCGCCCGGGATCTTGTACCCCGGCTTGTCCCAGGGCTGCTGCGACTCGGGGTGGGCGTCGATGAAGGCGCGGGCCTTTTCGAGCAGTTCCTCCCGGGTGGTGGCCACGTCGTCGACGAGGCCGTTCTCCAGGGCGCGGCGCGGGTTGTACTGGGTGCCCTGGAGGAGGACCTTCAGGAGGGCGTCGGCGATGCCCAGCAGGCGGACGGTGCGAACGACTCCGCCGCCTCCGGGCAGCAGGCCGAGGGTGACCTCGGGGCAGCCGATCTTGGAGCCGGGCGCGTCGAGGGCGATGCGGTGGTGGCAGGCCAGGGCGATCTCGTAACCGCCGCCGAGGGCCGCGCCGTTGAGCGCGGCGACGACGGGTTTGCCCAGGGTCTCGATGCGGCGCAGGTTGCGCTTGATGGCCATGCCGCCGTCGAACAGCTCCTGGGCCGTCTCCGGCGTGACGCGGATCAGGTCGCGCAGGTCGCCGCCGGCGAAGAACGTCTTCTTCGCGGAGGTGATGATGACGCCCCGGATGGAGTCCTTCTCGGCCTCCAGGCGGTCGGTGACGGCGGCGAGCGAGTCGCGGAACGCCTGGTTCATGGTGTTCGCGGACTGGTTCGGGTCGTCGATGACCAGGGTGACGAGGCCGGTGCGGTCCTGTTCCCAGCGGATGGTGGTGGACTCAGTGCTCATGTGGAGTGCTCCGTGTGATCCGTCGGGAGGGGGTCAGATGCGCTCGACGATGGTCGCGACGCCCATGCCGCCGCCGACGCACAGCGTGGCGAGGCCGTAGCGCTTGTCCTGGCGCTCCAGTTCGTCGACGAGGGTGCCGAGGATCATCGCGCCGGTCGCGCCGAGGGGGTGGCCGAGCGCGATCGCGCCGCCGTTGACGTTGACCTTGTCCAGAGACAGGCCCATGTCCTTCACGAAGCGCAGCACGACCGCCGCGAACGCCTCGTTGATCTCGACGAGGTCGATGTCGTCGATGGTGAGCCCGGCCTTGGCGAGGGCCTTGCGGGTGGCGGGGGCGGGGCCGGTGAGCATGATGGTGGGCTCGGAGCCGGAGACGGCGGCGGAGACGATCCGCGCGCGGGGCGTGAGGCCATAGCGCTCGCCGACCTCCTTCGAGCCGATCGCGACGAGCGAGGCGCCGTCCACGATCCCGGAGGAGTTGCCCGCGTGGTGGACGTGGTCGATCTTCTCCACCCAGTGGTACTGCTGGAGCGCCACCGCGTCGAAGCCGCC
>NZ_MUKA01000244.1 GCF_002150735.1 Streptomyces africanus
ACCCCCGGCCGCACGCCACTTCCCGTACCACTCCTCCAGAGCCCGCAGCACTCCCCGCAGCAACGGATCGCGGTCCGTGCTCACGGCCCCGGCCAGCCCCAGCGACCCCGCCGTGGGCACCGGCAGCTCGTCCTCCTTCAGCGTGACGTTGATGCCGACCCCGATGACGACCCCGCCGTCCCCGGCCCGCTCCGCCAGGATCCCCCCGGCCTTGCGCTCCTCGCCCCGGACGGTGACCAGCAGGTCGTTCGGCCACTTCAGCGCCGTGTCGACACCCGCCGCCCGCGACAGCCCCGTCGCCACCGCGACACCCGTGAGCAGCGGCAGCCACCCCCACCGGGACACCGGCACCTCGCCCGGGGTGAGCAGCACGGAGAAGAAAAGGCCGGAGCGGGGCGGCGCCGTCCACTGCCGGTCCAGGCGCCCGCGCCCGGCCGTCTGCTCCTCGGCGACGAGCACCGCGCCCTCGGCGGCGCTGCCCTCGGCCGCCCGGGCCACCAGGTCGGAGTTCGTGGAGCCGGTGCGCTGCACGAGGTCCACCTCGGACCACAGCCCGCCCTCGTGCACCAGGCCCCGGCGCAGGGCGGTGATGTTGAGGGGCGGGCGGTCCAGGTCCGACCACCGGCTACCGTTCGGCTCTGATGCATCTCGCGGCGTCATGCAAGCCACCCTAGGTGTGGTAAACGCCGCACTGCTGATGCGGAGGCACCCCACTACTCTACGGATGAGTAATCGTCCCCCCTTTTGAGCAGGCAGGGAGCCGCATCCCGATGTCCGAGCCGGAAGAGCAGAAGCCTGACATCCACACGACCGCGGGCAAGCTCGCGGATCTCAAGCGCCGCATCGAGGAAGCGACGCACGCCGGCTCCGCACGCGCCGTCGAGAAGCAGCACGCCAAGGGCAAGCTGACGGCCCGAGAGCGGATCGAACTCCTGCTTGACGAGGGTTCCTTCGTCGAACTCGACGAGTTCGCCCGGCACCGTTCCACCAACTTCGGCCTCGACAAGAACCGGCCGTACGGGGACGGGGTCGTCACCGGTTACGGCACCGTCGACGGCCGCCCCGTCGCCGTGTTCTCGCAGGACTTCACCGTCTTCGGCGGGGCCCTCGGCGAGGTGTACGGGCAGAAGATCGTCAAGGTCATGGACTTCGCCCTGAAGACCGGCTGCCCGGTCATCGGCATCAACGACTCCGGCGGCGCCCGGATCCAGGAGGGCGTCGCCTCCCTCGGTGCCTACGGCGAGATCTTCCGCCGCAACACCCACGCGTCGGGTGTGATCCCGCAGATCAGCCTGGTCGTCGGCCCGTGTGCGGGCGGGGCCGTCTACTCCCCCGCCATCACCGACTTCACGGTCATGGTCGACCAGACCTCGCACATGTTCATCACCGGCCCCGACGTCATCAAGACCGTCACCGGTGAGGACGTCGGCTTCGAGGAGCTGGGCGGAGCCAGGACCCACAACTCCACGTCCGGAGTCGCCCACCACATGGCGGGTGACGAGAAGGACGCCATCGAGTACATCAAGCAGCTGCTGTCGTACCTGCCGTCCAACAACCTCTCCGAGGCGCCGGCCTTCCCGGAGGAGGCCGACCTCGAGGTCACCGACGAGGACCGCGAGCTGGACACGATCGTCCCGGACAGCGCGAACCAGCCGTACGACATGCACGCGGTGATCGAGCACGTCCTGGACGACGCCGAGTTCTTCGAGACGCAGCCGCTGTACGCGCCGAACATCGTCACCGGTTTCGGGCGGGTCGAGGGCCACCCGGTCGGCATCGTCGCCAACCAGCCGATGCAGTTCGCCGGGTGCCTGGACATCAAGGCCAGCGAGAAGGCGGCCCGCTTCGTGCGGACCTGCGACGCCTTCAACGTCCCGGTCCTCACCTTCGTCGACGTCCCCGGCTTCCTGCCCGGCGTCGACCAGGAGCACGACGGCATCATCCGGCGCGGCGCCAAGCTGATCTACGCCTACGCCGAGGCGACCGTCCCGCTCATCACGGTCATCACGCGCAAGGCCTTCGGCGGCGCCTACGACGTCATGGGCTCCAAGCACCTGGGTGCCGATCTCAACCTCGCCTGGCCGACCGCCCAGATCGCCGTCATGGGCGCCCAGGGCGCGGTCAACATCCTGCACCGCCGCACGATCGCGGAGGCCGAGGCGGCCGGGGAGGACCTGGAGGCGGTCCGGGCCCGGCTGATCCAGGAGTACGAGGACGCCCTCCTCAACCCCTACGTCGCGGCCGAGCGCGGCTACGTCGACGCGGTGATCCTGCCGTCCGAGACCCGCCGGCACGTCGTACGAGGCCTGCGTCAACTGCGGACGAAGCGGGAATCTTTGCCTCCGAAGAAGCACGGCAACATCCCCCTCTAGTCCCGGCGAGCCCAGGAGGCCCACATGACGATCAAGGTCGTACGGGGCAACCCGACCCCGGAGGAGCTGGCCGCCGCCCTGGCGGTGGTCAGGGCCCGCGCCGCGGCGGCGGCCGCAACGCCGCCCGGCGCGCCGGCCACCCGCGACTCCTGGTCCGACCCGTCCCGCATCGCGGCCCACCGCCTGCCCCAGCCGGGGCCGGCGGCGTGGGGCCGCACGTACTGGCCGGGCTGACCCGTAAGGGTGGGGGCGGGGGCAAGTTGAGTACGCGTACTCAGGCGTCGTCCCCGCCCCCGGTCCGACGATGGAAGGCATGCTGTGGTCCGACCCCGAGAACGAACCGCCCGAAGAACTGCGGGACATGCAGGACATGCTGCGGCGGCTGGGCGTTCTCATGGCGTTGGCCATGGTGCTGGCGATGATCGTGATCGGCGTGAGGTGAGAGGCGACAGGTGACGCCGATACGCTGAACGCATGACAGATCAGCCGCGCCGCCGACTCGTCCTCGCCTCCCAGTCCCCCGCCCGGCTCGGGCTGCTCCGCCAGGCCGGTCTCGCCCCCGAGGTGATCGTGAGCGGCGTCGACGAGGACGCCGTCACCGCCCCCACGCCCGCCGAACTGGCGCTGGCCCTGGCCGAGGCGAAGGCCTCCGTCGTGGCGGCCCGGCCGGAGGCCAAGGGCGCGATCGTGATCGGCTGCGACTCGGTGCTCGACCTGGACGGCCAGGCCCTCGGCAAGCCCGCGGACGCCGAGGAGGCCACCGCCCGCTGGAAGGCGATGCGCGGACGCGCCGGAACCCTCCAGACCGGCCACTGCGTCTACGACACGCTCTCCGGCCGCTACGCCTCCGCCACCGCCTCCACCGTCGTCCACTTCGGCGAGCCCACCGACGAGGAGATCGCCGCCTACGTCGCGTCCGGGGAGCCCCTCTACGTCGCCGGGGCGTTCACGCTGGACGGCCGCTCGGCCCCGTTCATCGACGGCATCGACGGCGACCACGGCAACGTGATCGGCATCAGCCTGCCCCTCGTCCGCCGGCTCCTCGCGGACCTGGGCGTCGGCATCACGGAGTTGTGGGCGCCGGCGGAGAAGTGACCGGGGAGCCGTCGCCGCCCGCCCCGTCCTGGGGCGGCGCGGCACCGGCGGGCTCGGCCGGACGGTCGTACGTCATCAGCAGCAGCACGATCAGGCCGAGCACCAGCACCATGAACAGGAACGCGGGCCAGCCCACGAGCCCCCAGGTGAACGCGCCGAGCAGTGCGTGCACGACCGCCGCGCTGATCAGCAGCACCCGCCCGAAGCCCGCCGGGGGCCGGTCCCGCAGCGCCACCAGCAGGGCGACCAGGCCGCACAGCGCGAAGTAGAGGCCGAAGGCGATCCCGCCGATCTTCGACGACACGGACATCATGTGCGGATCGAGCCCGGCCAGCGACATGTCCTGCCGGTCGACGACGACGCCGAGGAACCAGTTCAGCGCGGCGATGCCGAACGCCTCACCGAAGAGCACCACCGCCGCGATCCACGCCACCGGCCTGCGCACCACCGGGCCCACCCACTTACCCCTAGTACGTTCGAGACATCGCGAACGCTACTAACGAGTAAACGGTGGGACAAGGGTTCTGCGGCGGGCAAAGAATCATTGGGCCATTCGTAGGGACTCCACAAAGAAACAGAGTGGCCCGCAGCACGTGATGACAGAGACCTTGACCACAGGGGACGGCTAGGGTTTCCCGCAGGAGTACTGCGTACCGCGGTGCGACAAGGGATTTCGCGGGTCGAGCGAGCCTCGCATCACGCTCCGTGTGGGCAAGCTCACCACTGGGGACGGGTCGAAGTGCCGTGTCGGCAGTCCCTAAACTCGGCTTGTTTCAAGGAGGGAGCCTCATCGTGCGCAAGGTGCTCATCGCCAACCGTGGCGAAATCGCTGTCCGCGTGGCCCGGGCCTGCCGGGATGCCGGCATCAAGAGCGTGGCCGTCTACGCCGACCCGGACCGGGACGCTCTGCATGTCCGCGCCGCGGATGAGGCGTTCGCCCTGGGCGGTGACACGCCGGGCACCAGCTACCTCGACATCGAGAAGGTGCTGAAGGCCGCCCGCGAGTCGGGCGCGGACGCGATCCACCCCGGCTACGGATTCCTCTCCGAGAACGCGGACTTCGCGCAGGCGGTCCTGGACGCGGGCCTGATCTGGATCGGCCCGCCCCCGCAGGCCATCCGCGACCTGGGCGACAAGGTCGCCGCCCGGCACATCGCGCAGCGCGCGGGCGCCCCGCTGGTGGCGGGCACGCCCGACCCGGTGTCCGGTGCGGAGGAGGTCGTCGCCTTCGCCGAGCAGCACGGTCTGCCGATCGCCATCAAGGCGGCGTTCGGCGGCGGCGGCCGCGGCCTGAAGGTCGCGCGCACGCTCGAAGAGGTCCCGGAGCTGTACGACTCGGCGGTCCGCGAGGCCGTCGCCGCCTTCGGCCGGGGCGAGTGCTTCGTCGAGCGCTACCTCGACAAGCCGCGGCACGTGGAGACCCAGTGCCTGGCCGACCAGCACGGCAACGTGGTCGTGGTGTCCACCCGTGACTGCTCCCTCCAGCGCCGCCACCAGAAGCTGGTGGAGGAGGCCCCGGCCCCCTTCCTGTCCGACGCGCAGGTGGAGCAGCTGTACTCGGCCTCCAAGGCGATCCTGAAGGAGGCCGGCTACGTCGGCGCCGGCACGGTCGAGTTCCTCGTCGGCAACGACGGCACGATCTCGTTCCTGGAGGTCAACACCCGCCTCCAGGTGGAGCACCCGGTCACCGAGGAGGTCGCCGGCATCGACCTCGTCCGCGAGATGTTCCGCATCGCCGACGGCGAGGAGCTCGGCTACGACGACCCGGCGCTGCGCGGGCACTCCTTCGAGTTCCGCATCAACGGCGAGGACCCGGGCCGCAACTTCCTGCCGGCCCCCGGCACGGTCACGACGTTCGCCCCGCCGTCCGGCCCGGGTGTCCGGCTGGACGCGGGCGTGGAGTCCGGGTCGGTCATCGGCCCGGCGTGGGACTCCCTGCTGGCCAAGCTGATCGTCACCGGCCGCACGCGCAAGGAGGCCCTGGAGCGGGCCGCGCGTGCGCTGGAGGAGTTCCAGGTCGAGGGCATGGCGACGGCGATCCCGTTCCACCGCGCGGTGGTGAAGGACCCGGCGTTCGCGCCCGAGCTCACCGGCTCCTCCGACCCGTTCACGGTCCACACCCGCTGGATCGAGACGGAGTTCGTCAACGAGATCAAGCCGTTCACAGCGGCCGCTGACGCCCTGGAGGCGGACGAGGAGCCGGGCCGCGAGACGGTGGTCGTCGAGGTCGGCGGCAAGCGCCTGGAGGTCTCCCTCCCGGCGTCCCTGGGCATGTCCCTGGCCCGCACGGGCCTCGCGGCCGGGGCCAAGCCCAAGCGCCGCGCGGCGAAGAAGTCGGGCCCCGCCGCCTCCGGCGACACCCTCGCCTCCCCGATGCAGGGCACGATCGTCAAGGTCGCGGTGGAGGAGGGCCAGGAGGTCAAGGAGGGCGACCTGGTCGTCGTCCTGGAGGCCATGAAGATGGAACAGCCCCTCAACGCCCACAAGTCCGGCACGATCAAGGGCCTCAGCGCGGAAATCGGCACGTCGGTCACGTCGGGCGCGGCAATCTGCGAGATCAAGGACTGAGCGACCAGGACGGACACGCCTACGGAGCGGCCCTCAGTCGGGGCCGCGCCGGGGGGTGTCCGTCCTCGGAACGGCGCGATGGACTTGCGAACCGACTAACTCCCCGTTGACGCGCCAACCGCTGCGGGCGGACACCCCCCGACACGTCCCCTGCTCGCCGTCGGCGGGTGCGGGCGCACCCAGCTGCGGGCAGTCGTGCCGCTGGGGCGGCACGGGTGGGCGCAGCGGCACCCCGCACCGCCGGGCTGCGGACCCACCCGGCCTCAGCAGAACGCCGGATGCCTGACGACCCACAGCACCTGGACCGGCGCCCGGCGCTCTCAACGCCGCCGCAGATCCGCCACCCTCGCCCGCTCCGCCCCAGGACTCTGCTCCCCGAGCATCGAGGCCGACCGCAACCCACTCCCCGCCCCCGGCACCTGCCGCCGAGGCCCGG
>NZ_MUKA01000245.1 GCF_002150735.1 Streptomyces africanus
GCGTCGTGCAGGTGCAGTGCATGCTGGCCAAGCGCGGCTACGACGTGGGCGGCACGGGCGTGGACGGCCAGTTCGGCAAGGGCACCGCCACGGCGGTACGCGGCTTCCAGCGCGCCAAGGGGCTGGAGCCCGACGGCAAGGTCGGCCCCCGGACGTGGGCGGCGCTGCGCTCCTCGACCTGAAAAGGGAGCTGCCGCGCGCGACGGTAAATGTGAGGATGTCCGCACCGGGCCCAGGCACCCGCCTGGCACCACCCGGCCTCACCAACTCCCTTGCCCGTTAGGAAGGTTCCCGCATGAGATCCACCCGCGGTGTCCTGATCGTCGCCGCCGCCCTGGCGCCGGCCCTCCTGCTCACCACCCCCGCCCTCGCCGCCGGCCCGGCCCCGGCGGCCCCCGCCGCGACCGCCACCGCGGTGACGGACGGCACGCCGGTGGACGAGATGTCGGAGGACGACCTGCGGGTCGCGATCGCCCGCATCATCGCCGACGAGGACAGCGGCCGAGGTGTCATCAGGGAGGCCAACGAGGCCCTCGACGGCACCGTGGAGGACATGCGGGAGTTCCTGAAGACGGGCTACCGCCTCGCCCAGGCCGAGGACGACCGCGTCGCCATCGTCCGCATCATCGGCGACCCCGACTCCGGCCGAGGCGTCAAGCGCGAAGCCACCAAGGCCCTCGACACCAACACCCCGGAAGCCCTGCGCGCCTTCCTGGAGACCGGCTACCGCCTCGCCCAGGCCGAGGACGACCGCGTCGCCATCGCCCGCATCCTGGCCGACCCGACCATCAGCGCGGCGCTCCGGGCCGCCGCCGAGGAGGCCATCGACGGCACTCCGGAGGAGCTGCGGTACTTCCTGGAGGTCGGGCAGTACGAGGTCGACGGCTGAGTCGTACGGGGAGCGGGCCGGCGTTGATCGCCGACCCGCTCGCCACCGTCAGTGGAAGAAGTGCCGTGTCCCGGTGAAGTACATCGTGATGCCGGCCTTCTGCGCGGCCTCGACGACCAGTTCGTCACGGACGGAACCGCCGGGCTGCACGATGGCCTTGACGCCGGCGGCGCCCAGGACGTCGATGTTGTCGGGGAACGGGAAGAACGCGTCCGACGCGACGTACGCGCCCCGGGCCCGCTCGGCCCCGGCCCGCTCCACCGCCAGCTTGCAGGAGTCGACCCGGTTGACCTGTCCCATGCCGACGCCCACCGAGGCGCCGTCCTTGGCGAGCAGGATCGCGTTGGACTTCACCGCGCGGCAGGCCTTCCAGGCGAAGGCGAGCTGCTGGAGCTCACCGGCGTCCAGCGCCTCGCCGGTCGCCAGCGTCCAGTGGGCCGGGTCGTCGCCGTCGGCCTGGAGCCGGTCGGTCACCTGGAGCAGCGCGCCGCCGTCGATCGGCTTGACCTCGACCGGGGCGGAGGGCCCGTCGGGGCAGCGCAGCACGCGGATGTTCTTCTTCTTGGTGAGGGCCTCCAGGGCGCCGTCCTCGTAGTCCGGCGCGACGATGACCTCGGTGAAGATCTCCGCGACCTGCTCGGCCATCTCCTTGCTGACCGGGCGGTTGACCGCGATCACGCCGCCGAACGCCGACAGCGGGTCACAGGCGTGCGCCTTGCGGTGCGCCTCGGCGACGTCCGCGCCCACCGCGATACCGCAGGGGTTGGCGTGCTTGATGATCGCGACGCAGGGCTCGGCGTGGTCGTACGCGGCACGGCGGGCGGCGTCCGTGTCCGTGTAGTTGTTGTACGACATCTCCTTGCCGTGCAGCTGCTCGGCCTCGGCGAGACCGCCGGTGCGGGAGACGTACAGGGCGGCCGGCTGGTGCGGGTTCTCGCCGTAGCGCAGGGTGTGCTCGCGCTCCCAGGTGGCGCCGAGGAAGTCGGGGAACTGCGACTCGTCGACGGGCGCGTAGGAGGAGGCGAACCAGGAGGCGACGGCCACGTCGTATGCGGCCGTGTGCTGGAAGGCCTCGGCGGCGAGCCGCTTGCGGGTGGCGAGGTCGAAGCCGCCGCTCTGGACGGCCTTGAGCACATCGGCGTAGCGGGCCGGGCTGGTGACGACCGCGACGGACGGGTGGTTCTTGGCGGCGGCCCGGACCATCGACGGACCGCCGATGTCGATCTGCTCCACGCACTCGTCGGGCGAGGCACCGGAGGCGACGGTCTCGCGGAACGGGTACAGGTTGACGACGACGAGGTCGAACGGCTCGACACCCAGCTCGGCGAGCTGCCGCCGGTGGTCCTCCAGGCGCAGGTCGGCGAGGATGCCGGCGTGCACGCGCGGGTGCAGCGTCTTGACGCGGCCGTCCAGGCACTCGGGGAAGCCGGTGAGCTCCTCGACCTTGGTGACGGGGACGCCGGCAGCGGCGATCTTCGCAGCGGTGGAGCCGGTGGAGACGAGCTCGACCCCGGCCTCGTGGAGCCCGCGCGCGAGCTCCTCCAGCCCGGTCTTGTCGTAGACGCTGACGAGCGCCCGGCGAAGGGGCCGCTTGTTGCTCTCGGCGGTCACTGGATAACTACCTTTCGTCCCTCAATGCGATAGCCGTTGCGGGCGAGCCGCCCCACGACCTCGACGAGCAGCCTTCGCTCGACTTCCTTGATGCGCTCGTGCAGAGCGCTCTCGTCGTCCTCGTCCCGGACCTCGACCACGCCCTGGGCGATGATCGGGCCGGTGTCGACGCCGTCGTCGACGAAGTGGACGGTGCAGCCGGTGACCTTGGCGCCGTACGCGAGCGCGTCCCGCACGCCGTGGGCCCCCGGGAAACTGGGCAGCAGGGCCGGGTGCGTGTTGACGAACCGCCCGCCGAACCGGGCCAGGAACTCCTTGCCGACGATCTTCATGAACCCGGCGGAGACGACGAGGTCGGGCTCGAAGGCGGCGACGGCCTCGGCGAGGGCGGCGTCCCACTCCTCGCGGCTGCCGTAGTCCCTGACCTTGTGCACAAAGGTCGGCAGCCCAGCGCGCTCGGCGCGGGCCAGCCCCTCGATGCCCTCACGGTCGGCGCCGACGGCCACGATCTCGGCCCCGTACGCCTGCGCGCCGGCGGCGGCGATCTCGTCGAGCAGCGCCTGAAGGTTGGTGCCGGATCCGGAGACCAGCACGACGAGGCGCTTGACGCGCGGGGCCACGGGCTTGGCGGCCACGGTGGGGGCCTTTCTCGAAGGGAGCGTCTGTCCAGGCGGCCTTGGCGTTTGTACATTCATACGAATGCTTCGGGCCCCCGGATACGGGGAAGCCTACGAACCGGCCGACCGTCAGCAACGATACCGGCACACCGGACAGCCCCCACGGGACGGGGGCATGGCCGGAAGGTAGCGTCTGGGCGGAGCCGGTTCGGGAACGCCGTCCGGACGTGACGCGTTCAAGAGGTGGCGGGCCCGGGGTCCGACACCGTTCGGTTCTGTCACCCCTACCTGCTCAGCAACTCGTTCCTACTCATCAACGGGAAGACGCTCACTTGATGCCGGACCGCAGCCTGCGACTCCTCACGTTCCCCCACCTGTCGGCGCAGGGAGGGGAGCGCGGCAGCGTGCTGCTGCGGGAGCGCCCCAGCTCACCGCCCGACGCGCCGTCGGACGGCGACCGCGGCGACGAGCGAGGGCGCGGGTCCCAGGAGGACAACCCCTTCGCCCCGCCGCCCGAGGGCACCCCGGACCGGCCCTGGCAGCCGCGGCGCCCGTCGGGCGACGACTCCCAGGACGGCGGCGAGGACGACCGCGCGCCCTGGGGCAGCCAGTGGAGCGACCGGCAGCCCGGCCGCTCCTCCGACGGCTTCGGTGAACGCCCGCGCGGCGGCCCCGAGGGCCCGGGCGGCCCCCAGGGCGGCCCGAACCCGCGCTGGGACCCGACGGACCCCGCCCAGCGCCGTGCGCGCTACGCCCTGCTCTCCGGCATGTGGGCCTTCTTCTTCGCCCTCTTCAGCTGGCCGTACGTGGCGCTGCTGCTCGGCGCGCTCGCCCTCTACTGGGGCATCAGCGCCCTGCGCGCCAAGCCCCGCAGGCCCGACCCGGACTCCCCGGCCCCCGAGCAGCAGGGCCACGTAC
>NZ_MUKA01000246.1 GCF_002150735.1 Streptomyces africanus
CGGCCGCGGCCCGCAGCACCCGCCGTCGGGTCGCCCTGCGGCGGATCACCTCGTACTGCCCGGGGGGCGCGCCCAGGTAGTCGGGGGAGGAGGGCCGCAGGATCACGGCGAGCGGGTCGTCGGGCCCGGACTCCCGGTCGCCCGGATCGTCGTCAAGGCGTGTGGTCAAGGCTTCTCCTCAGGTGGACGCGGAGCAGTTCCCGGGCCGCGTGCAGGTCGGCCTTGACGGTTCCTTCCTTGCGCCCGGTCAGTACGGACACCTCCCGGATCGGCATGTCAGCGTAGTAGTGGAGGAGGATCGGGACGCGGAGCCGTTCCGGGAGCGACTGCACGAGCAGGCGCACCGACGGGTCGGCCTGCTCGGGGTGGGCCCGTACGGCGGCTTCCGAGGTGACGCGGTGCATGGCCCTGCGCTCGCGCTCCAGTTTGCGCCAGTGGTCCCGGACGAGGTTGGCCGCGGTGACGTAGAGGAAACCGCGGGGCTCCTCCACCTTCGTCCAGCGGGCCCAGAGCCGGGTGAACGCCTCCGAGGCGATCTCGTGCGCCGTCTCGTCGTCGTCGACGAGCCGGCGGCACCAGCCGGCCAGGCGCGGGTAGAGGGCGGCGAACAGCTCGGACGCGGCCTTCTCACTGGACCGTTTCAACGCTCTCCAGGGGTGGGGGACTCGGCGCCGCTCAGCGCCGCGAACACGATCACGTTGTCCGCGTATCCGTCGCCGGTACGCGCTCCGCCGCATGTGATCAGCCGCAGCTCCGGGCGGTCCACGTTCCCGTAGACGTCGTCCGCCGGGAAACGGGTTCTGGGGACGGTCCGTACCGCCGTGACGGCGAACTCCGCCGCCGCGCCGTTCTCCAGGCGCGCCACGATCCGGTCGCCGCGGTGCAGTTCGGCGAGGCGGCGGAAGACGCCGTCGCCGTACTTGCCGACCGTGACGTGTCCGAGGATCACCGACGGGCCGGTCTGGCCCGGCGTCGGCGAGTGCCGGTACCAGCCCGCCCGGTCGTCCGCCGTCACCGGCGGCACCCGCACGGTGCCGTCCGGGGCCAGGCCCAGCCGGATGACCGGGGTGTCGACACCGATGGCCGGGACCTGCAGCCGGACCGGGACCGAACGGGCCAGGGGGCGCGCCCCCGCGGCCGGCACCGTCCGGTGCGGGGACCGGGGCTGTGGCGCGCTGGTCCCGGAGTCCGACGCCGTCCCCTTGGTCCCCTGGCCGCCACAGGCCGTGAGCAGGGACGCCAGCGCCGCCGTGGTGAACGCGCGCCTGGAGAACGCGGTCATGCCCCGGTCGCCCGGCGACGCCGCACGACGACGAACGTCCCGCCGCCCAGCGCGAGTACCGCGGCGGCGCCCGCGCCCACCGCCGTGCCGCCGGCGCCGGAGTCCGAAGACCCCTCGGTCACACCGGTGTCGGGCGCGCCGCTCGGCACGACGGAGACCTGGTCGCCGGCCGGTGCCCGGGTCGGCTCGGCGCTCTTGGCCGGGCGGGAGCCGGACTGGCCGCGCGTCGGCTCGGCAGGGGCGGGCGACGGTACGGCGCTCTCCGCCGGCCCGGGCGTGGGCGCGGCGGCCGACGGGACCGGGCTCGGGGTCGTGGCCCCGCCCGCGAACGCCGGGCCGGTGCCCAGGAGTACGGCGGTGCCCGCGAGGGCCAGGGCGGTGAGGACGGTTCGGCGCATGGGAACGCTCTCCTTCGTCGGTCCCGCCCGGTGAGGGGCGGGGTGCGTGACGGTCGAGCGGAGAGACGAGGCGGCCGGGGGATGGGTTGTAAAGAGATGGCAAAGTCCGCAAAGTCCCAAGCGGCGAAACAATCGGCTGCGCAAGGGAGTCGGCGGCGGGTCTATGCGTGCCTCGCCCTGCTGGTGGTCGGTGGTGTCCTTCTACGCCCAGGGTGTGGACCTGGTCGACGCCATCGGCAAGGTGGTCGGTGTCGTCGCCGCGCTGTGGGAGGCGGAGGCCGAGGTGCGGCGGCTGAGCGATCCCTGTCCGCTGCCGGTCGCGTGGACCGCGGCCGATCCCGCGCCGACCGAGGAGTGGTCGCTGATCCGGTCGGCGTGCCGGGAGGCGCCCGGCGGGCCGGTGAACTACCCCACAACACCATCTCGCCCACCGCCACGCGGCGACCCGGCGACGCTGACGGCCACGCCGCCGCACTTGGTCTTCAGGCTCCCGGGTCTTCCGGCCTCGGGGTCTCCGGGTCTTCCGGCCCCTGGCCTCCGGGCCTCCCGTCCTCCGGGCGTTCCGCCCCCTCCGGGGCGCTCCGGGCCCCCGCCAGAAGGCCCCCTCCGTGTCAGGCGCCCTCCGTGCCGGAAGGTCTCCGCAACAGCCCCCGTTCCATCGCCACCACCACTGCCCTCGTGCGGTCGTTGACATCCAGCTTGGCGAACAGGCGGAGCAGATGCGTCTTCACCGTGGCCTCGGCGATGACGAGGCGGCGGCCGATCTCGGCGTTGGTGAGGCCGTCCGCGACCGCGTTCAGGACGTCGGCCTCCCGGGCGGTGAGCGGGATCTGGGCGGGCTGGCGCATGCGGGCGACCAGCCGTTCGGCGACCCGGGGTGCCAGCACCGTCTCGCCGCGTGCCGCCGCGTGGATCGCGTCGGCCAGTTGCGCACGGGTGGTGTCCTTGAGGAGGTAGCCGATCGCCCCGGCCTCCACCGCGCGCTCGATCTCCGCGTCCGTGTCGTACGTCGTCAGGATCAGCACCCGGGTGCGCGGGAAGCGCGTCACGATCTCCGTCGTGGTCGCCACTCCGTCCAGGACCGGCATCCGCAGGTCGACCAGGGCGACATCGGGCTCGTGGTGCTCGACGAGGCCGAGGGCCGCGCGGCCGTCGCCGGCCTCGCCGACGATCTCGATGCCGGTCTCGGAAGCGAGCAGGGCCACCACTCCGGCCCGCATGACGGTGTGGTCGTCCACGACGATGATGCGCAGAGGGCTGCCCGTCATGCCGTCGCCCCGCTCTCCGCGTCGGTCGGCGGTATCAGCGCCAGCACCCGCGTCCCGTCGCCCACCGAACTCGTCACCGTCAGTCTCCCGCCCAGCTCCGCCAGCCTTTTGCGCATGCCGTCCAGGCCGAAGCCCGACGACGACTCCACCACGAACCCGGTCCCGTCGTCGGTGATTTCGAGCTCCACTCCGTACGGCTGCCGGGCCAGGACCACGCCGACCGTGGAGGCGCGGGCGTGCTTGCGCACGTTGGCGAGGGACTCCTGCGTGCAGCGCAGCAGCGCGATCCGGGTCTGCTGGTCGCACTCCAGGTCCGCCAGATCGGCCTCCACCGTCAGGCCGGTGTCCTCCGCGAAACGGTCCAGGGTCCGGCGGAGGGTCTGCGTCACCGAACCGGCCGCCACCTGCCCGGGCCGCTGGGGCGAGCCGACCAGTTCCCGGGCCTCGGCGAGGTTCTCCCGGGCCGTCGACTCGATCGAGCGCAACTGCTGGGCGCTGCGCGCCGGTTCGGAGTGCAGCCCGGCCCGGGCCGCCTCGGCCAGCACGATGATCGAGGCGAAGCCCTGCGCGAGGGTGTCGTGGATCTCGCGTGCCATCCGCTCCCGCTCGTCCGTCGCGCCCTGCCGCTGGTGCGCCTCGGACAACTCGGCCTGCGCCTGCTCCAGTTCGGTGATCAGCCGCGCCCGCTCGGTGCTCTGCCCGACCACCGAATGGGCCCACAGCCCGATCAGTGCTCCCACGGCGACGACGAGCACCGTGGACACCAGCGTCTCGGTGAAGAACTCCACTGTCCAGCCGTCCTGCCGCAGCACGATCGCGGCCAGAGTGACGGCCGCGGCGAGCCCCAGGAACACCATCGAGGCCTTCGGCGTCCGCCCGAACATCCAGTAGTGCGGCAGCGTCACCATGAACAGCGCCGCGTAGTTGCCCCGCAGATACGCCAGCCCGCCGAGCGCGACCACCAGCACCGACAGATAGACGTGCGGCCGTACGACCGGATTGGACGGGAAACGGTCCAGGACCGCGTACGCCAGCACCACCCCGCCCAGCAGCGCCAGCGCCGCGTACTTGCTCCCGCCGGGCCGGTCCATGGCGACCAGCCCGACGGCCATCACGGCGAACAGCAACCAGCACACCGTGTTCCAGCGGCGCAGTGACGTGGCCCAGAGGGCGTCGGGGGTGGCCCCGGCGAGAGCGGTCATGCCGGTCAACGTACGTCGACCGCGGGACGGGAGGCAGACCTTTTCTCCGGGGCGGCCGTCGCCCGGCGCCCCGGGCGCGAGGGCCACCAGCTCGCCTCGCCCAGCAGCAGCATCGCCGCCGGCAGCACCATGACCCGGACCACGAACGCGTCGATCAGCACCGCCACCGCCAGGACGAAGCCGATCTGCTTCATCTCGATGATGTGCAGGAAGACGAAGCTGGCGAACACCGTCGTCATCACCACCGCCGCGCTGGTCACCACGCTCGCCGAGGAACGGATCCCGTCCAGCACGGCCTGCCGCGTGGGCACACCCGCGAGCGTCGCCTCCCGGACACGGCTCACCACGAACACCTGGTAGTCCATCGACAGCCCGAACAGGATCACGAAGAGGAACAGCGGCACACGCGACCCGATCGACCCGGTGGACCGGAAGTCCAGCAGCCCCTCGGCCCACGTCCCCTGGAAGACCAGCACGAGCAGCCCGAGCGCCGCAGCCGCGGACAGCAGGTTCAGGGCGACGCCGAGCAGCCCGAGCACGACCGAGCGGAAGGCGTACACGGTCATCGCGAACGTCACCAGCAGCAACGCGCCCAGCACCAGGGGCAGTTTCCCGTTCTGGTGGGCGGGATAGTCGGCGTAGCGGGCGACGTCCCCGGACACGCCGTACTCGGCGCCGGTGATCCGGCCGACGGTCGCGGGCAGGAAGCCGTCCCGCAGCCGGTCCAGGGAGTCGTACGCCTCGTCCGAGTTGCCGAGGTACGGCACCTTCAGTTCGAGGGTGTGGGTGCGGTCGTCGGCGGAGGTGCGGATCCGCGAGGCGCCGCTGAACAGCGGGTCGGCCTCGGCCCGCCCGGCCACCTCGCGCAGGGCGGCAAAGACCTCTCCCGACCGCGCGGCATCGGCGCGTACGACGACCTGGTGGGTCACCCGCCGCTCCGGGAACGCCTCGTTGAGCCGGTCGTAGACCTGCATCGCGGGGATGTCGCGGGAGTGCGTGTCCCGGCTCATCTCGGTGATCTTCAGCCCGGCCAGCGGGATGACGAGGGCGAGGAGCGCGACGACCGAGACGCACAGAGTCGCCAGGGGATGCCGGGCCGCGGGCCGCAGCAGAGCACTCCACACCCGGCCGCCACTGGTCCTGCCGCGCACCCGGCGCACGGGCTTCCCGCGCTCGGCCCGCCGCACTGCCCGGCGTTCCGCCCGCCGCCCCAGCCTGACGAGCAGCGCGGGCAGGGCCGTCAGCGAACTGGCCACCGAGACCAGGACGACCACGATGGTGCCGGTCGCGAGGGAGGAGAAGATCACGTCGGAGGCCAGGTACAGCGTCGCCGTGGAGGCGACCACCGCGAGCCCGGAGACCACGACCGCCCGGCCCGAGGTCGCGGCGGCCAGCTCCACCAGCGCCTCGGAGGACAGCCGCCCGCCGGAGCGGGCCCGTTCCTCCCGCTCCCGCTTGAGGTAGAAGAGCGTGTAGTCGACGCCGACCGCGAGGCCGATCATCAGGATGACGTTCGTGCCGACCCCGGCGTCGGGCGACACGTGCGAGACGACCATGGACAGCCCGACCGCCGCCGCGATCGACGACAGTGCCAGCAGCAGCGGCACCCCGGCCATGGTCACCGACCCGAACACCACCAGCAGCGTGAGCAGGGTGACCGGCAGGGTGATCGCCTCGGACAGCGCCAGGTCGTCACTGCGCTGCTGGTCGACTCCCTTGCTGACGGAGGGACTTCCGGTCTCCTCCAGCAGCAGCCCGGGGCGGCTCTTCTGCACCGCCGCGGTCTGCGCCATGAGGGCGTCGACCTTGTCCTTCGCGTCCCGCTCCTCGCCCTTCAGCGCCACCTCGACCATCAGGGTGCGGCGGTCAGCGGAGAGCAACGGGTCGGCCACGCCCGCCACGTCGGGCAGCCGCCGCATCCGGTCGGTCAGGTCGTCGGCGGCGGCCCGGGCGGCGCCCTCGTCAAGAGCACCGCCCGAGCGGGAGGAGATCAGCACCTGCTCGGCGGCCCTGCGCTCCAGATGCGCCTCGGCCGCCAGGGCCTCGGCACGGCCGGCCTCGCCGACCCGGAAGTCCGCCGTCCTCGCGCTGTTCGTGCCGACGGCACTGCCGGCCCCCAGACACAGGGCCACGAACACCAGCCAGCCGGCGATCGCCCGCCAGGGGTGCCGCGCACTCCAGCGCGCTACCCGCACAGATAATGAGTTCATGCCCGAAAGCCTGGCTGAGCTGGGCAGTTGCCGGACAGAGGCATTGGGTTGAACCTGCCGTCCACCGACCGGTGGACTCGGCCTCTGGGGAAAACCCCACCTTCTCCCGGATCAGCTCGGCGTCAGGACCACCGCCTGCCCGCCCGCCGGGGCCATGGCCACGTCGAGCGTGTCGGCGGCGGTGACGGTCCGGGTGCCGACCACGACCGGGGTCCTGAACGGGCTGGAGCCCGGGGTGCCGTCGGCGTAGACCGTCGCCGTGTAGGTGCCGCTGCCGAGGAAGGACAGCGGCAGGGACAGCGTCCTGGACGACTCGTCGGTCATCGCGCCCAGGTACCAGGTGGGGCCGCTGCGCCGGGCGACCGCGATGTACTCGCCGATCTCCCCGGCCAGGGTGCGGCTCTCGTCCCAGGTCACCGGCACGGCGTTGAACCACGGCAGGCCGGGCCAGTTCGCCGGGTTGTCGTACTTGGACGGCTTGTCGTACCAGAAGAGGAAGTTGAGGGGCTGGTAGTAGACGGCGGCCATCGCCATCTGGTGGGCGTTGGTCGTCTTGTCGCGGGACTGGCCGTAGCAGATCGTGTAGTCCATCGGGCCGCCGATGTTGCGCGCGAACGGCAGCGTCACGTTGTGGGTGGCGGTCGGGAACTGCTCGTTGCCGCGTACGCCTTCCAGGCTGATCCAGTTCGGGTACGTCCGCTCGTAGCCGAACGGCCGGACGTCGTCGTGCATGTCGATCAGCAGCCGGTACTTGGCGGCCGTCTTCGCCCAGTCGATGATCTGGTTCGTCATCGACTGGGTGCCGTCGTTGATGAAACCGAGCTTGATGCCCCGTACGCCCCAGCTCTTGTAGAGGCCGAAGAGGGAGTCCGCGTCGGTCAGCGCGAGCCGGTTGACGTAGAGGAAGACGCCGATGCCCTTGCTCGTGGCGTACGAGATGACCGACGGCAGGTCGATCGCGGCGATCGGCGTCGTCGCGTCCGGGGTGGTGAACTCCGGGCCGTACCAGCCGGCGTCGTACTCGATGTACTCCAGTCCGCGCGCCACGGCGAAGTCGACGCCCGCCAGGCCCGCGGCGGTGCTGAGCTCGCAGCGGAAGACCTTGCCGGGCTTGATCCAGGAGGTGTCCGGGAGGGCGTTCGGCGGCGCCAGGTTGAGCACCAGCTCGGCGTTGTCGACGAGCTCGGCGTGAGTGGCACCGATCACCACCGCGCGCCAGGGCGTGGCGAAGGGCGTGGTGACGGTGGAGGACGTCTCCACGGGGCCGGTGCCACGGGCGGTGTGCTCCATCAGGAAGGCGGAGAGGGTGTTCGGCTCGCCGGCGACCGAACCGAGCATCAGCCGCGGGTAGTCCACCCGTGAGGACTCGCAGACGCAGGCGATGAGACCGCCGGTGAGGGTGGCGGTCAGGGGCAGGTCGGTGAGCGGGCCGTTGTCCGTGGTGGATGTGCCGGTGACCGGTATGGAGCCCGGCGCGACCGGCTCGTAGGCGTTCTCGTCGCGGGCGCTGTAGACGGTGGTGCCGTCCGGGAAGACGAACGTCGTCAGCTCGTCGGCGACGGTGGTGGTGCCCTCGTCGAGGAGGAGGTAGCGCAGCGCGACGCCGGTCCTGTAGGCGCGGACCTGGACGCCGAAGCGGATGCCCGAGGCCCGGTCGGCCAGGTCCCAGCGCTGTTCCTGGTAGTGGTCGGTGACGGTCGCGTTGCGGCCGTAGACCGGGGTCCAGGTGGTGCGGTGGGTGCCGTACCGCTCCCTGACCACCCGGACCTCGGCGCCGAGGACGGTGCCGTCGCCGAGCCGGAGACCCAGCGCCGAGGTGTCGATCACCGTGCGGCCGTTGCGGCGGGCGGACCAGCGCAGGGCGCCGTCCGCCAGGGACAGGGTGACGGAGGTGCCGCCCATGCGGGCGGTGACGCTCTCCGGGCGGTACGGCGGGCTGTCCTCGGCGTGGGCGGGCCGGGTGGTGGCGATCCCGGCGGCGGCCAGCCCGGCGGTGACGGCCGCGCCCTTGAGCACGACCCGGCGGGAGGCGGGCGCCGGTCGGCCGGCCGGTCTGTCCGCGGCGGGCTCTTCCCGGTCTCCAGAGGCTCTCATCACGGGGACCTTCCCTTGCGGTAAGTGGTAGTAACCGGTTTCTGCGAGTGCAGTTCTACGGGTCTGCGCGAGAGCGGGTCAAGAGGCGGGAAGCACCGGAAACGCGCACACCCCGGGTCCGGGCCCGGTGAGGCCCGGCACCCGGGGTGCCCGTGGTGCGGTCGGTCAGCGCATCGTCAGCGCCTCGGTCAGCGCAGGGAGCCGAGGCGGTCCAGGCGGTCGCTCACGCCGTTGCGGAGTTCGCCGAGGGTCGTCCCCGGCGGGGCCACCTTCGGTGTGGCGGACGGCGGCTGGGTCTCGTCGGCGCAGGTCGTGCCGCGCGCCGGGACCTTCAGGTCCACCAGGTAGCCAGTGACGGCGTCTGTCGCGCAGGCGCTGCGCCCGAAGGCCGTGTGGCCCTCGGCCTGGAAGGTGAGCAGCCGGCCGTTGTCGAGCGTGCGGGACAGGGCCACCGCGTCCTGGTACGGGGTGTCCGGGTCACCGGTGGTGCCGAGCACGAGGATCGGCGCGGAGCCCTTCGCCCGGAAGGAACCGCCGTAGCGGCTGGGCTTCTCGCCCGTCCACTGGGCGCACGTGGTGGCGTGCTGGTGGTCGTAGAGCGGCGGGCCGTAGGCCATGGCCGGGCCGAGCAGCGGGGCCAGCCTGGCGTTGGTGGTGACCTGCCGCTTCAGCAGGGCCGGGCTGCGCGGGTAGTCCTTGTCGACGCACTCGACCGCGATGTTCGGGTTGAGGAAGTCGAAGCTGGCCGGGGACGGCGGCCGGAGCAGGAACGAGGTGGTGTCGCGCTGCTGGGCCTTGCGCAGGGCCTGGCCGAGGGAGGGCCAGATGACCTTGCCCTCGTTGATGTTGAACATGAGGCGGTAGACGACGGTGTAGCCGTTCGCCTGACCGCCGTTGGCGGTCGGCACGGGGCTCGCGTCGAGGTCGGCCTTGAGCTTCTCGAACGCGGCCCGGGGGTCGCCGTCCCCGAACCCGCACGTCTCCTGGTTCGCCTTGCACCAGTCGAGGAAGCGGCTCATCGCGCCGTCCAGGGCCAGGTACTGGGGCCGGTCGTAGGCGTACGGCTGGTTCGCGTAGTGCTCGGGGTCGTACGCGCCGTCGAGGACGAGCGCGCGCACCCGCTCGGGGAACATCGCGGCGTAGACCGTCCCGATGTAGCTCCCGAACGACCGCCCGTAGTACGTCAGTTGCTCCTCCCCCAGGGCCTGACGCAGCAGGTCGATGTCACGGGCGACGTACCCGGTGCCCGCGTACGGCACCAGCTCGCCCGCGTTGTCCTTGCAGGCCTGGTCGAACGCGGCGCCCTGGCGCACGGCGGTCTCGTAGGCGTCCGGGGCGGGGGCGCCCTTGGCGGCGGTGATGGCCTGCGTGTACGTCGGGTCGTCCCAGCACGTGACCGCCGAACTGCGCCCGACGCCGCGTACGTCGTAGCCGAAGACGTCGAAGGAGTCGCGCAGGGCGGCGGGCAGGCCGGCGAAGTTGTTGCGCACGAAGTCCACGCCGGAGTTGCCGGGCCCGCCGGGCTGGAGGAAGAGGGTGCCCTTCTTCCTGGTCTGGTCCGGGGCCTTCTTGCGGATGACCGCCAGGGTGATGGTCCTGCCCTGCGGGTCGCGGTAGTCCAGCGGCACGTCGGCGTTGGCGCACTCGAAGCCGCCCTGGCAGTCGGACCAGGACAGGGCCGGCACGGGCGGCTGCCCGTCGCCGCCCTCGGGCTGGGCGGCCATCGCCTGAGCGGCGGTTCCGGCGAGGGCGAAGGAGACGGCGGCGGCGAGGGCGAGCCTCAGACGCGGCAGGCGTCTGCGGGCGCGGGTGCCGGACCGTCTCGGTCCATGAGCTTGTTCGGTCACTGTGGTGGTTCCCCCTCGGGCGCGCGCGTGTGCCGTCGAGCACCCTGTGGTGTGGGTTGGGTCGTTGAAGTTTCTAGCTCAACTGGAGGGGGAAGGGAACGGCGATCACTCCTGTGGTCCGCCTTCCACGTGATCTCCCCACTACCCGGCGGTAGTTGCGACGCCCTTCACTTCCGGAACGGTGAAGGGTACGCGGTGCCGCACCGCCTGGGATCCGCTGCGTAGTCTGAGGGCATCTTCGGTCAAGTGCCGTTGCCGGCCAGCCGGTTCACCCATGCGAATTCCTCCCCCCACCGAAGGACCGCCCAACGTGTCAGTGTCGAAAAACAGTCGTCTCAAAGTCGCCCTCCTCGCCGCCCTCGTCGCGGTCAGGAGGTCACGGTCACCTACCGCAACCCCACACCGATGACGGCTGGGCAGCCAGACGGGCGTTGTTCACGGATCTCGTCGGTGCGCAGCGGACGTTGGGGACGGAGGAGACGCTCAGGGAGCGGTACCGGGTGACTCTCCTGAATCCGAGGGCTGGGGGGACGGTGGAGCCTCGGGTGGCGTTGTACGGCTGACCTCGGAAGGCGCGGCGGCCCGGTCGGACTCGCTGCGCAGAACGCAGAACTCGTTGCCTTCGGGATCAGCGAGGACGGCCCAGCCCGAGCCATCGGGATTGCGGTGATCCGCGACGAAGGTGGCACCGAGACCCAGCAGCCGGTCCACCTCCTGATCGCGCGAGGTCTCCGGGCGCAAGCAGAGGTGGATCCGGTTCTTGACCGTCTTGGCCTCGGGCACCTGGTTGAAGTACAGCACGGGACCGTCCCGCAACAGCACCTGAGTCTCCCGGGCGCCCGGCCGGTCCTCCGGATGCAGCGGGCGCCCGGTCACACTGCTCCAGAACCGAGCGAGCTCGTAGGCATCCGCACAGTCGATCGCCACGTTCTGCACAACAGAGACCATGCGGCGTGAGCCTTCCTGATCTCCACGTCGAGCGCCACCGGGTTGCGAGCATTCCCCACGCACAGCTCAGGCTCTTGGCAGGGGGTGGAGCGGAGGGTGGCCTTGTACGGCTG
The DNA here is from genome assembly GCF_002150735.1 of Streptomyces africanus. GTDB lineage: Bacteria > Actinomycetota > Actinomycetes > Streptomycetales > Streptomycetaceae > Streptomyces > Streptomyces africanus. Next base: position 11,363 of record NZ_MUKA01000246.1, read on the forward strand.
ACCTTGCGTTGCCGTATCAGCGCAGGGCGTCGATGGCCCGAACGATCAGGGCTCGGGCCTCCGCTCCGTACACGGCGTCACCACGGAGCTGCTCGAATGCGCGAAGGTACAGGGCGATCTCGGAGGGCTGAGTGATTTTCACTCTGGCCGAGACGAGTTCGACGGACACCAGCCGGTCGTCGTAGACGTGGAAAGTCTCGCGTGGCCACTGGGACCGGTTGGGAGCGGACATGGGGATGATGCCCAGGGACACCTGCGGCAAGGCACCCGCGGTGAGTAGGTATCCCAGTTGGGCAGCCATCTCGTCGGCGCCGCAGATCTGGTGCCGTAGGGCGTCCTCCTCGACGACGAACACGAAACGGTGCCCCGGCTCGTGGATGACGCGGGAGCGCTCGACGCGGGCACGTGCGGCTTCGGCGCTGTCGTCGACGGGGACATCCCGGAAACGTGCGCTGATCCCGAGGACCCCCGCGGCGTAGCCCTCGGTCTGGAGGAGCCCCGGCACCAGCGTCGAGGAGTAGATCCGGAACAGCTCGGTGTCCTGGAAGAGCCGGGGCTCGCTGCCCTGCAACGCCTTGAGCCCGGCGCGCACTTGGGTCCGCCACTCCGTGTACATGGACTCGGCGTGGACGGACTGGCCGATGAGGCCCTCGGCTTGGTGCACGGCGTCGCACGCCGTGCACCACTTGCGGATGTCGGTGGCGGTGGGCGCCGTGCGAGCGTTCTCGATCCGGGAGGTCTTGGCGTGATGCCACTCGCACCGAACGGCCAGCTCAGTGACCGTCAGACCTGCGGTCTTGCGTAGGTCGCGCAGCCGCTGGGCAACTACCTCGCGCGCGGCCTGGGCGGACGACGAGGGTGAGATGGGCATGAGCTGGCCTGTCCGGTGCGTGCTGGGTCAGTGGATCTCGTACTGGTCGTGCGGGACGGCGCGCGACCATACGGCATCGAAAGCCCCGGCGCACAGCTTCACGGCTGCAGGATCTTCGGAGACTTCCCCGCCGGCGGAAACGCCGTCGCCGGTGAAGTGGTTCCAGTAGATCGTGCGGTCGTCGAACAGCCAGAAGTCGTTCCCGGGTAGCGCGAGTTCGGATGCCTGGCGCCGAGGGAGCCAACGTACGAGTTCACCTGCGACGACGTTCGTGAAGGTGAAGCTGTGCAGGAACCGGGTGTACTCGCTGACCGGTTCCGACACGATCCGAGCTCGTCTCATCACGACGCCGCGTGCGACCGTCTCCTCGACCAGGCTGAGCCAGGGCCGCCACCAGGAGGCTCGGTCGGCGGGATCGTGCCGGTATCCGCGGCGCCACTCGGCGAACGGTCCGGACTCGTAGTCGACGGCGTACGTGTCCCGCATCTCGAGGTGGACGGCGGAACGGGTGGCACCGGCGAGCAGGTCAGTGAACGCGGGCGGCGGCACGCTCGGCGACATCGCACGCCTCCCTGATCATCGGAACCATCCTTGCGGGGATACGGACCACGGCCTCGTTCTCTGGAATGCCGACCGCATGGCCGGGCACCTCGAATGCGGCTACCTCCGCTTCCAGTTCAGGCGACGGCTTCCATCCCTGAAAGACGAGTTCCTGCCTTTCCTCGTCGACCCAGACGGTAGGTGACTCGTGATCTCCGGTGTTCGGGTCGATGCCGATGAACAGTAGCGGCACGGCTGCCTCCGTCTCGGATATGTGCAGGACTGTGCACAAAGCTGATCCCGGACAGGCCCGCCAGTCAAGGCGTCATAGTGGGCATCAGTCGAGAGAGTGAGATGGCTGCACATATGTGCACAGTCCTAGAGATGCGGCCTCCACTGCGAGGAACGTCGACACCATGAGCGCTATGACACTGACGACGGTTGCCGCGGACCCGCCAGACCTCGCGACCATGCTTCAGGCCGCCCAGCGGCTTCTGGGCCCCGACTCCGGGCCGGACGCCCTCCCGCCCGCCGGGCAGGAGCTGGCCACGCTCATCGCCACCATGCGGGGCCACCTTGAGGCGTTGATGCCCGAGGTCGAGCAGGCGACCGATCGGCTGCCGAAGGACAGCCCGACCCGCCGTGGTGCCCTCGCCTGCGTCGGAGAGGCGCGCGGCAAGCTCCGTGCCCCCGAGCTGAGCTGTGTCTCGCCGGGCGGCAGCGTGATGTACGCCCGCAGGCTCGCCCGCGTCCTGGTCGCCCTGTGCGAGCACTACGAGATCGTCAGCGCGGGTGTGGCCGAGACGCCCGATCAGACCGCGTTCGTGCGCCTGGCGCAGCACTGCCTGACGTGTCCGACCTGCCGGGCCATGGACGAGGAGGGCGCGAACCTCGGGCTGCCCTGCGAGATCCACGATCGGCTGTACGACGCGTACCGGGAAGCCCGGGCCCGCGCCCGGGGTCGCCGCCGACGGCCTGTGGAGGCTCCGGCGTGACCACCAGCGAGAAGACTGTGCCCGACGCTGACAACGCCGGGTTCCAAGAGCTGTGCGAGCACCTGGTGCGCACCGCGTCGTCGCCCCTCGACCGGGCGGCCGTTCAGGCACTGGTCGAAGAGCGGACGATCCTGGAGGTGGCCGCCGTACGGTACGCCCTGATCGTCGACACCGAGCACGGCCCGACGGCTCACTTCGAAGGGCTGTCGGGGTGGCAGCACGCGCTCGGCCTCGACGAGGAGCAGCGTTCATTCCTCGGCCTGGTCCTGTCGATGGTGGGCATCGGGCACACCACCGTCGCTTCCGTACAGGACCTCGACGAACGCCGTCTGCCGATCATCCTGCGGGCGATCCTGCGACTCGCGGGCAACGACACCATCGCCGTCGGCACCCGTATGTAGAGTCCACCGGGCCTCAGCCCACCAACGGCTCCGCCAGTCGGGCCAGCAGGCCCGCGACCAGTGCGGTCTGGGCGGGCACCGCGTCGGGGTACACGAACTCGCCCCGGGCGTGGGCGCCGTCGCCGACCGCGCCCGTGCCGCACAGGACGGGCAGGCCGAGGGCGGAGATGAAGTTGGCGTCGCTCGCGCCGCCGACGGCGGTGTCGGGCAGGTTGTCGCGGCCCTGTTCGCGGGCGACCTCCCGGGCGAGCCCGAGCAGGAGGGCGGAGGCGGCGTTGAGGGTCATCGGCGGCCGGTTCCAGGCGTGATCGATCTCGATGCGGACGCGCGGGTCGCTGACCTCGATGGCGTCCAGTTCGGCGTCGACCCGGGCCTGTTCGGCTTCGCTGCTGACCCGGATGTCGACGCGGGCGGTGGCCTGCCCGGCGACGACGTTGGTGGCGGAACCGCCCTCGATGAGCCCGGTGTTGATGGTGGTGCCCCGGTCGGGGCGGGCGACGGCCGCGGCGGCGACCACGAACTCGGACAGCGCGGTGATCGCGCTCGCCCCGTCCTGGGGCGCGAGCCCGGCGTGCGCTTCGACGCCGGTGGCCGTGACCCGGAAGATCCCGGAGCCCTTGCGGGCGGTCTTGACCGCGCCGTGGGCGGTGGGTTCCAGCACCAGTGTGGCGTCGGCCTTCCGCGCGACCTCCTCGATCACCGGCCGCGAGGACAGGGAGCCGATCTCCTCGTCGCCGTTGAAGAGGAAGGTGACGGTGGGCACGGGGGCGCTGCACTCCCGGGCCAGCTTCAGGGCCCAGATGCCCTGGGCCAGGCCGGTCTTCATGTCGAAGATGCCGGGCGCGCTGAGCTTCTCCCGGCCGTCGTCGGACGGCTCCGGCTGCTCCCAGCCGGCGAGGGTGCCGGTCGGCCACACGGTGTCGTAGTGGCCGACGAGCGCGACGTGCCCGGGGCCGCTGCCGGCGTAGGTGAGGGTGAGGGTGTCGCCGCACGCGCCGCCGGGGTGACGCTGCTCGTGGCCGGGCCGGCCGAGCCGGTGGACGGCCAGCTCGCGCAGGAGGTCCAGTCCGGCGGCGAGGGCGGGCAGGTCGTGACTGCTGGTCTCGTGGCGGACGAGGGTCAGGATGTCGGTGACGATCTCCGGCAGGACCTCCTGGGTGCGGGTGGTGAGAGCGGCGGCGGGTGATGCGGTCATGGTCTGCTTTCTCGTACGGGGGCGGGGGCGGGGTTCCTCGGCGGAAGGCGGCGTCGTCAGTTGATGCCGAAGGGGATGCCCAGCAGGTACCAGGCCACGAAGAACGCGATCCAGACGACCCAGACGACGGCGGCGATCGGGATCGTGAAGGAGGCGAGCGTGCCGATGCCGGCGGACTTGCGGTGCTGCTGGATGAAGCCCAGCGCCATGACGAAGTACGGGCTCATCGGGGTGACGCAGTTGGTGACCGAGTCGGCGACGCGGTAGACGGCCTGGGTGGTCTCCGGCTCGATGCCGATGAGCATCAGCATGGGCACGAGGACCGGGGCGGCCAGCGCCCACAGGGCGGAGCCGCTGGTGATGACGAGGTTCATGAACGTGATCAGCACGGCGATGCCGACCAGCACGGCCCAGCCGTGCAGGTGCAGGTCGCGCAGTGTCTCCGCGCCCGTGACGGCGAGGACGTCGCCGATGTTCGTCCACTTGAAGTAGGCGAGGAACTGGGAGATCGCGAAGAACAGGACGAGGATCGGCGCCATCGCCCGGGTGCCCTCGACCATCGCGGCGATGATGTCGCGGGGAGCGGAGAAGGTGCCGGTCATCCGGCCGTAGACGGTGCCGAGCACGGCGAAGAACACGCCCAGGACGAGTGCCATCCCGCCGATCACCGGGGAGTCGACGATGCCGCCGCCCTCGCCGCGCAGCGGTGAGGACGCGGGGACCATGGCCAGGGCCAGGAACGCGATGAAGCCGGCGGCGACCAGCCCGGTCACGCGCAGCGCCCGTTGCTGCCGCCCGGTGACCTCGATCGCCTCCCGTTCGCCGGCCCCGAGTGCGGTGACCGGCTCGTCGGGCTGGAGGTCCGCGCGGCGGGCCAGGACCTTGTCGACGACGAGCGTGATCACCAGGGCCACGAGGACGGACGAGCCGAGCCCGAAGAAGTAGTTGGCGACCGGGGTGACGACGTAGTGCGCGTCGATGGTGTGGGCGGCGGCGGTGGAGATCGACGACAGCAGGACGTCGGTGGTGGTGAGCGACGGGGAGGCGTCGTAGCCGGCGGATATGGAGACGTAGGCGACGATGCAGCCGAGCACCGGGCTGCGGCCCGCCGCCCGGAAGACGAGGGCGCCGAGCGGGATGAGCGTGACGTAGGCGGCGTCACCGGCGACATGGCTGACCATGGCGGTCATCGACAGGGCGAAGGTGAGGTACCGGCCCGGCACCCGCGCGACCATGCGGCGCAGCAGGGCGGAGAACAGCCCGCTCCGCTCGGCGACGGCGATGCCGAACATCACGGTGAGGATGGTGGCCAGGGGCGGGAAGGCCGCGAAGTTGTCGACGGCCCCCTCGACGGCCATGGCGAGGCCGTCCTTGCTGAGCAGGCTCTGCACCTTGATGGTCTCGTGCGTGCCGGGATGCACGGCGCTGACGCCGGCCGCCGCCAGGACGGCGCTGAGGACGGCGACGACCCCCGCGAGGATCCAGAACAGCCAGAACGGGTTGGGGAGCTTGTTGCCGACCTTCTCGATCGCCGCGAAACCGCGGAACGCGGTGCGCAGGAGTCTCGACTGCGGCTCGGTCGGCTGAGGCTGGGCGGAGGTGGCACTCATCGGTACCCCTTCGTGCATTCGAGGGATGTTCCTGCGAACAATGACATTGCGATGAGAGATTCTCTAGCCCCTGGCTGTAACAGTGGGATTAATCGGCGGTCTAAGGTGAGCGCATGACTCGCCCTCTCCTCGACGAGCTCGACCGGCGCCTCATCGGAGCGCTGCACCTGGCGCCCCGGGCCACCTGGGACGACGTCGGCGGGATCCTGTCCGCCGACGCCAGCACCCTCAAACGCCGCTACGACCGGCTGTACGAGGCCCGGATGATCCGCGTGATCGGGCAGGCCGACTGGGGCATGCACACCACGGCGATGCCGGTCCACGTTTTCCTGGACATTACCGGCGAAACCCCGCTGGCCGTCCTGGACCGGCTCCGTGACCTGCCCCACCTTCAGCTCCTGGCGCAGATCTCCGGCGACTATCCGCTCTACGCCGTCGTCCACGCCCCCTCCGAGGCGGCCACCAGCGAGGCGATCGACCGGATGTTCTCCGTCCCCGGCGTCCGCCGCGTCAACGCCCTGCCCGCGCTCAGCACCCTGCGCCGGGGCATCACCTGGGACCCGCAGTTCCTGACCGACACCGAACGGGCCGCCCTGCTCGAACTCGGCGTCGCCCATCCCGAGGGCGCCGCGACCGCGACGCCCCCCGCCAAACCCCTCAGCGAGGCCGAACGCACCGTCGTCGCCCTGCTGATCCAGGACAGCCGGGCCTCCGCCGCCGGCATCGGCCGGGCCGCGGGCCTGGCCACCTCCACCGCGCACCGGGTCGTCCGCCGGGTTCTCGACGAGGGGTGGGTCAAGCCGCGCCTGGAGATCGTGTCGGAATGGCTCGGCTTCCAGACCCCGTTCATCCTTCGCCTGCGCGTCGCCCCGGGCGAGACCCCCGACGTCATGCGCCGCATCGACCAGCTCCCCCAGACCCGGCTCGTCGCGCACGTCGCCAGCGACATGTCGGTCCTCGCCACCGGCCTGGTCACCGACCGCTCCGCGCTGGCGCTCTTCGTCGACCGCGAACTCGCCGAGATCCCCGGCATCCTCACCGTCAGCGTCGACGTCATGCTCGCCGAACCCCGCCGCTACTGGCTGGACCGGGACCTGACCTCAGGGCTCGGCGAGTTCCACGCGCCGGTGTTGCTGTGAACGCGGGGCCCGCCGGGCAGAAACGGGCGATGCTGTCGTATCTGCCGAGAGTCGAGGAGAGTGCGTCGCGCATGACCGAACTCCATCCCCCCATCGAGCCGTACGAGCACGGCATGCTCGACGTCGGTGACGGCAACCGCGTGTACTGGGAGAGCTGCGGGAACCCGGCGGGCAAGCCCGCCCTCGTCCTGCACGGCGGGCCCGGCTCCGGCGCGGGTCCGTTCTGGCGGCGGCTGTTCGACCCGGCGGCGTACCGCATCGTGCTCCTGGACCAGCGCGGGTGCGGCCGCAGCACGCCCGACGCCGCCGATCCGCGCACCTCGCTCGACACCAACACCACTCCGCACCTGATCGCCGACATCGAACAGCTCCGGCAGCACCTCGGCATCGGGGAATGGCTCGTCCTCGGCGGCTCCTGGGGTGTGACCCTCGCACTGGCCTACGCCGAGCAGCACCCGGGGCACGTGTCCGAGCTGGTCCTCTTCAGCGTCACCAGCACCACCCGCCGCGAGGTGGAGTGGGTCACGCGGGACATGGGCCGGATCTTCCCCGAGGAGTGGGCCCGGTTCCGTGACACCGTCCCCGAGGGGGAGCGCGACGGCAGCCTGGTGGACGCGTACGCCCGGATGCTCGCCGACCACGATCCGGCCGTACGGGAGCGGGCCGCGCGGGAGTGGTGCCGGTGGGAGGACGTGCACGTGTCCACGCACCCCGGGCACCGGCCCGATCCCCGTTTCGAGGACCCGCACTTCCGGCTGCGCTTCGCCCGCCTCGTCACGCACTACTGGCGGCACGCCGGCTTCCTGGAGGACGGGGCGCTGCTGCGCGACGCCGGGAAACTGACGGGCATCCCCGGCGTGCTGATCCACGGACGGCTGGACATCAGCGGCCCTCCGGACGTGGCATGGCGGCTGGCCCGGGTGTGGCCGGACGCGGAGCTCGTGCTGATCGGCGACGAGGGACACGGGCTGTCGGGCGACGCCACGACGGAGGCGGTGCTGGCGGCCACGGACCGGTTCCGGTCGGGCGGCACGCCGTAGGACGGCCGTCGCACGGACCTCCTGGTCGCTCCAGGAGGCGAAGCGGTCGGGGGCCGGCCGGCCGGGTTCGACGAGCAGGTCGCCGGTCTCCAGGAGCATGTTCACGAGCTGACGGCCGACACCGCCGGCGTGCGTGACCCAGGACGCCTCCGCGAACCACAGTCCGGCGAGCCCGGCGGCGGGCCCGACCAGCGGGAGTTCGTCGGGGGTCATGGCGAACACGCAGTTGAGGTAGCGCCCCTTCGGCGCCGTGCGGAAGGCCGGCACCGAAGTCGGCCGCAACGATGTCACCCAGCTGATCCCGCTGCTCGATGCGATCCCGCCCGTCCGGGGCCGGGTGGGTCGTCCGCGCCGCAAGCCCGACTCGCTGTTCGCCGACCGCGGCTACGACCATGACATCTACCGCGACCAGGTCCGTGATCGCGGCATCGTTCCGGCCATCGCCCGCCGACGACAACTCAGCTCATTGTGTTAGCTGTTGTACTAACGGTTCCTCTGTCCGGCCCAACCCCGGGTCGCTGAGGTTCTCGCACGAATCTAGCGTCTTCCACTAGGGCCGGACGCCAGCCGGACGACCGGCTGACCGCCCAGAGCCTGCGGTCAGGAGGAACGCAATGAGCGGGGTACGGAAGTGGGGCAGCGAACAAGAATCTGCCCGGACGCCCGAGGAGATCCAGGCCAGGATCGGAAAGCGCCTGGACGACGTCGCCAAGATCCTGGCTGGCGCCCTCGTCGCCGTTGCCGGCGTCATGACCCTGCTTGGCCTCAGCAGCGACGTCGTGTTCGTTGCCCTCAACAACGACTCGTGGCCCATCTATGTGGCCTCGCTCTGCGCCATCCTCGCCATCGTCTGCAGCATTGTGGCTCTGCTCGTCCACCCCACACGGCGGGGCAACCTGTGGGAGACCGTTGTGCTCATTCTCGGAGTGATCCTCTATATGGTGGCTCTGAGCGTGGCGGTTATCGGCGCGGCCAAGGCCGCTGGGGGAAACGGGCGGCCGACCATCACCAACATCAAAGTCGACGGCCCTCGGTCCAATCTGAAATTGAGTTTCGATGTTCATGCTGACGGCGTCGAGACGGGGGCCAGCATCGAAGTGTTCGTAAACGCTGTCAGGGCCGACTTGTCCCAGCCGGTTGTTGAGTCGGTCGACGCCTACTCAAGTGAGCTCAGACCCAACGACAAGGGCGTGGTCGAGCAGCGGGTCAGTATGCCGATGGCCCTTCCACCACAGGCCGCAGGCATCAGCATCATGGCCCTCAATGCGGGCGACGGAGCCCTGGACGAGTGTGGCTCGCTCACACAGCGCGGGCCGACCTGCGCGAGGTTCCGGGTTCCCTAGATCCCCGTCGCCGGATCGAGCCGGGAACCGCGCAGGGGCGACGAGAGCGGGCGTGGCCTCGTGCTCGTCGGAGCGCTGGCGAAGGACTGGGGCACCGATCACCTGCCGTGGGGCAAGCGGGTGTGGGCGGAGCTGCACGGGGAGGAACGCGGATGACCGGCGAGCGGAGACCCTGGGTGGGCGACTTGGTCCATGACGAGATCGCCGGTCGGCGCGGCGTCGTCACGGATGTGCGCGGCGGCGGCGCGGTCCGGGTGCTGCGGCCGGAGTCCGGCCCGGGGCAGTGGACTTCGCGGCAGCCCGAACGCCTGACCGTGGTGACGCGCCGCGAGGAGAGACGGACGTGGCCGTGACGGATCCCTCACCGCTCTCTCGTGCAAGGGAGTGGACCGAACGCCTCGACCGGGCCGATCGTGAGCGGTATGGGTGATCACCGCGTGGTGCCAGGCGACCCCGCCGGTCCGGATACCGAAGCGGAGGAGGTCCGCCGTTTCCGGGAGCGGCTCGGGCTTCCCGGGCTGGTCGATGTGCACACGCACTTCATGCCCGAGCGGGTGCTGCACAAGGTGTGGGACTACTTCGACGCGCTCGGGCCGATGACCGGCGGGCTGGAGTGGCCGATCACCTACCGGCAGGAGGAGGCCGAACGGGCGGACATCCTGCGCGAGTTCGGGGTGCGGGCCTTCACCGCGATGCTGTATCCGCACAAGCCGGGCATGGCCCGCTGGCTGAACGGCTGGGCGGTCGACTTTGCCCGCCGCACCCCCGACTGTCTGCACACCGCGACCCTCTTCCCCGAGCCGGGCGTCGAGGCGTACGTCCGGGAGGCCGTGGAGGCGGGCGCGCGGGTCTTCAAGGCGCATGTGCAGGTGGGGGCGTACGACCCCGCCGACGAACTGCTCCAGCCGGCGTGGGGGTTGCTGGCCGAGGCCGGGATCCCGGTGGTGATCCACTGCGGCTCCGGGCCTGCGCCCGGCAAGCACACCGGCCCCGAGCCGATCGCCCGGGTACTGGCGCGCCACCCCCGGCTGCGGCTGGTCGTCGCGCACATGGGGATGCCCGAGTACGAGGAGTTCTTCGGTCTGGTCGAGCGGTACGGGGAGGTGCGGCTGGACACGACGATGGCGTTCACCGACTTCACCGAGGGCTTCATGCCATTCCCCCTCCGGGCCCTGCCCCGGCTGGCCGCACTCGGCGATCGCGTCCTGCTCGGCTCCGACTTCCCCAACATCCCCTACCCGTACGTGCACCAGCTCCAGGCCCTGGAACGGCTGGACCTCGGAGAGGACTGGCTGCGGGCGGTGTGCCACGACAACGCGGCGGGGCTCTTCGGACTGTGAGGCTGATGCTGTGAGCTTGTTCCGGAGCATGATGCGCGGCTGGATCCTGCCGATGCTGCTGGCGCTGTGCGGCTCAGCCGTCGCGGCCGGGCTGATCTCCGCGAACAACGGCGGGGCGGCCACAGCGGTCCTGCTCTTGTTCCTGGTGCTGGCGGGCGTGAACTCGCCCCTGGTCTTCCCGAGGTCGGTCAGCGCACCGGAGGCGCAGCGCCGCAGCGCGGTCGACGGACGGCCGGTCGTCTACTGGCGGCCGGGCTGCACGTACTGCATGCGGCTGCGCATCCGGCTGGGCCGCAGTGCCCGCCGGTTGCACTGGGTCGACATCTGGCGTGATCCGGCGGGAGCCGCAGTGGTGAGGGCGGCCAACGACGGCAACGAGACCGTGCCGACCGTCGTCGTGGCGGGCCGGCCGCACACCAACCCCGATCCGGAATGGGTGCGGGACCGGATCTCCTCTTCCCCGTGATCTCAGGCAGGGCATCAGAATGGCGCGATGGACCATCACTTCGTCGGCATACCCGAGTTGACCGGCGTTCCCCGTGTCGCGGTCGTCATCGACGTCATGCGTGCCTTCACCGTGGCTGCCTGGGCCTTCTCGCGTGGCGTCGAGAAGATCGTCCTGGCCGCGACGGAGAGCGAGGCACTTGCCTTGAAGGAGAGCCACCCGGGCTGGCTGGCGCTGAAGGACGGAGCTCCGGCGGCGGGCTTCGACGCGGTGAACTCGCCCGGCCTGCTCAGGTCGCGCGATTTCGCCGGCCGCACGCTGGTGCAGAAGACGACGGCAGGAACCGTGGGAGCGCTGGCCGTGGCCGACGCGCCACTGGTCCTGTGCGCGAGCTTCGTGGTGGCCGGCGCGACCGCGCGGTTCCTCCAGGACAGGGATTCCGGTCCGGTGACGTTCGTCGTCACCGGCGAGGGAGGCCGGGCCGACGAGGACCTGGCCTGCGCCGAGTACATCGGCCGGTGTATGGCCGGAGAGGAGGTCGAGGCGGGCCCGTATCTCCAGCGCGCGCGGGATTCCCGGGCCGCGGCCGACCTCGCCGGCGGGCGGCGGAGCGGAAACCACCCGGACGACGTCGATCTCTGCCTGGACATCGACCGGTTCCCCTTCGCGATGGTGGCTCGCCAGGAGGAGTCTTTGACGGTGCTGCGGCCTGTTGAGGTGCCGTGAACCACACCCCCCAGCACGGCCGACGCCCCCGGCCCCGCCGTCACCATGCGGTGCGGCAGGCCGGGGGCGTCGTAGCGGGCGGGTGCGCGGCTAGGGCGTGTCCGTCACGTCCGTCACCTTCCAGCGCTGGTTGGAGCCGGAGTTCGGCTGCCAGAGGCCGACCGAGGCGCCCTCGTTCGTGGACTGGCCCCCGACGTCCGGGAGCTGGCCGGTGGCGGCGTTGACGAGGGTCCAGGTGCCGTCGCCGGTCGAGGACATGATCCACTCGGTGGCCTTGTCGCGGCGGCCCTCGTCCGGCTCGGCGACCAGGGCGCCGTCACGGACGGCCAGGCGCTTGTCCGTGGCGGTCTCGGTGAACACGTACCGCTTGCGGTTGTCCGTGCCGCGGATCTGCTCCACCCGCCACTGCTGACCGCTCGGGTCCGAGGCGTTGGCGCTCTTGATGACCAGGCCCGTGCCGTTGCCGGCGATGGTGAGGTCCTTGCCGCTCTGGACGCCGGTCAGCCGGTAGGTGTGGCCCTTGCGCAGCTCGGCCGCGTCCTTCGCGACGCCGGACACGCCCTTGACGACGAAGGACGTCACCGACTGGGCGGGCACGGTGACCGTGGCCTGCTTGCCGGAGACCCGGACCGCCTTCTGCTTCTCCAGCTTGCCGTCGGCGCTGGTCACCACCGGGGTGACGGTGGCGTGCGAGGAGACCCGGCCGAACTTCGACAGGTCGAGGGTGACCTCACGGGACTCGGTGGCGCTGTTGACGTGGACGACCGTCGCCGCGTCGCCCTTGCGGGAGATCGCCGCGGTGCTGGACGTGTCGTTCGTCTTGATCAGCCGGTCGCCGGGCTTGATGAAGTGCGTGAAGTTGCGGGCCGTGTCGAACTTGGTGTTCGTGTAGACCGGGCAGGACTTCAGGGTGTCCTTCGAGGTGCAGCTGAAGGGGAGCTGGATCTCGCCCCAGTTGCCGCCCTTGGCGGACTCGCCGCCCGGCTTCATGTTGTCGTAGTCCTCGACGGGCTGCCAGAACACCCAGGCCTTGGGCTCCAGTTCGCGCAGGTCGTCGACCATGCGCTGGGCGAGGCCGAGGCCGGGCCGCATGTCCGTGAAGCTCTGGCCGTCGCCCCAGTCGCCCTCGACCTCGCTCATCCACAGCGGCTTGTCGGCGGCCTTGGCGAGGTCGCGGACGGTGGTGCGCTGTCCGGTGCCGTAGGTGTGGACGTTCATCTGGCCCACCAGGTCGCGCACGTCCTGGGGGTAGGAGTTCCAGTTGGTGGCGAACGTGCCGGGGTTCGTCTCGTCCATCGCGGAGATCTCCGCGCCGGACTTGGACTTCTTCAGGACGGGGGCCAGGGCGCGGATGACCTTCTGCTGGAGCTCGGGGCCGATGTGCGCGCCCTCCTGGCGACCGCCGACCGGCTCGCCGTCCGGGCCCAGCTTGGTGCCCCAGTAGTTCGTGTTCGGCTCGTTGAACGGGTCCAGCGTGTCGACCTTGATGCCGTGCGCCTTCTCCAGCCGCTCGGTCGCGCCCACCAGGTACTTGGCGAAGTCCTCCACGGACTCCGGCTTCAGCTGGTCCTTGCCCGCGTCGAAGTTGCCCGAGACGTAGCCGCTCTCGGTCATGAACCAGGGCGGGGAGTTGCTGAAGGTCTCCCAGTGGGTGATGTCCTTCTTGATGCGGTCGACCCACCAGCGCTGTGTCTTGTCGGCGTGTCTGTTCCAGTCGGCCGGGTCGTCCGCGTCCCACCAGTCGACGTCCTCGCGGGTGGTGCCCGCCGGGGCCTTCCACCAGCCCTCGACCGCGCCGCCGGCCCGCAGGTAGTCCTTGACGTCCGGGGCGTTGCCGCCGCCGATGTTGTAGCGGGCGATGTTCAGGGCGAGGCCCTCGTCGCCGAAGAGGAGCTTGTAGAGCTTCTCGCGTATCTCGGGCGGGTAGTCGCCGGTGGCGTTGGCGAACCAGACGAGGCTCGTGCCCCAGCCCTCGAACTTCTCCTGCTGGTAGGAGGGGTCGGGGCGGACGGTGACCCCGGCGGCCTGCGCGGTGGGCTCGGCGGTCGCGGCGGGCAGGGTGGTGGTGGCGAGGATGGTTCCGGTCGCCACGGCGGTGACACCGATGGCCCCGAGGAGCCTTCTCTTACGGGTGCGGTCTGCCATCTCGAGTACTCCAGCTCTTCTGCGCCCGCGCGTCCCGGCGGGGCACAGAGATCGGGGCCTGTGTGCAATGTTTACGTAAACATTCACTGGCGGGATGTCTACACTGTCCGAATCTCAGGGGTCAAGGAGTCGTCCTAAACGGAAACTGCGCCGGCTGCGCGGCGAGGGGAGCGAGAGGCAGGTGGGCACAGTGGACGGTGCGAGAGAACCGCAGGGCACGAGCCGTACGAGAAGGCGTCCGGCCCGCCCGCGCCAGGGCGCCTCCATGGCCGACGTCGCCCAACTCGCCGGTGTCTCCTCCCAGACGGTCTCCCGCGTCTCCAACGGCTTCCCGGGCGTCACGGAGGACACCCGCCGACAGGTCCTGGCCGCGATGCGGGAGCTGGGCTACCGCCCCAACAGCGCCGCACGGGCCCTCAAGCGAGGCGAGTTCCGCACCCTCGGCGTGATCACCTTCTCGCTGTCCACCATGGGCAACATCCGCACCCTGGAGGCCATCGCCACCTCCGCGGCCCAGCACGGCTACGCCGTCACGCTGCTGCCCGTCGCCGTCCCCACCCAGGACGAGGTGAACGGCGCCTTCTCCCGCCTGGGCGAACTCGCCGTGGACGCCGTGATCGTCATCATGGAGATCCACCTGCTGGACGCGGCGACGGTCTCGCTCCCGCCCGGTGTGCAGGTCGTCGTGGCCGACTCGGACGCCGGCGACCGCTACACCGTGGTCGACACCGACCAGGCGGGCGGCGCGCGAGACGCCGTACGGCACCTGCTGGACCTCGGCCACGAGACGGTGTGGCACCTGGCCGGCCCGGAGGGTTCCTTCGCCGCCCAGCGCCGCGCCAACGCCTGGCGCGACACCCTCACCGCGGCCGGCCGCGTCCCGCCGCCCCTGGTCCGGGGCGACTGGTCGGCCGAGTCCGGCTACCGGGCCGGGCTGCGGCTGGCCGACGAGCCGGACTGCACGGCGGTGTTCACGGCCAACGACCAGATGGCCCTGGGCCTGCTCCGGGCCCTGCACGAACGCGGCCTGCGCGTCCCCGGCGACATCAGCGTCGTCGGCTTCGACGACATCCCC
>NZ_MUKA01000247.1 GCF_002150735.1 Streptomyces africanus
CGGCGACGAGCTGGCCGGCCGGCCCCTCAACCCCTCGCTGACCCGCTGTACGGCCGACGGCATGCGGCTGCACTTCGTCGACAGGACGACGTACCGCCGCACGTCCGAGCCGCCGACCCTGGCGGCGATCCTGCGCGCGGCGGACGCGGAGGAGGCGTACGTCGTCCCCGAGGGCGGCAGCAACGCGCAGGCCGTACGCGGCTGCCGGGCGCTCGGCGCCGAACTGCACGGCCGGGCCGATGTCGTCGCCGTGGCCTGCGGCACCGGAGGCACGCTGGCGGGGCTGGCGGCCGGACTCACCCCTGGGCAGCGCGCCCTCGGTGTCCCGGTCCTCAAGGGCGGTTTCCTGACCGCCGAGGTCAGGTCCCTGCAGCAACAGGCCTTCGGAGGCCCGCGCGGCACCTGGAGCCTCGACGACCGCTTCCACTTCGGCGGCTACGCGCGCGTGCCCGACGAGCTCGACACCTTCGCCGCGGACTTCGAGCAGCGTCATGGACTACCCGTCGAACGCCTGTATGTCGCCAAGCTGCTGTACGGACTCGTCGCCCTGGCCGGCGAAGGCGCCTTCCCGCGCGGGACGACGGTGGCGGCTGTGATCACCGGCCGCCCTTTCCCGTGACGCCCGCTACGCCGTCCTACGCCGTCTCCCGGAAGGCCGCCGCCTCCTCCAGGTCCAGCCTGCGCAGCAGCGTCCGCAGCATCTCGTCGTCGATGTACCGGGCGTCCCGGAGCTTGACGAACACCTCGCGCTCGGCGCTGATCATCTCCCGCGACAGCCGCCGGTAGGTGTCGTCTACGGACTCCCCGGTGACCGGGTTGGCCTGCCCGAGGCGTTCCCAGACGGCGTTGCGACGGCGCTCCAGGACGATGCGGAGGCGGTCGGCGAGCGGGGCGGGCAGGGCGTTGCGTTCGTCGCTGAGAAGCTCGTCCAGAAGCCGCTCGGCGGCCCGTGAGGCCTGCGCCTGGGCGTTGGCCTCGGCCAGTGTCTCGGCCTGCGTGTCCCGCCCGGGGAACTTCAGCAGACGGATCAGCGGGGGCAGGGTGAGGCCCTGCACGACCAGCGTCCCGATGACCGTGGTGAAGGTCAGGAAGAGGATGAGGTTGCGGTGCGGGAAGGGCTCCTCGCCGTCGTGCAGGGTGAGCGGGATCGAGAAGGCGATGGCCAGCGAGACCACGCCCCGCATACCGGCCCACGCGATCACGAACGGCCCCCTCCAGGTCGGACTCGCCTCCCGCTCCCGGATCCGGGCCGACAGCAGCCGCGGCAGGAAGGTCGCCGGGTACACCCACACGAACCGGGTCGCGACGACCACCAGGAAGACGGCGACCGCGTACCAGGCGGCCAGGGCCCCCTCGTACTCCCCGAGCCCCCTCAGCACCACCGGCAGCTGGAGTCCGATCAGCGCGAACACCGCCGACTCCAGGACGAAGGCGACCATCTTCCACACCGCCTCCTCCTGGAGCCGCGTGGCGAAGTCGACCTCCCACGCGCGGTGTCCCAGGTAGAGCGCGACGACGACGACCGCGAGGACGCCGGAGGCGTGCACCTGCTCGGCGGCGGCGTACGCGACGAACGGGGTCAGCAGGGAGAGCGTGTTCTGGAACAGCGCCTCCTTCACGTGCGTGCGAATCCAGTGGATCGGCGCCATCAGCACAAGCCCGGCCACGACTCCGCCGACCGCCGCGAGCAGGAACTCGCCGATGCCGCCGGCCCAGGTCGCGCCCTCGCCGACGGCGGCGGCCAGGGCCACTCGGTAGGCGGTGATCGCGGTGGCGTCGTTGAGCAGGGACTCGCCCTGGAGGATCGTGGTGATCCGTGACGGGAGCCCGACCCGGCGGGCCACGGCCGTCGCCGCGACCGCGTCCGGCGGCGCCACCACCGCGCCGAAGACCAGGGCCGCGGTCAGCGGCAGCTCCGGCACGAGCATGTACAGGGCCCAGCCGACGGCGAAGGTCGCGAACAGCACGTACCCGACGGACAGCAGCGCGACCGGCCGCAGCTGGGCCCTCAGGTCGAGGTACGAGCTGTCGGTGGCGGCCGTGTGCAGCAGCGGGGGCAGGAGGAGCGGCAGGACGACATGCGGGTCGAGGGTGTAGTCCGGCACGCCCGGGACGGAACTGACCGCGAGCCCGACCGCCACCAGCAGCAGCGGCGCGGGAATCGGTGTGCGCCTGGCCACCGCGGCGATCCCGGCGCTGCCCGCCACCAGCAACAGCAGTGGCATCACGTCCATCGTTCTCGCCCGCCCTCGTTTTTCCACGCGGTCTTCCGCCCGACCGTCGTAACCTGGCAATCATGAAACAGTGCACGCATGCCGAAGCGCTGCCGCACCCCGAACCCGTCCCGCTCAGCGAGACGTGTCCGGTGTGCCTGGCGGAGGGCATGGATCCGGTGCAACTGCGGCTGTGCCTGAGCTGCGGTCATGTCGGCTGCTGCGACTCCTCTCCGGGGCGGCACGCGGCGGAGCACCACAAGGAGTCCGGGCATCCCGTGATGCGGACCCATGAACCCGGGGAGACCTGGCGCTGGTGCTTCGTCGATCATGTCCTGGTGTGACTCGACAGGACCCCGGCGCCGGACGGTTCGACCGTCTGACGTCTGGGTACGTCAACCCGGCGCGCGCTCTTCCCATTTGGGCCCGCCAACCCCCTAGACACGGAGCGTATCCACAGGTTTACTGTGAGTGACGGCACGGGGTTGGGGTCCCGGGGACAGGATCGTTGAGAGCGCGGTAGCGTCACCGCTGAACCACGTATCGCGTTACCCCGGGGGCGACCCCCGGCCCTGAAACGCTTGTACCACCATGGAGGTGAGGGTGTCCCAGATCGCAGGCGAGCCCGCGACTCAGGACTTCGTAGAAGTCCGGCTGCCGGCCGCGGGTGCCTACCTGTCGGTGCTGCGTACGGCCACGGCCGGTCTCGCGGCCCGTTTGGACTTCACCCTCGACGAGATCGAGGACCTGCGCATCGCGGTGGACGAGGCCTGCGCGATCCTGCTTCAGCAGGCCGTGCCCGGCTCGGTGCTCAGCTGTGTCTTCCGCCTCGTCGACGACTCGCTCGAGGTCACCGTCTCGGCGCCGACCACGGATGGTCATGCCCCCTCGCGGGACACCTTCGCCTGGACGGTCCTGTCCGCTCTGGCGGGCAAGGTCTCCTCCGCCGTGGACAAGGACAAAACCGTTTCGATCAGCCTCTACAAACAGCGCGGCGCGGGACCCGGGCCGGCGTGAGGAACGAGGACGGGCCGGTGCGGGACGAAGAGCGCGGCACACGAGAGCTGCCGGCCGAGGACACGGCCCCGGGCGCGGGCACGGCGCCCAACGGCACCCGGCGCATGGCGGACGGCATCGACGGCATCCCCGAGCAGGCCCGCCCGCATCCCGAGGACGACTCCGCGGGGGTCGTCCTCCCGGGAGGCGAGCGGCGGGAGCGGGACGGTGCCGTGCGGAGCGCGCCTCCGGGCGGCGGGATCGCGGCATCTCCCGCCCAGGGGGGTCCCCCCACTCGCGCGAAGCCGGGAGTGGAGGAGGAGGCGAGGGCTCGGGGAAGGGCGACGGGCGGGACGATGAGCGAGCACGAGCGACACTCCGAGGACGCAGCGCCGCGCGCGCACCACGCACAGGGTGCGCAGCACGGCTCCCCGGACCGCAGCGGGGCGCGCGACATGTTCCTCAAACTGCGCACCCTGAGCCCCGGCAGCCCCGAGTACGCGGAGCTGCGCAACCAGCTGGTCCGCATGCACCTGCCGCTCGTCGAGCATCTCGCGCGGCGCTTCCGCAACCGCGGCGAGCCGCTGGACGACCTCACCCAGGTCGCCACGATCGGGCTGATCAAGTCGGTCGACCGCTTCGACCCGGACCGCGGCGTGGAGTTCTCCACGTACGCGACCCCGACGGTCGTCGGCGAGATCAAGCGGCACTTCCGCGACAAGGGCTGGGCGGTGCGCGTCCCGCGCCGCCTCCAGGAGCTGCGCCTGTCGCTGACCACGGCCACGGCCGAGCTCTCGCAACTGCACGGCCGCTCCCCCACGGTCCACGAACTCGCCGAGAAGCTCGCGATCTCGGAGGAGGAGGTCCTGGAGGGCCTGGAGTCCGCCAACGCGTACTCCACGCTGTCCCTGGACGTCCCCGACACCGACGACGAGTCCCCGGCGGTCGCGGACACCCTCGGCGCGGAGGACGAGGCGCTGGAGGGCGTGGAGTACCGGGAGTCCCTCAAGCCGCTGCTGGAGGACCTCCCGCCGCGCGAGAAGCGGATCCTGCTGCTGCGGTTCTTCGGCAACATGACCCAGTCGCAGATCGCGCAGGAGGTCGGCATCTCGCAGATGCACGTCTCGCGGCTGCTGGCGCGCACACTGGCGCAGCTCCGGGAGAAGCTCCTCGTCGAGGAGTGACGGCTACTTCTCCACGTTGCCGGGGTTACCGGGCCCGCGGATCCCGAGGGCCCGGGTCGTCTCCGGGTTCACCAGCAGTACGAGCGAGGCGACGGCCACGACCGCGAGGGCGATCCCGGCCGGAATGGCCATGCTGTCGGCCTGCAGCAGGTTGTAGGCCACCGGCAGCGCCATGAGCTGGGTGATGACGGCCGGGCCGCGACTCCAGCTGCGGCGGCCGAGCAGTCCGCGCGCGGCGAGCAGCGGAAGCAGTGCGAGCACGACCAGCGTGATGCCTCCGGTGACGGCTTGCTGCCGGTCGTCCGGATGCCCCGTGAGGCCGAGGACGAGGATCCAGACGCCGCCGACGACCAGCGCGAGTCCTTCCAGGGCGGCCAGCAGCGCGGCGTACGTCAGCCGCCGCGGGCGGGCAGGGGTGAGCAGTGAGCAGGTGGGGGTCTGCTCACTGCTCACCCCTGCAGAGTAGCCCTGGTCGTACGCGCCCCTCGTGGTGAGGTTCACCCCCGCTCTCTTACCTGATCCCTACCTCGGTCTGGGCCCGGTACCACCCAGTAGGTACGCTGCCAGTCATGCGTGCACTTCTCGTGGTCAATCCGGCGGCAACCACCACAAGCGCGCGCACCCGCGACGTACTGATCCATGCGCTCGCCAGCGAGATGAAGCTGGAAGCGGTCACCACCGAGTACCGCGGCCATGCGCGTGACCTGGGCCGGCATGCGGCGGAGAGCGAAGACATAGACCTGGTGGTGGCCCTCGGCGGCGACGGCACGGTCAACGAGGTGGTCAACGGCCTCCTGCACGCCGGTCCCGATCCGGGGCGGCTGCCCGGCCTCGCGGTGGTCCCGGGCGGCTCCACCAACGTCTTCGCCCGCGCCCTGGGCCTGCCCAACGACGCGGTGGAGGCCACCGGCGCCCTGCTGGACGCCCTGCGCGACGGCAGCGAACGCACCGTCGGGCTGGGCCTCACCTCCGGCACTCCGGGCACGGAGGACGAGGCAGTGCCCTCCCGCTGGTTCACCTTCAACGCGGGGCTCGGCTTCGACGCCGGTGTGGTCGGCCGGGTGGAGCAGCACCGCGAGCGCGGCCGGAAATCCACACACGCTCTTTACGTCCGCCAGGTCGTGCGCCAGCTCCTCGGCGAGCCGCACCGCCGGCACGGGACGATCACGCTGGAGCGGGCCGGCGAGGATCCGGTCACCGATCTGGTGCTGTCCATAGTCTCGAACACCTCCCCGTGGACGTTTCTGGGGAATCGCCCGATCTACGCGGCACCTAAGGCCTCGTTCGATACCGGACTGGATCTCTTCGGTCTCAGCCGGCTCTCCACGGCGGCGGTTGCCCGGTATGGCACCCAGTTGCTCACTTCGTCCCCCGAGCGCGGACCCCGTGGCAAACACGCCACCTCTCTGCACGATTTGACCGCGTTCACCTTGCATTCGAAGGTGCCACTCCCCCTCCAGATGGACGGTGACCACCTGGGGCTGCGCACAAGCGTGACGTTCACAGGCGTTCGTCGTGCACTGCGTGTGATTGTGTGAGCAGAACTGGCTAAAGTCCTTTCACTCGAACGTTTAGGCCAGGATCCACCCCATGGAAGTACGGCTGTGACCTAGTCGACACCGAAGAATCAAAAAAAACTTTCCAGAAGGGGTTGTATCCGCCGCTGAGGTTTGCGAGTCTCTACGTGGCGATCGAGACGGCCCGCAACACCGGCCTCCACTGATCACCAGAACCCCTCTTCAACTCACAGGACCTTCGCCGGGGAACCTGGCAGTCGGCCCTTCACTTGTTGAGGGATTCGTGAAAGCGTTCACATTCACAAGCAAGCCCTGCACGTAATACCAAGGAGAGGTAGCAGCCATGGACTGGCGTCACAACGCCGTTTGCCGCGAGGAAGACCCCGAGCTCTTCTTCCCCATCGGCAACACCGGTCCTGCGCTGCTGCAGATCGAGGAAGCCAAGGCCGTCTGCCGTCGCTGCCCGGTGATCGAGCAGTGTCTGCAGTGGGCGCTCGAGTCCGGCCAGGACTCCGGCGTCTGGGGTGGTCTCAGCGAGGACGAGCGCCGCGCCATGAAGCGCCGCGCCGCCCGCAACCGGGCCCGTCAGGCCTCCGCCTGACAACCCACCCCTGCTGACAGCCTGAGCTTGGCGGCGCGTACAGCGAGTACGCATCTCCCGCCCCCGAGCCGCAGCGCGCAGTTCCCCCGATGCGCTTAGTTAAGCAGCAACGAGCTTTAGCCCCGGGCCATTTGATGGCCCGGGGCTCAATGCTTTCGTGGGCCGCTTCCGAGGGAGCGCACCGGTCCTGGGATGCTGCTGCTTCTACTTCCGCGCCGGCATCGGGATGTCCAGGATCACCCGGGTGCCGCGCTCAGGGGCCGGGACCATGTCGAAGGTTCCCCCCAACTCGCCCTCCACCAGGGTGCGCACGATCTGGAGACCGAGATTGCCCGCGGTCTGCGGATCGAAGCCTTCCGGAAGGCCGACGCCGTCGTCCTGGACGGTGACCAGCAGGCGGGCCTCCTTGGACGTACCGCCACGGACCGCCGACACCTCGACCGTGCCGGTGTCGCCCTCGCGGAAGCCGTGCTCCAACGCGTTCTGCAGCACCTCGGTCAGCACCATCGACAGCGGCGTGGCGACCTCGGCGTCGAGGATGCCGAAGCGGCCGGTGCGCCGGCCGGCGACCTTGCCCGGGGAGATCTCCGCGACCATGGCCAGGACGCGGTCGGCGATCTCGTCGAACTCCACGCGCTCGTCCAGGTTCTGGGAGAGCGTCTCGTGCACGATCGCAATCGATCCAACGCGTCGCACCGCCTCCTCCAGGGCCTCGCGGCCACGGTCGGACTCGATGCGCCGCGCCTGGAGGCGGAGCAGGGCCGCCACCGTCTGGAGGTTGTTCTTGACGCGGTGGTGGATCTCCCGGATCGTCGCGTCCTTGGTGATCAACTCGCGTTCGCGGCGGCGCAGTTCGGTGACGTCGCGGAGCAGGACGAGGGAACCGATGCGGGTGCCCTTGGGACTGAGCGGGATCGCGCGGAACTGGATGACGCCGTCGGTGGCCTCGATCTCGAACTCGCGCGGCGCCCAGCCGCTGGCGACCTTGGCGAGCGCCTCGTCCACCGGCCCCCTGGTCGGGGCGAGTTCGGCGGTGGTCCTGCCCAGGTGCTGGCCGACGAGGTCGGAGGCGAGGCCGAGGCGGTGGTAGGCGGACAGCGCGTTCGGGGAGGCGTACTGGACGAGGCCCTCGGCGTCGAGCCGGATCAGGCCGTCGCCCACCCGGGGGGAGGCGTCCATGTCGAGCTGCTGGTTCGCGAACGGGAAGGAGCCGGCCGCGATCATCTGCGCGAGGTCGGAGGCGCTCTGGAGATAGGTGAGCTCCAGGCGGCTCGGGGTGCGCACGGTGAGGAGGTTGGTGTTGCGCGCGATGACACCGAGGACGCGGCCCTCGCGCCGTACGGGGATCGACTCGACCCGGACGGGCACCTCCTCGCGCCACTCCGGGTCCCCCTCGCGCACGATGCGACCCTCGTCGAGGGCGGCGTCCAGCATCGGGCGGCGGCCACGCGGGACGAGGTGGCCCACCATGTCGTCCTGGTAGGACGTCGGACCGGTGTTGGGCCGCATCTGCGCGACGGACACGTACCGCGTGCCGTCGCTGGTGGGGACCCACAGCACCAGGTCGGCGAAGGAGAGGTCGGAGAGCAGTTGCCACTCCGAGACCAGCAGGTGGAGCCACTCGAGATCGGTGTCGTCGAGGGTGGTGTGCTGGCGTACGAGTTCGTTCATGGAGGGCACGTGAGCGAGCGTACCCGGGGGTTTGTACGGCTCTGAAATGTACCGGCCCGGACAAGTACGGGCTCCTGGAACACCCGCGGGCCGCGGCGCCTGAGAGGGACCCTCAACCCTCTCGGCACCGCAGCCCGGAGCAGCATCGGCCGTGGGGTGTGCGGTCCCGGTCGGCCGAAGGACGAGGAGCCGGGCAGTCAGGGCAGAGAGCCTCGGTTCCTCGGTCCGCCTTCCTGTGCGGGGAAGGCGGAGGCTGGTGCGCGCTGCACACGCGCTCTCATCACGCATTGTGGACTAGACCACTCGTGGGTGTCCATGCGTTGGAGGCTGTTCGTTGTTGTTATTTATCCGACGGCTCGGACGCGCCAGCGTCCTCCCCGCACCCTAACCCGTGTGGGTTCCTGTGCGGGGCCAGATGGACATGGCAATTTCCGCGACCCTCTCCAGTTCCTCCCGGCTCGCCCCGTCCCGCGCCTGTTGCGACATGCCCTGGATCATCGCTCCGGTGTACCGGGCCAGGGCCGCGGCGTCGGCGCCCGGGGGCAGCACGCCGGCGGCGGCATCGGCCCGGATACGGCTCTCGAACGCGGCGATGTTGGCATTGCGGCGGTCCCGCAGCGACTGTTCGACCTCGGGGGTCGAGCAGTTCGCGGCGGCGTGGACGACGAGGCAGCCGTGCGGGTGGCCGGGTTCGGTGTACGCGGTGGCGGCCTCGCGCAGCGTGCGCTCGACGGCGTCCCGGGCGGTGGGTTCCTCGGCGAGGGCCCGGTCCGTGAACGAGCCGTACCTCGTGCCGTAGACCTGCACGACCTCCTCGAAGAGGGACTGCTTGTCGCCGAAAGCCGCGTAGAGGCTGGGGGCACCTATGTCCATGACGCGGGTGAGGTCGGAGACGGACGTGGCCTCGTAGCCGTGCTCCCAGAAGGCAAGGAGTGCCTTCTCCAGGGCGGTCTCGCGGTCGAAGGAGCGGGGGCGCCCGCGCGGCCTTCCCTTGACCTTGCCCGCCGGGGTTCCGTCGCTCTTGCCCGCCGCGGTTCCGTCGCTCTTGCTCGTCGCGGTTCCGTGTCTCTCGGCCCTCGCGGTCCCGTCGTCGTTCACCATGGAGTGCATTTTATAGCGGCCACTAGAAAAATGTCGGCGAGCTGCTGTACGGTCATTTCTGTAGCGACCGCTAGGGAAATGAGAAGGGGGCGCCGACATGGGCGTGCTCACGGGCAGGACGGCACTCGTCACGGGGGCGAGCAGGGGCATCGGGCGAGGAATCGCCGAGCGGCTGGGACGCGACGGCGCGCGGGTCGGGGTGCACTACGGCAGGAACGAGGCGGCGGCGAAGGAGACGGTCGCGGCGATCGAGGCGGCGGGCGGATCGGCGTTCACGGTGGGCATGGAGCTGGGCCTGCCGGGCGATGCCGAGGCCCTGTGGGCGGAGTTCGACCGGCACGCGGACGGGCTGGACATCCTGGTGAACAACGCGGGGATCGGCACCACGCGCCCCATCCAGGAGCTGGACGAGCCGGAGTACGACAAGGTCTTCGCGGTGAACGTGAAGGCGCCGTTCTTCATACTCAAGCAGGGCATGAGCCGGCTGCGGGACGGCGGCCGGGTCGTCAACATCTCCTCGGGGCTGGCCCGGACGGCGGCGATGCCGGACAACATGGCGTACGCGATGACGAAGGGCGCGCTGGACGTCTTCTCGCGGGACCTGTCCAAGGTGCTGGGCCCTCGGGGCATCACGGTGAACTCGGTGGCGCCGGGGATCATCGACACGGACAACACGGACCCGCTGCTGCACGGCAGCGCCGACGGCTGGGCGAAGGCCGCGGCGTATTCGGCGCTGGGCGGGGTGGGAGAGCCGGCCGAAGTCGCCGACGTGGTGGCGTTCCTGGTCTCGGACGGGGGGCGGTGGATAACGGGGAGCTGGGTGGATGTGACGGGCGGTTCGCTCACCTAGTCAACGGGGCGCTCGCCTGGTCAACGAGTCGCTCATGTAGTCAACGAGTCTCCGTCACCTTCGCCAGCGCCCGGGGCGCGTCCGGGTCCTGGCCGCGGGCGATGGTGACCTCGTAGGCCAGGAGCTGGAGGGGAATGATCTCCAGGACGGGCTGAATCTCCTCGGCGACGTCCTCCGTCGGCAGGACGAAGCCGGCCGATGCCCGCTCGACCTGATGCCTGGGGCCGATGACGACCAGGTCGGCACCGCGTCCGCGCAGCCGGTCGAGGACCGGCTGGAGCGCTTCGCCGCCCTTGCCGTCGGTGACCACGGCGATGACCGGGGAGACGTTGTCGACCATGGCGAGCGGCCCGTGCAGCAGGTCGGCGCCGGAGTAGGAGAGGGCGGGGATGTAGCTGGTCTCCATCAGCTTGAGGGCGGCCTCCTTGGCCGTGGGATAGCCGTAGCCGCGCGAGGTGATCACCATGCGCTCGGCGAAGCGGTAGCGGGCGGCGAGAGTGCGCACCTCGTCCTGCCGGGCGAGCAGGTGCCCGGCGAGATCCGGCAGGACGTGCGCGGGCGCGCCGTCGCCGCCGCGCAGGCCCTCGACGAACAGGTAGAGCGCGAGAAGGGAGGCGGTGTACGTCTTGGTCGCGGGGAGTGCCTGCTCCGGTCCGGCCATGATGTCGATGTGGTACTCGGAGACGCCGGCGAGCGGTGAGTCCGGGTTGTTGGTGACGGCGAGCGTGATCGCACCGGCCTCGCGGGCGGCCCGCGTCGAGGCGACCAGGTCCGGAGAGCCGCCGGACTGGCTGACGGTGACGACGAGGACGTCCGTGAGGTCGGGCCGGGCGCCGTAGGCCGTGGTCGTGGACATCGAGGTGAGTCCGCAGGGCAGGCCGAGCCGGATCTCCAGGAGGTACTTGGCGTAGAGGGCGGCGTTGTCGGAGGTGCCGCGGGCGGTCAGCAGGACGAAGCGGGGAGCGCGGGCGGCGACCCGCTGTGCCACGTCCCGGATGGCGGGGGCGCCGTCGACCAGGATCCGGCGCAGGACGGCGGGTTGCTCCGCCATCTCCCGGGCCATGATCCGGCCCGGGCGCTCGCTGAGGGTGTCCGGTGTGGCGGCGGCGTTCATGGCGCGGTTCCTTCCGGGGCGCGGGCAGATGCAGCTCCCATTCCACTCCCCCGCCCCGCGGAACGGCCACGCGGGACCGGTGCTGTTCACCTGCCGGAGACCTGCCCGGCACCGGGTGGCTGCCCCCCGTGGGACCGGCGGCCTTCACCCTGGGAGCGGCGCCCCCGCTCTGTTAGATTGGTCTAAACCACACGACCCCTCCCGGGTCCGGTCCCAGTTGAGCATCCCTCTCAGATCGGCAGGCCCAGCGTGGAAGTTGTCATCGTTCCGGACGCCAAGGCCGGCGGCGAGCTCATCGCCGAGGCCATGGCCCAGCTGCTCCGGCGCAAGCCCGGCGCCCTGCTCGGCGTGGCGACCGGCTCGACGCCGCTGCCCGTGTACGAGGCGCTGGCGGCCAAGGTGCGCTCCGGTGCCGTGGACGTCACGCGGGCGCGGATAGCCCAGCTCGACGAGTACGTGGGGCTGCCCGCCGACCATCCGGAGTCGTACCGCTCGGTGCTGCGGCGTGAGGTGCTGGAGCCGCTCGGCATCGGGATGGACCAGTTCACGGGGCCGGACGGCACGGCCGAGGACGTCCAGGGCGCGTGCGAGGCCTACGACCAGGCGCTCGTGGACGCCGGGGGCGTGGACCTTCAGCTGCTCGGGATCGGGACCGACGGGCACATAGGGTTCAACGAGCCATGCTCCTCGCTGGCGTCGCGGACGCGGATCAAGACGCTGACCGAGCAGACCCGGATCGACAACGCGCGCTTCTTCGACGGCGACATCGACCAGGTGCCGCACCACGTGATCACACAGGGCATCGGCACCATCCTGGAGGCCCGGCACCTGGTGCTGCTCGCCACGGGCGAGGGCAAGGCGGACGCGGTCGCGGCGACGGTGGAGGGACCGGTCGCCGCGGTGTGCCCCGCGTCCGCGCTCCAGCTCCACCCGCATGCGACCGTCGTGGTCGACGAGGCCGCCGCGTCGAAGCTGAAGCTGGCGGACTACTTCCGGTACACCTACGCCAACAAGCCGGAGTGGCAGGGGATCTAGGGCTTCTGCTTACAAGGCCTCGTCGTCGGCCGGCTCGTCCTGGGCTCGCAGGCCGGCCACCCACAGCGGCATGATCCAGTGGACGACGAGGACGGCGAGGAGGAGGGGTGCGGCGTAGGCCTTCGGGGCGTCGCCGTCGGCGCCGCCCGTGATCAGCAGGGCGATCGCCGCCGCGGCCAGGAGCAGGGTCGTCATGCGGTGGGCCCGGGCCAGGACGCGGCTGCGTTCCGCTGACTGCCGCTCGTCCAGTACATGTTCGCGCAGCTCCAGCAGACCCCGGGTGGCGCCGTTGATGACGCCGGTCGCGACCATCCAGGGAAGCAGCAGCACCGCCGTCGCGGCGACGGGCCACAGCGGCTCGCCCTTGGCGAGGAGGAAGTGGGTCATCAGTGCGCCGATGGCCACGGTGAGGGTGATGTGCGCGGCGACGGCCAGGCGCCGGCGAGCCGCCGTGGCGTACCAGACCTGGCCGCGGCGGTCGTTCATGAGCCGCAGCATGCTCCGGTCGTAGCGGGTCAAGCGTGTCGTCGTCATGGCTGGTTCCTCCCGTAGACCTCGTCCGTGAGCGGCCGGAACGGTTCGAGGGAGAACAGGGCCTCGACCGGCAGATCGAAGAACTTCGAGATCCTCAAGGCCAGGTCGAGGCTCGGGTTGTACTGCCCTCGCTCGATGTAGCCGATGGTCTGGTAGTGGGCTCCCACTGCCTCGGCCAGGCTCTGGCGCGACACCTTCCGTTCGGCGCGCACCACGGCCAACCTGTTGTGCACCTGCTCGCTCATGTATAAGAAGTACTACATTCGGAGGCAGCTCTACAACCCGGCGATCACCTCGGCCGCCGCCCGGCCGCAGACGCGGGCCGCGCCGTGGGTGGCGATGTGGAGGGCGCCGCGGGGTGCGGCCTGGGGGACGCCCATCTCGACCACGATGGTGTCGGGTCGGGCAGCCAGCAGGGTGCCGAGGGCCGAGGCCATCCAGGGGTGGCGGTGTTCGTCGCGGACGACGGCGACGATGCGGCGCGGACCGGCGGCCTCGAGTGCCGCCCGTCCGGCGCTCTCACCGGCTGCGGCCGCGGTCTCGTTGCCGTCCCCCGCCGAGAAGCTGCCCGTCACCGTGCCGGGCAGGAGGTGGACGAGCTCGGCGGCGATGCCCCAGGGGGTCTCGTCGCCCACCGCGATGTTGGCGACGGGTGTGAGGGCGGCGACGTAGGGGGGTTCGGTGAGGGGCTTGAAGGTATCCGGGCTGCCCAGGCCCGGGGCGACGGTGACCGTGAGGGCGCGGCGGGCGGCGTGCAGGCCGATCTCGCTGCCGGGGATCTCCTCGGGAGCGCGGCCGGCCGTGCTCGCCCAGCGGGCCAGCCACCGGACCCGGTCCGCGGCCTCGGCCAGGCGTTCCTCGGGCAGTTCGCCCGCGCGTACCGCCGCGACCAGGGCGTCGCGCAGGCGCCGTACGGTCGCGTCGTCGGCCAGGCCGCCGCCCACGCAGATCGCGTCGGCGCCGGCGGCGACGGCGAGGACGCTGCCGCGTTCGATGCCGTAGGTGCCCGCGATGGCCCGCATCTCCATGCCGTCGGTGACGATGAGCCCGTCGTAGCCGAGTTCGCCGCGCAGCAGCCCGGTCAGGATGCGGTGGGAGAGGGTGGCCGGGCGGTCGGGGTCCAGGGCCGGGACCAGGATGTGGGCGCTCATCACGGCCCGGCTGCCGGCGGCGATGGCCGCGCGGAACGGGGTGAGTTCGCGGTCGGCCAGCACGTCCGCGGGGACGTCGATGCGCGGGAGGGCGTGGTGGGAGTCGACGGCCGTGTCGCCGTGGCCCGGGAAGTGCTTGGTGCAGGCGGCGACTCCGGCCGACTGCAGGCCCGTCACGTACGCGGCGGTGTGCCGTGCGGCCAGGTCGGTGTCGGCGCCGAAGGAGCGGACACCGATCACCGGGTTGCGCGGGTCGGAGTTCACGTCGGCGGACGGGGCCCAGTTGAGGTTCACGCCGCAGGACGCGAGACGGCGGCCCAGTTCGTGGGCGACCTCTCGCGTCAGCTCCACGTCGTCCACCGCGCCGAGGGCGTGGTTGCCCGGGAAGGAGGAGCCGGTCCGCACCTCCAGGCGCGTGACGTCACCGCCTTCCTCGTCGATCGCGACCAGGACGTCGTCGCGCTCGGCCCGCAGTTGGGCGGTCAGTTCGGCCAGTTGGCCGGGCGAGGCGATGTTGCGGCCGAACAGGCCGACGGAGGCGAGGCCCTCGCCGAGCCGGCGCAGCAGCCAGTCGGGGGCGGTGGTTCCGGTGAAGCCGGGCTGGAGGACCGTCAGGGCGTCACGCGTGAGCGTGTCGGTACCGCCGGCGAGTGTCGTCATCGGGTGGGGTCATCCCTTCACGGCGCCCGCGGTCAGGCCCGCGGCCATCTTGCGCTGGACGAGGAGGAAGAGGGCGACGATGGGCACGGCCATCATCGTGGCGCCGGCCATCATCGGGGCGTATTCGGTGCCGTGTTTGGTGGTGAAGTTGCCGAGCCAGACGGTCGCCGTCTGGTTCTTCTGGCTCAGCAGCATCAGGGCGTACAGGTACTCGTTCCAGGCCTGGATGAAGCCGTAGACCGAGGTGGCGACCATGCCGGGCGCCAGCAGCGGGAAGACCACCCGGAGGAAGGCGCCCGTGCGGGAGCAGCCGTCGACCATGGCCGCCTCCTCCAGTTCCTTCGGGATGTTGACGATGAAGCCCCGCAGCGTCCACACGGTGAACGGGAGGATGAAGGTCAGGTACGTGATGATGAGGCCGGTCAGCCGGTCGTACTGGCCCAGGTCGTTGAGCAGCAGGAAGACCGGGATGATCATGGCGACCAGCGGGACCATCTGGACGGCGAGGATGCCCACGATCACGATCTTGCGGCCGCGGAACGCGAAGCGCGAGATGGCGAGCGCGGCCAGCAGCCCGACGACCATGCCGATGACGACCACCGCCAGCGACACCACCATGCTGCGGCCCACCGGGCCCCAGAAGTCGGCGATGTCCAGCGCCCGGCCGAAGTTGGCGAAGGTGATGCCGGTCGGCAGCAGGCTGGGGTCCGGGTCGATGGCGTCCTTGGCGGGCTTGAACGCCGTGTTGAGCATCCAGTAGAGCGGGAAGCCCGCGGTGACGAAGACCAGGAGGCCGAGGACGTTCCACCAGAGCTTCGGCGCCCGGCGGCCGGTCAGGGTGCTGCTCATTCGACCTCTCCGATCTTCAGCATCTGCCGCATGTAGACGGCGACCACGCCGAGCAGCAGCAGGACGGTGACCAGTGCGATGGCCGAGCCCTGGGCGTAGTCGTTGACCACGAACGCCCGGTCGTAGGAGTAGGTGTTGAGGACCTGGAACTCCGGCTCGGGGTGGCCGCCCCGCATGACGAACACCTGGGGGAAGACGCCCATGTCCCAGATGACCGACAGGGTCGTGAGCATCACGATGATCGGCTTGAGGACGGGCAGGGTGACATAACGGAAGACGCCCCGGGCGCCGGCTCCGTCCAGCCGGGCCGCCTCCTCCAGTTCCTTCGGGACCTGGGTGAGACCCGCGCTGAGCGTGATGACGACGAACGGCACGGCTCCCCACACCACCAGCAGCATGATCACGGCCAGGCCCTCGGGTCCGCTCGCGAACCAGTTGTGGCCGATCATCTCGACGCCGGGCAGCTTGCTCAGCAACGCGTTGAAGACGCCGTAGTCGGAGTCGAAAAGCCACTTGAAGACCGTGGTCGCCACGATCACGGGCATGCCCCAGCTGGCCACCAGCACGATGTTGATGAGCACCTTCAGCCAGCCGGAGACCCGCTGGAGCAGCAGGGCGATCGCCATGCCGATCACCATCGTGAAGACGACGGCCCCGGCGGCGAAGACGATCGTGCGGAGCACGACGGTCCAGAACTCGCCGTCGCCCAGCACCTTCGCGAAGTTGTCGAACCCGACCGACTCGGCCGGCTGGAAGCCCCACAGCTGGGACTGCCCGAACTTCTGGAAGGACAGGGTGACCAGGCGGGCCAGCGGATAGCCCATGACCAGGGTGAGGATCAGCAGGCAGGGCGCGAGCAGCAGCCAGGGGACCGCGGTGCCGCCCGACGGCCGGTTCGCCCGTGGCAGTTCGGCGGGGGGAGGTGGCGGTGCCTGCCGCGATGGCGGCACCTTGGCAGGGGTGGTGGTGTCTGCGGCACTCATCGCGCGCTCCTCGGCGGGGTCCCTCAGGTCTTGACGACGGCGGGGCTCCCCGACCAGGAGCCCCGCTCACAGGTCACTTGGTGTTGATGACCTTGTCGATCGCGGCGTCCGCCTCCTTGGCGGCGGCCTCGACCGACTTCTTGCCGGTGCCGATGCTCTGGAGCATGGTCTGGAGGATCTGCGCCTTCTCGACCTGGCCCCAGCCGGGGGCCATCGGGACGAACCAGTTGGACTCGGCCGCGGTCGCCGGGACCGCCGTCTTCGGGTCCTTCTTCAGCGTCGCGAGGTCGGTCTTGTTGTTGGGCAGATTGCCCTTGGCCATCAGGCCCTGCTGGCCGGAGGAACCGGTGAACGCGTTGATCCACTCGGCGGCCAGGGCCTGCGCGTCGGACTTCACCGGCACGGCGAGGTCGGAGCCGCCCAGGAAGACGGGCATGTTCTTGCCGGACGGGCCGGGCATCACGAAGTTCTCGAGGTTGCCCTTGAGCTTGCCGGTCTTGTCGTTCTTCGGGTCCTCGGCGGTCGCGCCCTCCCAGGCGGCGGCGAAGATCATGGCGGACTTGCCCTGGCCGTAGACGATGTAGCGGTCCGACTCGTCCTTGGTCTTGTCGCCGTGCATGTAGGAGTCGACGACGTTCTTGAACTCCTTGAGGCCCTTGAGGGACTCGGGCGAGGACAGGGAGGCCTTCCACTGGCCGCCGGACTCGGTGGCGATGGCGCCGCCGGCGTCGTAGACGAAGGACATGGCCGCGTACCAGTCGCGGGTCGGCTGGTACCAGGCGCTGAACTTGTTGCCCTGCTTCTTCTGGATCTTGTCCAGGGCGGCGGCCAGCTCCTTGTACGTCTTCGGGGGCGTCTTCACACCGACCGAAGCCGCCACGTCCTTACGCCAGTTGGCGACGCGGCCGCCGGCGTAGTACGGGACGCCGTAGGTCTTGCCCTCGTAGGTCACCGAGGCCTTGAGGCCGTCCAGCCAGGCGTCCGAGCTGTCGAACTCGCCCGCGTCGAGGGGGGCGAAGGCGCCCTTGACCATGTAGCCGAGCATCTCGGTGTTGCCCATCTCGACCACATCGGGGGCCTTGTCGGTGGCGAGGACGGCGTCGAGCTTGGCGTTCTTGTCGGGCCAGCCGTAGTACTCGTGGTTGATCTTCAGGCCGGGGTGCTTCTTCTGCACCGCCGCGTCGGCGGCCTTCACCAGCTGCGGCCAGTTGTTCTGCGCGTCGACGGTGAGCCAGACGGTCAGCTCCTTGGCGTCCGCGCCCTTGTCCGAACCCCCGCTGCCGCCCTCGCCCCCGCACGCCGCGATGGAGACCACCATGCCCGCGATACCGATCGCGGATATCAGCTTGCGCTTCACGCCACCCTCCTCAGGGATGCCACCGACCCCCCTGCTCCCCGCGTTCGTGGGGCCAGGACCCTGGACCAATGGTGTAGACCAGTACGGGGAGCTTGGACCAGACCAGCAGGGCTGTCAAGGGTCCGGAATAAGCTCTGACCAGCCGTTATGCGACCTACATATGCAGGAACCTTTAAGTAAGAACCCGGCGAAAACCCCGCCGGGCGCGGCATACTCCAGGTAGACCACTTGGAGTCGTGGACTAGACCAAAAGCGGCGCCGACGGTATACAAGTGAGATCGTGTCGGCCCAGGAGCCGGGAAGGCGGAGCATGAGCACCGACATCAGCAGTGCGGAGAACGACAGCGGGGCGCCCGTCCGCACCGCACGCGTGCCCAAGTACTACCGCCTGAAGAAGCACCTGCTCGACATGACCGAGACCCAGGCGCCCGGCACGCCGGTCCCGCCCGAGCGCACCCTGGCGGCCGAGTTCGACACCTCGCGCACGACCGTGCGCCAGGCGCTCCAGGAGCTGGTCGTCGAGGGCCGGCTGGAGCGCATCCAGGGCAAGGGCACGTTCGTCGCCAAGCCGAAGGTCTCGCAGGCGCTGCAACTGACCTCGTACACCGAGGACATGCGCGCCCAGGGCCTCGAACCCACCTCGCAGCTCCTGGACATCGGCTACATCACCGCCGACGACCGCCTCGCCGGGCTGCTCGACATCACGACCGGCGGACGGGTCCTGCGCATCGAGCGGCTGCGCATGGCCAACGGCGAGCCCATGGCCATCGAGACGACCCACCTGAGCGCGAAGCGCTTCCCGGCCCTGCGCCGGTCCCTGGTGAAGTACACCTCGCTCTACACCGCGCTCGCCGAGGTCTACGACGTCCACCTCGCCGAGGCCGAGGAGACCATCGAGACCTCGCTGGCCACCCCGCGCGAGGCCGGCCTGCTCGGCACGGACGTCGGCCTGCCGATGCTGATGCTCTCCCGTCACTCGCTGGACCGGGACGGGCAGCCGGTGGAGTGGGTGCGGTCGGTGTACCGGGGGGACCGGTACAAGTTCGTGGCGCGTCTGAAGCGGCCCCAGGAGTAGTTCCCGCGCGGGACGGTGCGAGGGCTGCTGAGCTCGGTTTCTTTTGGGTACCGCATTGCGGACGAGGGGTTCCGTTCCCGCCGCACCCTGACCTAGATTGCCTGCGCATTACACAGGTGATCACTGAGGGGATGGAGCCGCCTGATGTCGCAAGCCCCAGAAGCCAGCAGAGGGGCGATGGTGACGCCGATGCGCGTCGTCATCGGCCTCTGCCTCATAGCGCCCTTCGTGGCCATGCTCTGGGTCGGCTCGTACGCCAAGACCGACCCGGCCTTCATCGGCATCCCGTTCTTCTACTGGTACCAGATGGCGTGGGTGCTGATCTCCACCGCGCTGACGATGATCGCCTACAAGCTGTGGCAGCGTGACCAGCGCGCCCGCTCTGCCGCGAAGGGCGGTGCGTCACAGTGAACGACGGCGTGAACGGCGTCGCACTCGCCGTCTTCATCTTCTTCTTCCTGGCCGTCACGGTCATGGGCTTCCTGGCCGCGCGCTGGCGCAAGGCCGAGAACGAGCACAGCCTGGACGAATGGGGCCTGGGCGGCCGCTCGTTCGGCACCTGGATCACCTGGTTCCTGCTCGGCGGCGACCTGTACACGGCGTACACCTTCGTGGCCGTACCGGCGGCGATCTACGCGGCGGGCGCGGCCGGCTTCTTCGCGGTGCCCTACACGATCCTCGTCTACCCGCTCATCTTCACGTTCCTGCCCCGCCTGTGGTCGGTCTCGCACAAGCACGGGTACGTGACGACGTCCGACTTCGTGCGCGGCCGGTTCGGCTCCAAGGGCCTGTCGCTGGCCGTGGCCGTGACCGGCATCCTGGCCACGATGCCGTACATCGCGCTCCAACTGGTCGGCATCCAGGCCGTGCTGGACGTCATGGGCATCGGAGGCGGCGAGAACACCAACTGGTTCATCAAGGACCTGCCCCTGCTGATCGCCTTCGGCGTGCTGGCGGCGTACACGTACTCGTCGGGTCTGCGGGCGCCTGCGCTGATCGCGTTCGTGAAGGACACCCTGATCTACATCGTCATCGCGGTGGCGATCATCTACATCCCGATCAAGCTGGGCGGCTTCGACGACATCTTCGCCAAGGCGGGCGACGCGTTCAGCCAGACCAACCCGGCGACGGGCGCTCCGCGCGGGGCGCTCGCGCCGCCGGAGGCGGGGCAGTGGACGTACGCCACGCTGGCGCTGGGCTCCGCGCTGGCGCTCTTCATGTACCCGCACTCGATCACGG
The DNA here is from genome assembly GCF_002150735.1 of Streptomyces africanus. Taxonomy (GTDB): domain Bacteria; phylum Actinomycetota; class Actinomycetes; order Streptomycetales; family Streptomycetaceae; genus Streptomyces; species Streptomyces africanus. The sequence goes on from NZ_MUKA01000247.1 coordinate 20,131, forward strand.
CGACCCTGTCCTCGAAGAGCCGTGACGTGATCCGCCGCAACACCACGATCCTGCCGCTGTACTCGCTGATGCTGGGCCTGCTCGCGCTGCTCGGCTTCATGGCGATCGCGGCCGGGATCAAGGTGCAGAACGGGCAGCTGGCGATCCCGCAGCTGTTCGAGACCATGTTCCCGGACTGGTTCGCGGGCGTGGCCTTCGCGGCGATCGGCATCGGCGCCCTGGTCCCGGCGGCCATCATGTCCATCGCGGCCGCGAACCTCTTCACCCGCAACATCTACAAGGACTTCATCAAGCCCGACGCGACGCCCGCGCAGGAGACCAAGGTCTCCAAGCTGGTCTCGCTGCTGGTGAAGGTGGGCGCGCTGGCCTTCGTCCTCACGATGGACAAGACGGTCGCCATCAACTTCCAGCTCCTGGGCGGCATCTGGATCCTGCAGACCTTCCCGGCCCTGGTCGGCGGCCTGTTCACCCGCTGGTTCCACCGCTGGGCGCTGCTCGCGGGCTGGGCGGTCGGCATGGTCTACGGCACGGTCGCCGCGTACGGTGTCGCCTCTCCGACCCAGAAGCACTTCGGCGGCTCCTCGAAGGAGATCCCGGGCATCGGCGAGATCGGCTACATCGGCCTCACGGCGTTCGTCCTGAACGTCGTCGTCACCGTCGTCCTGACCTTCGTCCTGAAGGCCCTGAAGGCCCCCGACGGCATCGACGAGACCAAGCCGGAGGACTACACGGCGGACGCGGGCGACCCGGGCGTCCAGGTGGAGCTGCCGCCGGCGACGGCGGGCACCTCGCACTGAGCCGCAGGTGACAGCGGGCCGTCGGTGAGAAACCGGCGGCCCGTTGTCATACCCGTCCGCCACACTCGGACCATGGACATCCTCATCCGGCGGGTGGAGCCCACCGAATACGACGCCCTCGGCGAGATCACCGCCCAGGCCTACCTGAAGGACGGCCTCCTCGACTTCGGCGAGAGCGACTGGTACCTCGGCGAACTCAGGGACGTGGCCAAGCGGGCCGCCGCCGCGGACGTCCTGGTGGCCACCCGGGGCGAACACCTCCTCGGCGGCGTCACGTTCGTCCCCGTCGGCGGCCCCATGGCCGACCTCGCCCGGCCCGGGGAGGCCGAGATACGGATGCTCGCCGTCGCCCATGAGGCCCGCGGCCGCGGCGCCGGAGAGGCCCTCGTCCGCGCCTGCGTCGACCGCGCCCGTGCGACGGACGGCTGCGTCCGCGTCGTCCTGTCGACGCAGCGCACCATGCACTCCGCCCACCGCATCTACGAACGCCTCGGCTTCGTCCGTGTCCCGGAGCGCGACTGGAACCCGATTCCGGAGCTTCCCGACATCACTCTCCTCACCTACGAGTTGACGCTGTGAAACCGTCGCGACACTACATCTAGGGGTGCTTCCGCCACTCGGCACAAGATGTATGCTCATGCTCGCTGTCGCCGCAGGGGAATCCGGTGCGAATCCGGAACTGTCCCGCAACGGTGTACTTGTGCGTTTTCGCGCACAGGCTTAAGTCCGAGGACCTGCCGACAGCGCGCCCGGCCGCCCGGCCGGTGCGCCCTGACGTCCGGGCCTCGCGGAGTGGGCCGGTGGACGCGACGCCGCCTGCGCTCGCGTGCTGCCCCCTGCCCTGTGTGAGGCCCCGTGCCGAGCGAGGGAGAGCCCCACGTGACCATCGCGCCAGCCGATCCGGTCTCAGCCGCGGAAAAAGAGCACGACGGTCCCGGTGCCGCGCTGCTGCGGACCCTGACCGAGCTGACCGCCGACCTGCCCGACGCCGACCCCGGCCGGGTCGCCGCCGCCGCGCTGCGCGGCCGGTCCGCGCGGGCCGACGAGTCGGAGTTGCGCGAACTGGCGACGGAGGCGGCCGCCGGCCTGATCTCCGAGGATCCCGCCTACTCCCGGCTGGCCGCGCGCCTGCTGACGATCGGGATCCGCGCCGAGGCCGCCTCGCAGGGCGTCACCTGCTTCACCGAGTCGGTGGCGGTCGGGCACCGGGAGGGCCTCATCGCCGACCGGACCGCCGAGTTCGTGCGCCTGCACGCCGCCCGTCTCGACGCCCTGATCGACACGGCCGCCGACGACCGCTTCGGCTACTTCGGCCTGCGCACGCTGCACAGCCGCTACCTGCTCCGGCACCCGATCACCCGCAAGGTGATCGAGACGCCCCAGCACTTCATGCTGCGCGTGGCGAGCGGCCTCGCCGAGGACGACACCACCCGCGCCCTGGACGAAGTGGCGGCTCTCTACCGGCTGATGAGCCGGCTCGACTACCTCCCCTCCTCCCCCACCCTCTTCAACTCCGGCACGCGGCACCCCCAGATGTCGTCCTGCTACCTCCTCGACTCCCCCAAGGACGAGCTGGACTCCATCTACGACCGCTACCACCAGGTGGCCCGGCTGTCGAAGCACGCCGGCGGCATCGGCATCGCGTACTCCCGCATCCGTGCGCGCGGTTCGCTGATCCGCGGCACCAACGGCCACTCCAACGGCATCGTCCCGTTCCTGAAGACCCTCGACGCCTCGGTCGCCGCGGTGAACCAGGGCGGCCGCCGCAAGGGTGCCGCCGCGGTCTACCTGGAGACCTGGCACTCCGACATCGAGGAGTTCCTGGAGCTGCGCGACAACACCGGCGAGGACGCCCGCCGTACGCACAACCTGAACCTCGCGCACTGGGTGCCCGACGAGTTCATGCGGCGCGTGAACGCCGACGCGCCGTGGTCGCTGTTCTCCCCCTCGGACGTGCCCGAGCTGGTCGACCTGTGGGGCGAGGAGTTCGACGCCGCGTACCGGGCGGCCGAGGCGAAGGGCCTGGCGAAGAAGACCCTGCCCGCGCGCGAGCTGTACGGCCGCATGATGCGCACCCTCGCGCAGACCGGCAACGGCTGGATGACCTTCAAGGACGCTGCCAACCGCACCGCCAACCAGACGGCCGAGCCGGGCCACGTCGTCCACTCCTCCAACCTCTGCACGGAGATCCTGGAGGTCACCAGCGACGGCGAGACGGCGGTCTGCAACCTGGGGTCGGTCAACCTCGGCGCGCTCGTCGACCGGTCCGGCGGGGACATCGACTGGGAGCGGCTGGACGAGACCGTCCGTACGGCCGTCACGTTCCTCGACCGGGTCGTGGACATCAACTTCTACCCGACCGAGCAGGCGGGCCGTTCCAACGCCAGGTGGCGTCCGGTGGGCCTCGGGGTCATGGGCCTGCAGGACGTCTTCTTCAAGCTGCGCCTGCCCTTCGACTCGCCGGAGGCCAGGCGGCTCTCCACCCGCATCGCCGAGCGGATCATGCTCGCCGCCTACGAGGCCTCGGCCGATCTCGCCGAGCGCAACGGCCCGCTGCCGGCCTGGGAGAAGACCCGTACGGCGAGGGGCGTGCTGCACCCCGACCACTACGACGTGGAGCTGACCTGGCCGGAGCGCTGGGCGGCCCTGCGCGAGCGCGTCGCCGCGACGGGCATGCGCAACTCGCTGCTCCTCGCCATCGCGCCGACGGCCACGATCGCCTCCATCGCGGGCGTGTACGAGTGCGTCGAGCCGCAGGTGTCCAACCTGTTCAAGCGCGAGACGCTGTCCGGTGAGTTCCTCCAGGTCAACTCCTACCTGGTGCAGGAGCTGAAGCGGCTCGGCGTGTGGGACGCCCGCAGCCGGGAGGCGCTGCGCGAGGCCAATGGCTCGGTACAGGACTTCGCCTGGATCCCCGAGGACGTACGCGCCCTCTACCGCACGGCGTGGGAGATCCCGCAGCGCGGCCTGATCGACATGGCGGCGGCCAGGACCCCGTTCCTGGACCAGTCCCAGTCCCTGAACCTCTTCATGGAGACGCCGACCATCGGCAAGCTCTCCTCGATGTACGCCTACGCCTGGAAGTCCGGGCTGAAGACCACCTACTACCTGCGTTCGCGCCCGGCGACCCGCATCGCCCGCGCGGCCCAGGCCACCGTCCCCGTGCAGGCCACCCCGGACCCCGAAGCGGTCGCCTGCTCCCTGGAAAACCCCGAGTCCTGCGAGGCCTGCCAATAATGACCACCCAGAACCTTCTCGACCCCGGCTTCGAGCTCACCCTGCGCCCCATGCGCTACCCGGACTTCTACGAGCGCTACCGGGACGCCATCAAGAACACCTGGACCGTGGAGGAGGTCGACCTCCACTCGGACGTAGCCGACCTCGCCAAGCTGTCACCGGCGGAGCAGCACCTGATCGGCCGACTGGTCGCCTTCTTCGCCACGGGCGACTCGATCGTCGCGAACAACCTGGTGCTGACGCTGTACAAGCACATCAACTCCCCCGAGGCGCGGCTCTACCTGAGCCGGCAGCTCTTCGAGGAGGCCGTGCACGTCCAGTTCTATCTGACGCTCCTGGACACCTACCTCCCCGACCACGACGACCGGGCGGCGGCCTTCGCGGCCGTCGAGAACATCCCCTCCATCCGCGAGAAGGCGGCGTTCTGCTTCAAGTGGATGGACTCGGTCGACCAGCTCGACCGGCTTCAGACGCAGGCCGACCGCCGCCGCTTCCTGCTGAACCTGATCTGCTTCGCCGCGTGCATCGAGGGCCTGTTCTTCTACGGTGCCTTCGCCTACGTCTACTGGTTCCGCAGCCGTGGCCTGCTGCACGGCCTGGCCACCGGCACCAACTGGGTGTTCCGCGACGAGACGATGCACATGTCGTTCGCCTTCGACGTGGTCGACACCGTCCGCAAGGAGGAGCCGGAGCTGTTCGACGACCGGCTCCAGCAGGAGGTGACGGACATGCTCCGCGAGGCCGTCGAGGCCGAGCTGCAGTTCGCGCGCGACCTGTGCGGTGACGGCCTCCCGGGCATGAACACCCAGTCGATGCGGCAGTACCTGGAGTGCGTCGCCGACCAGCGGCTCACCCGCCTGGGCTTCACTCCGGTGTACGGCTCCGAGAACCCCTTCTCCTTCATGGAGCTCCAGGGGGTTCAGGAGCTGACCAACTTCTTCGAGCGGCGGCCCTCCGCGTACCAGGTGGCGGTGGAGGGCACCGTCGACCTGGACGAGGACTTCTGAGCCCGCTCGTCCTCGCGGGCCTCCTGGGCCTCCCTGATCTGACGGTCGACGCGCCGGTCGCGGACGATACCGATCACTGACGGGAGGACCAGGAGGACCAGCGTCCCGAGTACGAAGATCATTGCGATGAGTGTCTGCGTCTGGTTCGTGTCCATGGACACCACTGTCGCGCCGATGACTCCTTACCGTCAGTGGCAGTACTGCCGGAGACCCTCGAATTACTGCCACTGACGAGGCACACTGGAGACATGCTCCAGAACGTGGCGGTCGTCCTCCTCGACGGCGTGAACCCCTTCGAACTCGGTGTGGTGTGCGAGGTCTTCGGCACGGACCGCAGCGACGACGGCCTGCCGGTCTACGACTTCGCGGTGGCCTCGGCCGAGGGCCCGGCCCTGCGCATGAACTCGGGCGTCTCACTCCAGGTGGAGCACGGCTTGGAGCGGCTGGAGACGGCCGATCTGATCGCGGTGCCGGCCGGGCACAGCTACGCGTCCCGTGAGTTCCCGCCGGAGCTCCTGGACGCCCTGCGGCGTGGGGTCGCCCGCGGTGCCCGGGTGCTCAGCGTCTGCTCCGGCGCCTTCGTGCTGGCCGCTGCCGGGCTGCTGGACGACCGCCGCTGCGCCGTGCACTGGAAGCACGCGGACGCCCTGGCCCGGCAGTACCCAAGGGCCGTCGTGGAGCCGGACGTGCTCTACGTCGACGAGGACCCGGTGATCACCTCCGCCGGCACGGCCGCCGGGATCGACGCCTGCCTCCACCTGGTGCGCAAGGAGCAGGGCTCCGAGGTCGCCAACAAGATCGCCCGGCGGATGGTGGTGCCGCCGCACCGCGACGGCGGCCAGGCCCAGTACATCGAGCGCCCGCTGCCGCACCCCGAGGCCGACACGATCGGCGAGCTGCTGGCGTGGATGGAGCGGCACCTCGACGAGGAGGTCACCGTCGAGCAGCTGGCCGCCCGCGCCCACATGTCCCCGCGCACCTTCGCCCGTCGCTTCCAGCAGGAGACGGGGACGACTCCCTACCGCTGGATCCTGCGCCAGCGCGTCCTGCTGGCCCAGCGGCTGCTGGAGGCGACGGACGAGACCATGGACGCGATCGCCGGTCGAACGGGGTTCGGCAACGCGGCCACGCTGCGCCACCACTTCGTCCGGGCCGTGGGCACGACGCCGAACGCCTACCGGCGGACCTTCCGGGGCCCCGAGGCAGCCTGATCCTCCCCCACGCTCACCTCGGCACCGGCCGCAGCAGCAGCTCGTGCGGCCGCAGCGTGATGCCGACGCGCGTGCCGTCGTTCGAGCCGGCCACCTGCTCGAAGCGGTACGTGCCGGCCAGCGCCGCCGTGATCAGGGTCAGCTGGGCCATCGAGAAGTGGTCGCTCGGGCACTTGCGGTTGCCCGTGCTGAACGGGCTCATGGCGTGCTTCGGGATGTCCTTGACGCGGTCCGGCAGCCAGCGGTCGGGGTCGAACTCCAGGTGCCGCGCGTACGACTTCGCGTCGCGCTGGATCGCGTACGGGCTGTAGACGATGTCCGCACCGGCCGGAATCCGGTATCCGCCGAGTTCCGTGTCCCGCACTGCCCGGCGCGTCAGAATCCACACCGCGGGGCGCAAACGCATGGACTCGACCACGACATTGTTGGTGTGCCTGAGCTCTCGGACGTCCTCGAATGCCACCGGCCTCCCACCGGTGACGGCTTCTACTTCGTCGCGCACCCGGTCGGCGTGTTCAGGGTGTTCCGCGAGCATATGCAACAGCCACATGATCGTGGAGGCGACGGTTTCGCTGCCGGGAGTGAGGATCGCGACGACCTGATCGTGGATCTCCTGTTCCCCGATGGGATCGCCATTCTCATCCGTCGCCTCCAGCAATGCCGTCAGCAAATCGTCCGGCTTTTGACCGGATGCGCGGCGCTCGGCGACGATCTCGTCCACCAGGAGATGCAAATCGGCCAAGGCCCGGTTGAATTCGCGGTTGGCCGGGAGCGGCAGCTTGTAGAGCGGTCCGAGCGGCACCACCATCCGCCGGTACATCCCGCGGAAGACGGTGGCGAGCGCGACGCACAGCCGCTCCGCCCGCTCGTCCATATAGTCGCCGCGCAGCAGGCAGCGGGCCGCGATGCGCACGGCCACGCGGAAGGACTCGGAGGTGCAGTCGATGGTCTCGCCGGGCTTCCAGCGCTCGGTGAGCGCGTGTGCCTCCTCCTCCATGATCGGCCCGTAGGCGGGGATGGCGTCGAGCCGGAAGGCGGGCTGGATGGTGCGCCGCTGACGGCGGTGGCGGGGGCCGTTCGCCGTGGCCACGCCCTCCTTGCCGAGCAGCCCCTCCAGGGACTCCCACAGCGGCCCGGCGATGATGAAGTCGTTGCTCAGCGCCAGCGCGCCGGTGAGCTCCGGGGTGGTGACGGCGTACACCGTCTTCGGCCCGAGCTTCAGCCGGACCACGTCGCCGTGGTCGCGCAGCCGGGACATGAACGCCAGCGGGTCGCGCACCAGCTTCCAGCCGTGCCCCAGGACGGGGACACCGCCGCCCGCCCGGGGCGGTTCCCGCAGCTCCGCAGCCAGAGGGGCTTCAGGCTTCACAGACTCGACGGTCATTTCTCACCTGCCGCTTCGTTGTTGACGTACGGGGGCGTGGACCGGTCGTCCCAGCTGTCGACCCTGTACCGGCCGGACTCGTGGTGGAACCAGTAGACGGAGCTGAACCAGTTCCGCATATTTCCCAGACAGGCCCGCACGGCGGCGCCGAGTTCCTTTCCCCGCACGGTGCCGTCGGCGAGGGAGTCGGCGAACCGTAATGCTTCCTGTTCGACGTCGAGGAATTCCCTGATGCATATCTCGATGCGGCGTCTGACTTCCACGACCGCCTGTTCCAGGGTCAGCCCCTCATGGGTGATGAGGCTTATTCCGAGATTGTGCACCTCGTCGCCCGCTATTTCCTTCGGAAGCGAGCAGAGGTCGTTGTACCAGGCGGCGAACTCCTGACTCAGCAACGCGGCCCGCCGATAGGCCGGGTGTTTCCGTACGGCGTCGGGGAGTTCGTATCCCGCGGTCGGCTCCAGCAGGTCCGTCCATATCCAGTGGGCGAAGGTGAGCCGGCGCAGCCGGAGATACTCCTCGACCGTGGGCACGATGCCGTGCGTGCGATTGTGGAACTCCCGGTCGTACGCGTCGATCACCGCGTGGAAGTGCCGGGCGAACCGGAGGTTCCAGGTCGTCGGCAGGAAGGCGTACAGCCGCAGCACACTGTCCGCGAACCCGGCGACCAGTGGGTCCTCGTGGTGCAGGTGTTCCCCGGGGGAGTCGAGGGCCGCGTGCAGCCGGTCCCGCAGCCGCTGCCAGGCGATCGCGCGGCCGTGCACGATGTCGCGGTCATGGCGGTCGTCCCAGACGAAGAACCAGGCGCTGTAGTCCGCGATCGCCTGCATCACCTCGTCCGAGGCGCCGATGTAGTACCCGGCCATGAGGTCCGTGTAGCACAGGCCGTCGGCATATTCCTCCACCTTGTCCGCAGGCATGAGCCGCTTTTCGAGCAGCCAGGCCCGGGTCTTCTCCTGGCACTTCGGCCAATACGGGTGGAGTTGCCGGGGAAACGCCGCCTCGATCACCGGAAGGGAGAGCGACGGTGGAACTGCGATGGTGGTCGGTGTCGATGTGGTGCCGTGTGACAAAGCATGCACGAACTAACCCCTCTCAGCCGCCAGATGGCGCGGGCGCCCCTCCTTCCGTGCCGGGCGTGCGCCGTTGCATAACCCGCTCCCTCCATGCAGCCCTACAACTGACCGTTCTGGGAACGCATTTGCTTCATTCACTACCCCACAGTGCCGGGAACCTCCCGTTGTGTGGCCGGCGCCGGATCACCAGGAGAGCAGAAGCGATCGAACGTGCGACGGACAGGCGAACGGCACAGACGAACGGCGCCTGTTCAGGGCGGGAATCCCGAACAGGCGCCGTGCGCCTGGTGTCCGTGAGGTCTCAGTCGTTCGCCACGACCGGGTAGCGGGGCTCGTTCTCGGCCATCTGCCGCAGCGCGTCCTTGCGTTCGCGCTTCGAGAGGCGGTCGATGTACAGGTAGCCGTAGAGGTGGTCGGTCTCGTGCTGCAAACACCGAGCGAAGTATCCGGTGCCGCGCACCCGGATCGGGTTGCCCTTCTCGTCCTGCCCGGTCACCTCGGCGTAGTCGGGCCGGGCGAGCGGCGCGTACGCGGTCGGCACCGACAGGCAGCCCTCGTTGCTGTCGTCCAGCCGGCGCTTCTCGGCGGGCAGTTCGACGAGCTTGGGGTTGCAGACGACGCCGGTGTGCCGGACTCCCTCGTCGTCCGGGCAGTCGTAGACGAAGACCTTCAGGTCGACGCCGATCTGGTTGGCGGCCAGGCCCACACCCTCGGCGGTGCGCTGCGAGGCGAACATGTCCGCCACCAGTTGCTGGAGCTCGTCGCCGAAGTCGGTGACGTCCTTGCACTCCTTGTGCAGCACCGGGTTCCCGACCACCGTGATCGGCCGTGAGGTACCCCGCTCCCGCCAGGCCGCCTCGCGCTCCTCGCAGTCCTCCGTGTCGATCACGTACCCCTCGTCATCGACGGGGAGCACGCCCGCGCGCTGCTGATCGGTGTCCTGCTGAGCCATGACGTTACGTACGCCTTCCTGAACCAAACCGGGCTGAGATGCTGATACAGGTTACGCGGGTGTCGGACGCCGCTTCAGGGGCGCGGGGCTGTATCGATGTCCGGCTCCGCCGCGTGGGCGCGAGAAACCACGACGGCGCCGCACCCGGCAAAGGACCTAGCACACCTCTTCCAAATCCCGCCAATCCCGAGAATCCGGACTGTCAGCGACCCACCCGTCCAGCAACCCCCGGACCAGCGAAGCCGGCGCGGCCAGCCCGCACTCCCGCTCGGGAACCCACAGCTGCCCGTCCGTCCGATGCCCCAGCGGCCCGGGATGCCCCGGCTCACTGTGATCATGCGGGTCGAGATGCTCCCCGTCGCCCTCGTCGGACGGCATCCGTGACTCGGAACACATCCGGCACAGCAACCGCACCGAAGAGGACCAGTCCTCCGCGGCGAACCCCGCGTCCGCCGCAAGCTGCTCCAGCGCGTCCCGGTCCGCCTCGGTCGCCGCCTCCAGCAGCACCACCCACGTCGGCACCGGCGACGGCGCCCACAGCTCGATCTCGTCGAACACCGGGTACGTGTGTCCCGCGGCCGTGGTCCGCTCCCCGTGCGGCACACCGTCGTGCAGGACGACCTCACCCCAGCGCCGCCCCGACGACGGCAGCGGAATGGACAGCACCTCGATCCGCGCGGGATCCAGCCGCCGCCCCCACACGACCTCGGCCTCCCCCTCCGGGGACAGCCGTACGGCCGCGCTGCCGAGGTCCATGCCGACGGGCTCACCGGGGTCGTTGGCCGCTCCCGGCACCCGCAGCCCGTAGGCCTGCCAGGCGCGCCGGGCCAGCGGCCAGTCCTGCAGGGCGGTCGCGGCGATGCCGACGTTCCACCAGTCGGGCGCGCCGGTGTCCCGGTCGAGCAGCGCCACGGCCCTGAGGCCCGCCGCCCGCGCCTGCTCCCAGTCGTGCCGGAACTTGTGCAGCAGGGCGAGGTTGAACCAGGACTCGGACAGCCAGGGCTCCAGATCGGCGGCACGTGTCAACAGTGCGCCCGCGTCCTCGTACCGGCCATCGCCGATGAGAGTGAACGCCCGGTCTGTGGCCTGCCGCCAGGAGGCGGAGGGCCGGTGCCGTCCCTTGCCGAAGATCCTCACGATTCCCGCCTGCCAGTTCCGTGCGGTGGGCTGGCCGTAGCTGTGTTTCGAGCCCCCGGACACCTTCTTCTTCGCATCCAACCACGTACGGCCTCCGGGGCGCTCATTACCCATGGGTTACCCCGTCACGGGCAAGGTCAGACTGCTCCTTGCCAGTACCCGGGCCAGCGATTCCACCACCTCCGGGGCGTACTCCCCGGCGGTGGCGAGCCGGAGTTCCTCCAGCGCCGTCAGCGGTCCGCCCAGGCCACCTTCCCGGGACTTCTCCTCGTACGCGTTCACGGCCCGGACGATCCGCGCGGCGAGCGGCTGCTCAGCAGCGGGGTCGGCCTGCCGTTCCACGACCACGGCGACCGCCTCGTCGACACCCGTCTGCCGTACGACGGCCCCGCCGAGCAGTGCGATCCGCCGCTGTTCCGCGGCGGGCAGGCCGGCGGTGGCGCCCGCCGGCACCGGGTCGACGAGGCTCAGCTGGCCGATGTCGTGCATGAGGGCGGCGTACTCCAGCACGGCCAGCTCGGGCTCGGTGAGACCCAGGTCACGCCCCACCGCCTGACTGAGCGCGGCGACGCGGCGGGCGTGCCCGGCCGGGGTGTACCCGGCGACCTCGGTGGCCCGGGCGAGGGAGGCGATGGTCTGCCGGTAGGTCGCCCGGACGGCGGCGTACCGGCGGAACGACATCTGGGCGAGCAGCAGCGGCACGGAGAAGACGGGCAGCGCCCACAGCCCCACGACGGCGACCGCCAGGGCCATCACCGCCCCGGTCGCGATGACGGCGGAGCCGATGCCGCACACGGCCCGCAGCTCGTCCCGCAGCACCGGCCCGAAGGGCCAGCCGGTGCGGGAATGGGCCAGCGCGGCGGCGAGCACCGCGTCGCACAGCGCGGTCAGGGACAGCAGCGCGAGCAGCAGCAGCGCGTAGGCGGGACCGCCCCAGTCGTCGAACATGCCCCGGTTGTACGGGGGCTGGAAGCAGACGGCGACGAACCCGACGGTGAGCACCCGGCGCGCCAGATGGTCGAGCGTGGGCCCCTGCCCGCGTGCCACGTGCGGGACGCTGCCGAGCAGCGAGCCGGCCAGCACGACGGCGACGACCTGGGCCAGGCCGTGGTGCGTGGCCCGCCCACCGGCCTCGCCGAGCAGCGCGTACGACAGGGCCGCGGCGGCTCCGAGCGGCGCCGGCTCCCTGACCTGCGCCCCGTTGCGCCGGGCGAGCTCCCCGACGGTGACGAGGACGCCGAAGGCGAGGGCGACCCGGCGTTCCTCCAGCCCGCCGTACAGGGTGACGGCGAGGGAGCCGGTGGCGAGGAGGGCGGCACAGGCGTGGACGAGGGTGAAGAGCGGCGGCGGGCGGTACGCGCTCACCGGTGTGCCCCCGGCGGGCTGGAGACGGGTGCGCCGGGCGGCGGAGTCCGGGGCGGGCGGACGTCGTCGGCGGTCACGGCGGGGCGCCATCCCGCCCGGCCGACGGCCTCCACGAGGGCCGCGACCATCACCGGGTCGAACTGGCTGCCGGAGCACCGCTTCAGCTCCGCCAGGGCGACCTCGACGGGCCGGGCCCTGCTGTAACTGCGGGTGGAGGTCATGGCGTCGAAGGCGTCCGCGACGGCCACGACCCGTGCGGATTCCGGGATCTGACCGCCCACCAGACCATAGGGGTACCCGGTGCCGTCCAGCCGTTCGTGGTGGTGCAGTACGGCGGCGCGGGCCTCCCCGAGGAAGCCGATGCCGCGCACCATCTCGTGCCCGTACTCGGGGTGCAGCTCGATCACCCGCCGCTCCTCGGGCGTCAGCGGCCCGTCCTTCCTGAGCAGCCGGGTGGGGACGCCGAGCTTGCCGACGTCGTGCAGGATCCCGGCGAACCGGAGCACCTCGACGCGCTCGTCGTCCATGCCCAGCTCGCGTGCGATCATCATGGAGGCCTGTCCGACGCGCTCGCTGTGCCCGCGCGTGTACCCGTCCTTGATGTCGACGGCCTGGACCAGCGCCCGGATGGTCGCCTGGTGGGCGGCCCGTTCCCGGTGGTACTGCGCGAAGGCCCACCAGGAGACACACATCGGCAGCAGCACGAGCAGCGCGGCCACGGGACCGTACGGGCTGCGCCACAGCACGGCCATCATCAGCCCGGCCAGCCCGTGCACGGCGATGGGCGCGAGGGAGCGCGCCACCAGCCCCCGCCAGGCCCGCCGCACGGGCACCCGCTCGGCCACGGCCAGGATCCCGCCGTCCAGCAGCGCGAGCACCAGGCAGAACGCCAGCACGGCCGCCCCGGCCGGCCCGAGCGCGTAGGGCACGTCGCCCGCGACGACCGCGTCCCGCCCGCCGAGCGCCCAGTGCACCCGGGCCGCGGCCCACACGCCGAGGACGTGCTGGGCGGCCCGCCACACCCGCCGCAGCGCCACGGGCCGCTGTTCCACGTGCGAGAGCAGCGCACCGGGCACCGCCACCAGGGCGGCGGCGGTCGCGGGCAGCAGGAAGGCACCGGCGAGCAGCACGGGATAGAAGGTCCCGGCCGGATGGGAGATCCCGACGAACCGGGACCGGGCGACGCGCTCACAGCCCGCGTACAGCACGGCGAGCAGCAGCACGGCCCCCCAGGGCGTACGGACGCCCGGCGGCGGCAGCAGACAGAGAAGGGCGGCGAGGACGACACAGGCGACATACGCACGTGCCCGCACCGGTACCGCTTCCATGAGCCCTCCCCCGGCCATGTCCATCAGGCCCGGAGCCTAGGACGGCGGTGGGGGGCTCCGCGGGCCGATAACCCGCGGATTCGCACGTTCGAGTGATGCGTTCGAGGATGACTACCCCCCTCGAAGGCGGGGTAGTTGAAAAGCGCGGAAGTGTCAGGATTCCTGCGGCGTGGCCGGCGAGGCCGTGACGTCCTGCTCGGGGACGGCCTGGCCGGAGCGGATCAGCTCGATCCGCCCCATGACCTTGTCGCGCAGATCGCCCGGCACGTCGTCATGCCCGCAGCAGCGCTTGACCAGCTTCTTCACGGCCTGCTCGAGCCCGTACTTCTCGAGGCAGGGCGAGCACTCCTCGAAGTGGTGCTCGAACTTCACGCAGTCCGAGTCCGGCATCTCACGGTCGAGGAACTCGTAGAGATGATCGAGGATTTCGCTGCAATCCGTCTCGTGCGGCTCTCCGCAGCTCATGACCCCGAGCCTTTCGCTTCGTTCGACTCTCCGGCGCCGGCCGGGACCATCCCGCGGTCACGGGCGTAGTCCTCCAGCATGCCGCGCAGCTGACGGCGGCCCCGGTGCAGCCGGGACATCACCGTACCGATGGGTGTCCCCATGATGTCGGCGATCTCCTTGTAGGCAAAGCCCTCGACGTCCGCCAGATAGACGGCGATGCGGAACTCCTCGGGGATCGCCTGGAGCGCTTGCTTCACGTCCGAGTCGGGCAGGTGGTCGAGCGCCTGCGACTCCGCGGAGCGCAGACCCGTCGACATGTGCGACTCGGCGCGGGCGAGCTGCCAGTCCTCGATCTCCTCGGCCGCCGAGCGCTGCGGTTCCCGCTGCTTCTTGCGGTACGAGTTGATGAAGGTGTTCGTGAGGATCCTGTACAGCCACGCCTTGAGATTGGTGCCCTCGCGGAACTGGTGGAAGGACGCGTACGCCTTCGCGTACGTCTCCTGCACCAGGTCCTCGGCGTCGGCCGGATTGCGCGTCATGCGCAGCGCGGCCGAGTACATCTGGTCGAGGAACTCGAGCGCGTCCCGCTCGAAGCGCGCGTTGCGCTCCGCGGCCGTCTCCGCGCCCGTGCCGCCCTGGCCCTCGGGCTGCTCCGCGTGGCCGTGTTCGGTCCCTGCGTCGGTCCCTGTGACCGGACCCACCTCCTCCAGTGTTCTCGCGAGACCGAGACCGGTCTCACCAGAATCGGAGGATAGACGACGATCCGGTCCGCCCGCCGCCCGAATAGGCGCGGTCTTGGCCGCGTGCAGCACCGTCCAGTCCAGGTCGGCGCGGCCGGTGCGGCTCGGGCAGTAGATCGAACCCATGCGGCGGACTCCCTCTCCTACGGCGTCGGTGCTGGTCTCCAGCACGTATGTCCCGCACAACAGTGCTCGCCGCCCCTGCATTCCCGGGGCTTCACCCCAGTGACCCGGTCCACTCCACGACCGCGTCCGTGATGACCGCCACTGCCTCCTCCTGCGTGATCTCCGCGCGCTTGGGCACGGCGAAGCCGTGATCGCCGTACGGCACCTCGACGAGCTCGTACGGCCCCTCGGGGAACTCCCCGGGCCTGCCGAAGGGGTCGTTCCCGCCCTGGACGACCAGGGTGGGCACCCCGGATCCCAGCAGTTCGGCGGCGCGGGACTTCTCGGGCTTGCCGGGCGGGTGGAGGGGGAAGCTGAGGGCGAGCACCGCGTGGGCGCCGACTTCCGCGGCGGTGCGGCAGGCGACCCGGGCCCCGGCGCTGCGGCCCCCGGACACCACCGGCAGTCCGGACTCGGCGAGGGCGGGCCAGATGCCCCGCCAGCCGAGGTCCAGGGTCCTGGGCGCGGGCGCGAGCTTCTTCCCGGCCACGCGCCAGGGCTGCTCCACCCGGGCCACGGTGACGCCGTGGGCGGGCAGGACGGCGGCCAGGGCCCTCAGGTCGCGAGCCTCGATGCCGCCGCCGGCGCCGTGGCTGACGGCGAGGACGAGCCGGGCCTTCTTCGCCGTGTGCCAGGTGATACTGGCCGGGCCGGCTTCGGTCTCTACGGTCTCGACGGTCTCTGTGGTCGCGTCGGACCCTTTCGTCACGTTGGTCACGTCAGAAGAGTGTGCCCTCTTCGGGCCCTTCCAGCTCCTTCAGCAGCTCCGGGCCGTTGTTGCGGACGTTGCTGACGGCGGTGGTGACGGGGTAGGCGCGCATCAGTCCGGCGGGCGGCGGGGCGAGCAGCTCGCGCAGTTCGCCGGCGTCCGTGCGGGACGGGTCCAGCCAGGCGTCCCAGCGGTCGGGCGTCAGCATCAGCGGCATCCGGGGGTGGATCTCGGCCAGGGCCCGCGGACCGTCCGCCGGGGACACCGCCAGCGGGCTCGTCTCGGCCTCGGTGGTGATGACGGAGCACGTGACCCACCAGGCCTGCGGGTGGTCGTCCGGCAGCGTCCTGTCCCGCCAGAACTCGTACAGGCCGGCCATCGCGAAGACCGACCCGTCCGCCGGGGTCACGAAGTAGGGCTGCTTGCGGGGCCGCTTCTTCTTGCCCTCGACCTCCAGCTCGCGCTCCTGCGTGCCGGTGACCCACTCGTAGTAGCCGTCGGCGGGCAGGATGCAGCGCCGGGAGGTGAAGGCGCGGCGGTAGGACGGCTTCTCGTGGACGGTCTCCGCGCGGGCGTTGATCATCCGGGCGCCACCCTCGGGGGTCTTCGACCAGGAGGGGACGAGCCCCCACTTCAGCGTGCGCAGCTGCCGAACCGGGCGCGGGTCGTCGGCGTCTTTCACAGGGCGGTCGAGGACGGCGTAGACCTCTTTGGTGGGCGCCACGTTGTAGTCGGGCTCCAGAGTCTCCTCGGGCTCCCACTTCTCGATCTCAAAGATTCCTGCGAGATCCTCTGGCCTACGACTGGCCGCATACCGTCCGCACATACGTGCCACACTGCCAGGCCCACCCGTCTCCCGACCACCACCCCTCAACGAGGCGCTTCGCGCCACCCCTTCCGAGTCCGCCCACAGGGAGCCAACGCCGCACATGGACAGCACCGCAACCGCCTCGCTCGCCTCCCTCTGGGACGAGGTCTCCGGTACCCAGCCCGACCCCGACCTGTGGGTCGTAATCGCTGCCCTGGTGGCCGCGCTCGCCGTGGTGGTCCCGCACGGCCTGTGGCGCATCTCCCGCAACGCCATCACCATCGCCCACGAAGGCGGCCACGGGCTCGTGGCGCTGCTCAGCGGCCGCACCCTCACCGGCATACGGCTGCACTCGGACACCAGCGGCCTGACCGTCAGCCGCGGCAAGCCGTACGGCATCGGCATGATCCTCACCGCGGCCTCCGGCTACACCGCCCCGCCCCTGCTGGGCCTCGGCGGCGCGGCCCTGCTGGGTTCCGGCCGCATCACGCTGCTGCTGTGGCTGGCCACGGCCCTGCTGCTGGCCATGCTCGTGATGATCCGCAACGCGTACGGCGCCCTCACCGTGATCGTCACCGGCGGCCTGTTCGTCCTGGTGTCGTGGCTGGCCGGCCCTCAGGTCCAGGCGGCGTTCGCGTACGTGGTGGTGTGGTTCCTGCTGGTCGGCGGGGTCCGTCCGGCGTTCGAGCTCCAGGCCAAGCGGTCGCGCGGCGGGGCGGGGGACTCGGACGCGGACCAGCTGTCGCGGCTGACGCATGTGCCGGCGGCGCTGTGGCTGTTTCTCTTCCACGCGGTGTCGCTGTGCTCGCTGATCGGCGGGGGGCGCTGGCTGCTGGAGCTGTGACCGGCCGGCCCGAGGGACGCGGCGCTGTGCCGATGTGCGGCTGAACCGCGTGGGCCCGACCGGCCCCCGCGGCGCCGCACCCGGACCACCGCTCCTTATAAAGTGAAGCCATGGCCCCGAACACCGCAGACACCGCCCTTTGGCCCGCCCCGCACGCGAGCGGAGCCGTCGACGCGACGGTCCACGTGCCCGGGTCCAAGTCGGTCACCAACCGCGCCCTGGTCCTCGCCTCCCTCGCGTCCGAACCGGGCTGGCTGCGCCGCCCCCTGCGCTCCCGCGACACCCTGCTGATGGCCGGCGCGCTGCGCGCCATGGGCATCGAGATCGAGGAGGGCGTGGGCCCGGACGGCACCGGTGAGGCCTGGCGGGTGCTCCCCACGAGCCTGCGCGGCCCGGCCACCGTCGACGTCGGCAACGCCGGCACGGTGATGCGGTTCCTGCCCCCGGTCGCCGCGCTCGCCGACGGCCCCGTCCGCTTCGACGGCGATCCCCGCTCGTACGAGCGTCCCCTGAACGGCGTCATCGACGCGCTGCGGCTGCTCGGCGCCCGGATCGACGACGACGGCCGTGGCGCGCTGCCGTTGACCGTGCACGGCAGCGGCGCCCTGGACGGCGGCCCGGTGGAGATCGACGCGTCCTCCTCGTCGCAGTTCGTGAGCGCCCTGCTGCTGTCCGGCCCGCGCTTCAACCAGGGCGTCGAGGTCCGCCACACCGGTGCCACGCTGCCCTCCATGCCGCACATCCGCATGACCGTCGACATGCTGCGCGCGGTCGGCGCCCAGGTGGACACACCCGAGTCGGGCGGCGAGCCGAACGTCTGGCGGGTCACGCCGGGTGCCCTGCTCGGCCGGGACCTGGTCATCGAGCCGGACCTGTCCAACGCCCAGCCGTTCCTGGCGGCGGCGCTGGTGACCGGCGGCAAGGTCGTCATCCCGGACTGGCCGGCCCGCACCACCCAGCCCGGTGACCGGCTGCGCGAGATCTTCACCGAGATGGGCGGCTCCTGCGAACTGACCGAGTTCGGGCTCGTGTTCACCGGCTCCGGCTCGGTCCACGGCATCGACGTCGACCTGAGCGAGGTCGGCGAGCTGACGCCGGGCGTCGCGGCGGTCGCGGCCCTCGCGGACTCCCCGTCGACCCTGCGCGGCGTGGCGCACCTGCGGCTGCACGAGACGGACCGCCTGGCCGCGCTGACCAAGGAGATCAACGAACTCGGCGGTGACGTCACGGAGACCGCCGACGGCCTGCACATCCGCCCGCGCCGGCTGCACGGCGGGATCTTCCACACCTACGACGACCACCGCATGGCCACGGCCGGCTCGATCATCGGTCTCGCCGTGGAGGGCGTGCAGATCGAGAACGTGGCGACGACGGCCAAGACCCTGCCCGACTTCCCCGACCTGTGGACCGGGATGCTCGGGGCGTAGGACGCGGGGATCAAGTCATGCGCCGCTACGGCAAGCACACCGACGAGGACGACATCCGCACCCGTCCCGGCCGCCGGAACACCCGGCCCCGGACGAACATCCGGCCCAAGCACGAGGACGCCGCCGAGGGCCTCGTCCTCACCGTCGACCGGGGCCGGCTGACCTGCCTCGTCGAGGACCGTGTGGTCATGGCGATGAAGGCCCGGGAGCTGGGCCGCAAGGCGGCGGTGGTCGGCGACCGCGTGGCGATCGTCGGCGACCTGTCCGGCAAGAAGGACTCGCTCGCGAGGATCGTCCGCATCGAGGAGCGCACATCCGTGCTGCGCCGCACGGCGGACGACGACGACCCCTACGAGCGCGTGATCGTCGCCAACGCCGACCAGCTGGCCGTCGTCACCGCCCTGGCCGACCCGGAGCCCCGCCCGCGGCTGATCGACCGCTGCCTGGTCGCGGCCTACGCCGGCGGCCTGGACCCGCTGCTGGTCCTGACCAAGTCGGACCTCGCCCCGCCCGACACACTGCTGGAGCTGTACGGCCACCTCGACATCCCCTACGTCGTCACCAGCCGCGAGGAACTCCAGAACGGCACCGCCATCGCCCGCGTACGGGAGCAGCTCGACGGCAAGATCACCGCGTTCGTCGGCCACTCCGGCGTCGGCAAGACGACGCTGGTCAACTCGCTGGTGCCCCAGGAGCAGCGCCGTACGACCGGGCATGTGAACGCGGTGACGGGCCGTGGCCGGCACACCACCACCTCGGCACTGGCACTGCCCCTGGCGGGCAGCGACGGCTGGGTGATCGACACACCGGGCCTGCGGTCCTTCGGCCTGCACCACGTCGACCCGTCCCGGGTCATCCATGCCTTCCCCGACCTGGAGCCGGGCACCGAGGGGTGCCCGCGCGCGTGCAGCCACGACGAGCCCGACTGTGCGCTGGACGCGTGGGTGGCCGAGGGGCACGCGGATCCGGCGCGGCTGTACTCGCTGCGGCGGCTGCTGGCCACGCGGGAGCGCAAGGAAGGCGACTGACCTCCGCGTTGTTTGTCATGGCGTGCGGACGGTAAGTGCATAATCGCACCAAGCTGACTCAGCGGTCGCTGAACGTGGGATACGGGAGGAACGACTCATGGCGTGGCTGCTGGTCATAGTGGCGGGGGTGCTCGAGACCGGCTTCGCCGTGTGCCTGAAGCTGTCGCACGGTTTCACCCGGCTCTGGCCGACGGTCGCGTTCTGCATCTTCGCCCTCGGCAGCTTCGGTCTGCTGACCCTGTCGCTGAAGAAACTCGACGTGGGTCCGGCCTACGCCGTGTGGACCGGCATCGGCGCGGCGGGCACGGCGATCTACGGCATGGTGTTCCTGGGCGACCTGGTGTCGACGCTGAAGATCGTGTCGATCAGCCTCGTCATCATCGGTGTGATCGGGCTCCAGTTGTCGGGTTCGTCGCACTGACGTCCCGTCAGCCCGCCTGCCGGTGAAGGGCGCTGCGGACCAGTTCGGCGACGCCGCCCTCGCCGGGAGGCGCGGCGACGCAGGACAGGGCGAGCCGGACGGCGAGTTCGCAGGAGCGGGCAAGGTCGGCGGTGTCGGACTTGGGGGTGCCGGGTCCTGCCAGGGCGATGACGGCACGGTCGCGGACGAGGGTGACGAACTCGCCGGGCGAGGGCAGCGGGCCGTCGGCGCGGCGCTGGGCCGGTACGGCGGAGGTGGAGCGCACGGCCGACAGGGCCGGGGACGGCAGCCGTTCGCTCCAGCAGCCGGTGAGCATGGCATGGACGAGGGCGTTCTCCCGGGCCGCCGAGGTGGTCCACTCGGCGGTGGCGGTGAGCCGCTCGCGCGGGTCGCTCTGCCCGGTGAGCGCGCGGTCGACCCCGGCGAGATACCCGTCGGCCTCTCGCCTCACGAGCGCCCGGGCGAGCCCGTCCTTGCTGCCGAACTCGTTGTACAGCGTCTGCCGGGACACTCCTGCCGCCGCGGCCACGTCCACCATCCGCACGGCGGACCACGGCCGGCGCGCCAGCGCCGTGTAAGCGGCGTCCAGTAGAGATTCCCGCGCTGCAGGCATCATCGCCTCCCCTTGGGGCGAGCGGCTCTGCGCCCAGATTTGACGCGCACCACACCCCTGTCAAGGGTTCACGAGAGCACGCGGGGTCGCCTTTGAGCCGACCTGCGCGGGCGCGATCGGCCCAGCTGCGGACAACCGCACCGCCACCGGCGCATGCCGCTTGGGGCGGCACGGGCGGGCGCAGCGGCACCGCGTCGCGCCGGGGCCACCGGCCACCGCTGGGGGCAACCTGCTGCCGCTGCGGGCGGCCGCGCCGCTCGGGCCGACGCGGCGGGCGCAGCGACACCCGCCGCGCCGAGACCACCGGCCACCGCCGCGGGCAACCCGCCGCCGCCGCGGGCAGCCGTACCCCTCGGGCCCACCACCGCTCAGGCCGACACGGCGGGCGCAGCGACACCCGTCGCGCCGGGACCACCGGCCACCGCCGCGGGCAACCGGCCACCGCTGCGGGCAACCTGCCGCCGCTGCGGGCAGTCGTGCCGCTTGGGGCGGCACGGGTGGGCGCGGCGGCACCCCGCTCCGCCGGGCTGCGCAACGCCCCGGCCCCAGCACCGACGCCGCAGGCAGTCACTGCGAGCGGCGGTCACACGCCGCCCCCTCAGCGAGGCCCCGGCCTCAGCAGTTGCCGGAGGCACTCGCAACGCCGGCTGCCGACCCGCCCC
>NZ_MUKA01000248.1 GCF_002150735.1 Streptomyces africanus
TCCCCGTCCCCGTCCCCAGGGAACCTCCACTCCGGATCGCCACAGATCCACCCCGCACTGTGTCTTCCTTCCTCAACGCCCCGGGCGTACCTTGACGGCCCGATCTGATGCTCCGTCAGGAAACAGGAAGGGGAGCGGCTCCGTGTCGTACCGGAATCGAACCGCCGCACTCGCGTCCGCCGCGGCCCTGGCCGGCTCGGCGGTGTTGATGGCCGCCCCCATGGCCCGGGCCGAGGTCGTCGACGTCAACTACCAGTGCAAGACGCCGATCGGCGACAAGAGCGCCGTCTCGCCCATCGACATCAAGGGTGTCAAGAACGGCAGCGGCTACCGGATCACCATGTCCTGGCAGAAGGGCGTCTCCTCCAGCCCGGTCGAACTGGGCAAGGGTGCGATGACCCCGAGCGCCACCATCGCCCTGGGCGGCGCGGACGGCGGCACCCTGACGGTGACCGGCCCCGCCAACGACGCCGCGATCCCCGCCAACACGCCGATCAAGATCAACGACCTGAGCGGCACGTACACGCCGAAGAAGAGCGGCGAGGTCACCTTCACGGCCGGCGTGCTCACCATCAAGGCGCTCGGCACGACGACCACGTGCACGCCGACGAACGACCCGGGCCCGTCCCTGACCCTGGACGTCACGGCCGCGAGCGGCGGCGCCACCGGTTCCACCCAGGGCGGCGGCTCGGGTCCGGGCTCCGGCTCCGGGTCCGGCTCCGGCTCCGGTGACGAACTCCCGCAGACCGGCCCGGAGGACTCGGCCGTCGCCCTCGGCACCCTCGGCGGCACCGTTCTGCTCGCCGGCGCGGCGGGCACCCTGTGGCTGACACGACGTCACCGGACAGCGCGCGTACGCCCCTGAGCGCACGCCCGCACGACCGCTGGAGCCGCCGATGCCGCCGCTGCCGCACGTCGCCCGTGTCCCGTACCTGTCCCTGCGTCTCCTGCTGCCCCTCCTGCTGGTGCTCCTGCCGGGTCTGGCGGGTGCCGGGCCCGCCGGGGCCGCGGACCGGCCGGTCGTCGAGCTGTCCAGGGCCCAGGCAGGGACGGGCGGCTCGGTCACTGTCACCGGCAGCGGCTGGCGTCCGCGTGCCCTGCTGACGCTGCTGGTCTGCGGGCAGGCCGAGCCGTCCCGGGGCGTGGCCGGCGGCACCAACTCCTGCGCCAACGCCGACGGCCGGGCCGTCACCACCGACGCGAAGGGGCGCTTCCGCCGCGAACTGCCCGTCGTGGAACCGCCCGTGCCGTGCCCCTGCGTGGTGCACGTGGCGACGGTGACGGGGGCCGGGGCCGAGGCCGACGCGGCCCTCCGGGTCGCCGGGCACGCGGTGGAGCCGCTGCCCGCCGACCGGGCCGGCGGACGGCTGTCCCTGCTCGCGGACACCCGGCTGCGGGGCGCCGGCGGGCTGCTGACCTGGTTCGGCTCCCCGCCCGCCCGGACACTCGAGGTCACCGTCGGAAACGTCGGGACGTCCCCCGTGAAGGACCCCGTCTTCCAGGTCGGCACCTCCCACGGCGTGTTCGCCCCGCAGTGGCAGGACCAGCGCTGGCGCGGCACGATCCGGCCCGGCGGCACGGCGCGCGTCGAACTCCCCGTGGAGCTCGCGGCCGGGGCGCACGGCGACTACACCGTGTCCCTGAAGTACGGCGGCAAGGTCCTCGCGGAACAGCCCTGGGGCGTGGGCCGCCCGTGGGGCGTGACCCTGTTCTGGGTCCTCGTCTGCCTGGTCGTCCCGGCGGCGCTGTTCCGCGCAGGCCTGGCCGTCGTGGACCACGCCCGCCCCCGCCACCCCGTCCACGC
>NZ_MUKA01000249.1 GCF_002150735.1 Streptomyces africanus
GTGCGGCGCCGGCGCCGTCACGGCCGCGGCCACCGCCCGCCGTACCGCGCCGGGGTCGACAGGCTCGTCCGTGAAGGCCCGGACCGTGCGCCGCTGGGTCACGGCCAGCCGTACCGCCTCCGATGTGCCGAGCCGGAACATGTCGTCGCGCGCGCCGCGCACCATGGCCCGCGCTCCCTCTCCGTCGCCCGGTGCGAGCACATGCGGCAGGCCGCGCACCACGGCGACGGGAAGCCCGGCCGCCTTGCCCTTGACCAGGTCGCCGGCCGCGGCGAGTTCGTCGGCCGTGGCGACGACGGTGGCGCTGAGCGGGTTGCCGTGCGCGTCCGTGCCTCCGCGCAGATCGTCCAGTACGCGCACCCCGGCGGCGCCGATCGCGACGTCCGTCAGCCCCGCGCGCCAGGGCCGCCCGAACGTGTCGGTGACCACGACACCGACGTCGACGCCGAGGATGTCGCGCAGCCCGTCGCGGATCGCGCGGGCGGAGGCGTCCGGGTCCTCGGGCAGCAACAGCACCGTCCCGGCAGGGGTGTTGGACGCGTCCACCCCGGCCGCGGCCATGACGAGGCCCTGCCGGTTCTCGACGATCCGGAGGCTGCCGCGCCGGGCGACCACCCGTACCGTCTCGGCGTCGATGGCCGCCTCCCGGTCGTCCGCCCGGACCGCCCGGCCCTCCGCCTTGGACACGATCTTCGACGTGACCAGCAGGACGTCCCCGTCGGCCAGACCGGGCTCGGCGGCCGCGATCAGCTTGGCCAGATCGTCCCCGGCCGCGACCTCGGGCATCCCGCCCAGGGCCCACACCCGGTACCCGTCGGCACCCTGCCGGTTCTCCGGGATCTCGCCGCTCAAGCTGCCCGCACCTCCTCCGCCAGGGCCAGGGCCTCCCGCGCCATCTGCGCGGTCGCGTCGGTGTCGGTCATCATCAGCGGCACGGCCCGGCAGCGGATCCCGGCCGCCTCGACCCGCTCCACCGCGCCGGAGTCCACCGTGTCGACCAGCCAGCCGTCCAGCAGGCCCGAGCCGTAGTGCTCGGCCACCGCCGGCGCGGACGACTCGACGCCCACGGCGGCGAGCACCTTGTCGGCCATGCCCCGCACGGGCGCGTCACCGACGATGGGGGACAGGCCGACCACCGGCACCCCGGCGTCGGCGATGGCCTCCCGGATACCGGGCACGGCGAGGATCGTGCCGATCGACACGACCGGGTTGGACGGCGGGAAGAGGATCACGTCCGCCTCGGCGATCGCCTCCAGCACCCCCGGCGCGGGCTTGGCCTGGTCGGCACCGACCGGCACGATCGCCTCCGCGGGCACCGAGGCGCGCAGCCGCACCCAGTACTCCTGGAAGTGGATCGCCTTGCGCTCGCCGTCGACCTCGACGGCCACATGGGTCTCGACGCGGTCGTCGGACATCGGGATCAGCCGCACGCCCGGCTGCCACCGGTCGCACAGCGCCTGGGTCACCGCGCTCAGCGGGTACCCGGCGCCGATCATCTGCGTCCGCACGATGTGCGTGGCGAAGTCACGGTCGCCGAGGCCGAACCACTCGGGCCCGACGCCGTACGCCGCGAGCTCCTCCTTCAGGTGGAAGGTCTCGTCGGCGCGCCCCCAGCCCTGCTCCTCGTTGATGCCGCCGCCGAGCGTGTACATCACCGTGTCGAGGTCCGGGCAGACCTTCAGCCCGAAGAGGTGGATGTCGTCCCCGGTGTTGCCGATGACCGTGATGTCCGCGTCCGGCACGGCACGCTTCAGACCACGCAGGAACCGGGCACCACCGATGCCGCCTGCCAGAACCACAATGCGCATGGAAGCCAGTCTTGCAGGCGCCTGTGACAACCGGTCGGCGGCTACGGCAACCGGTCAGACGGTCACGCCAACCGGTCAGGCGGTCACGCCAACCGGTCGGACGTGTCGCGCCAACCGGTCAGGCGGTCACGGCACCCGGCAGAGTCCGGGCCTCGCAGTGCTGGGCCGTGTGCATCGGCATCTCCGTCAGGCCCGGGTAGTAGACGTGCAGGCTGACCGCCGGCTCCAGTGCGTCGTTGACGACTTCGTGCACGTACCCCGGCGCGAAAACGCGCTGCGCGCCTGCCCGCAACGCGCGCGTGCCCCGCTCCGTGCGCTCGGTCAGGGTGCCGTCCAGCACGGTCAGCACACCGGAGGAGCGGCCGTGGTCGTGCGGCCCGCTCCCCTGCCCCG
The DNA here is from genome assembly GCF_002150735.1 of Streptomyces africanus. Taxonomy (GTDB): domain Bacteria; phylum Actinomycetota; class Actinomycetes; order Streptomycetales; family Streptomycetaceae; genus Streptomyces; species Streptomyces africanus. Next base: position 2,202 of record NZ_MUKA01000249.1, read on the forward strand.
GCACCCAGGACAGCAGCCACACCTCGTAGCCCGGGCCGGTGCGCAGCCGGTGGTACCAGCGGCTGGCCGCGTCGTACCGGACGAGGTGCTCCCACTGGGAGCGGTCGTCGGCGATGGAACGGGCGAGTCCGACGAACTCGGCGACGGTCGCCGGGTGCTCGCGCGGGGTCTGGAGGAGATGCGGGACTTCGAGGATGTCGCCGGCGATCTGGAGGTCGCTGTCGCTGTTCATGGGGGGTGGTGGTTCCTCAGTGAAAGAAGGTCAGAGGGAACAGAGGCAGGCCGAGAGACGGGTGGCTCGGCCTTCAGCTGGAGCAGGTGGAGCTCAACAGCCGGAACGGCAACAGCTACAGCGAGCGCGGGCAGCACCGTGGGACCCGGCGGTGCGGGTCGAGGTGAGTGCCGAGTTCGCGAGCATGCCCACAAGGACACCGGTTCACACCTCCACTGTCAACTCGGCACCCGCTATGTGGGATGTGGTTCACCTCATCCGGTCGTTCACTCAGATGAAAGGTTTGTTCACGGCCCGCCCGGGACACATGGCGTCCAACCGGGAGCACGAAACCCCGTTGCGTACTCGTGATCCGACTGTGATCCGTTTCGCTTCGTGGTGCGTGCCGGAACGAGATCGAACCTCTGGGCGTCCTTCTTCGTAAGGGTCTGCAAGGGGTCCGGCGGACGGCGTGAGCCCCTGCGGGCTCCGTCGGTGTGTCAGGTTTTATGGTGATTTGAACACTTTCCGCTTGGGCTTGGTTCCGCAGAGTGAATAAGGGGCTCAATAGCAGATCTCGGCTTGACTCGCCCGGAGCAGCACACTTGTAATTTCACTCGTGTCGTTCAGCCGGAATCGGTAACGGCTAGATCACGGGGACGCGAAAGACAGACGAGGGGCGCACATGACCGAGACGGTGCAGCAACTGCTGGTCGACGACGCGGACGAGGAACTCGGCTGGCAGGAGCGCGCACTGTGCGCCCAGACCGACCCCGAGTCCTTCTTCCCCGAGAAGGGCGGCTCGACCCGGGAGGCCAAGAAGGTCTGCCTCGCCTGCGAGGTCCGCTCCGAGTGCCTCGAGTACGCCCTCGCCAACGACGAGCGATTCGGCATCTGGGGCGGCCTGTCCGAGCGGGAGCGCCGCCGGCTGAAGAAGGCCGCGGTCTGACCGGCGTCCCGAATCCGTACGCACGCACGGTTCGAACGGCCCGTCGCAGGTGGGTTGTCCACAGGCGGCGGGCCCCCCTGTTGCGCAGCCGATAGTGTGGTCGCTCGTCCGAGACGCCCCGCTGCCCCCACCGGTCGCAGGCGTCCACCGCAGTCCACCGAACCGGGGCCCGTACCTCGATGTCCGTGCACAGCCACCCGGCAGCTCATCACGACAGCGCTGCCACACCTGAGTTCCCGCGTCATGTGGTGACCGCGGTCCTCGTCTCCCACGACGGCGCCCGCTGGCTGCCCGACGCGCTCGCCGGGCTGCTCGGCCAGGAGCGACCCGTCCAGTACGCGATGGGCGCCGACACCGGCAGCGCGGACGACTCCGCCCAGCTGGTCACCGACGCCCTGGGCGCCGACCGCGTGCTGCACCTCGCCCGCCGCACCGGCTTCGGCCAGGCCGTCGAGGAGTGCGGCCGCACCGCCCCGGTCCTCACCCCCGAGCAGCTGCCGTACCTGAAGCGGCCCAGCGGCTGGGACCCGGTCACCCGCTCCTGGCGCGACGACGCGTACGACCTGCCCGAGCTCCCGCACGGAGAGCCGGTCCAGTGGCTCTGGCTGCTGCACGACGACTGCGCCCCGGAACCCGACGCCCTGGCCCAGCTGCTGCGCGTCGTGGACAACGAGTACGAGCTGGGCCGCGAGGACGTGGCCGTCGTCGGCCCCAAGCTCCGCGGCTGGTACGACCGGCGGCAGCTGCTGGAGGTCGGCGTCAGCATCGCCAACTCCGGCCGTCGCTGGACCGGCCTGGACCGCCGCGAGCAGGACCAGGGCCAGCACGACCACGTCCGGCCCGTGCTGTCGGTGTCCACCGCCGGCATGCTGATCCGCCGCGACGTCTTCGAACAGCTCGGCGGCTTCGACCGCCACCTGCCCCTCATGCGCGACGACGTCGACCTGTGCTGGCGCGCGCACGCGGCGGGCTACCGCGTCCTGGTCGCCCCCGAGGCCGTCGTCCGGCACGCCGAGGCAGCCTCCCGCGAGCGCCGCACGGTCGACTGCGTGGGCCGCACGGCCGCCTCCCCGCACAAGGTCGACAAGGCCGGCGCCGTCTACGCCCTCCTCGTCAACGCGCGGACGGCCGTGCTGCCCTGGGTGCTGCTGCGGATCGTGCTCGGCACCCTGCTGCGGACCGTCGCCTACCTCGTCGGCAAGGTCCCCGGACAGGCCGTCGACGAGATCCGCGGCCTCCTGGGCACACTGCTCAGGCCCGAGCGGATCCTCGCCGGGCGGCGCGGCAGAGGGGCCCCGCAGGTCGACAAGGAAGAGCTGCGGGCGCTGTTCCCGCCGCCGGGAGCGACCGTCCGCATGACCGTCGAGCAGCTCGCGAGCAACCTCGTGGGCCGCTCCGACCCCGAGACCGCCTCCGGCGCCGGACGGCACGGCGGTGCCGTCGAGTCGGGCCCCGGCGGCGACGACGCCGACTTCCTGGAGATCGAGCAGTTCGCCCGGCTCAAGCGCATCGCCCGCAAGCCCGGCCCGGTGCTCTTCCTGGTGCTGCTGGTGGTCTCCCTGGTCGCCTGCCGCGAACTCCTCGGCGGCGACGCGCTCTCGGGCGGCGCCCTGCTGCCCGCCCCGGCCGACTCCTCCGACCTGTGGGCGCGCTACCTGGACGCCTGGCACCCGGTCGCCGCCGGCGGCACCTCCGCCGCGCCGCCGTACCTCGCGCTCGTGGCGATGCTGGCGTCCCTGCTGTTCGGCTCGACCGGCCTCGCCGTCACGCTGCTGCTGGTCTGCTCGGTGCCGCTCGCCGGGGTCACCGCCTACTTCGCCTCCCGCCCGCTGGTCGAGTCCCGGCTGCTGCGCGCGTGGGCGGCCGTCGTCTACGCCTTCCTGCCCGCCGCCACCGGCGCCCTCGCCGGCGGCCGGATCGGCACCGCCGTCCTGGCCGTGCTGCTGCCGCTCATCGCCCGCGCGGGCATCGCCGCCAGCGGCCTGGCGAACCCCTCGGGGGCGCGTGGCAGTTGGCGCGCCACCTGGGCGTACGCGCTGCTGCTGACCATCACCACCGCGTTCACCCCGATCGTGTGGCCCATCGCGCTGCTCCTCGGCGCCGGGCTGCTGGTCCTGCGCCGGTCCGACATCACGGCGTACGGCCTGCGGTTCCTCGCCCAGCTCGGCACGCCCCTGCTGGTCCTCGCGCCCTGGTCGCTGTCACTGCTCCCGTTCGGCTTCTTCCGGGAAGCCGGTCTGGAGTACGGCCCGTCGGCCGCCTCCCCCCTGGACCTGCTCGGCGCCAGCCCGGGCGGCCCCGGCACCGTCAGCGGCCTCATGCTGATCGGCGTCGTCCTGGCCGCGCTCGCCGCCCTGCTCCGCTCGGAACGCCGGCTGGGCATCTGGACGGCCTGGACGGCCGCCCTGACCGGCTTCGTCTTCGCGGTCCTGGCCAACAGCTCCACGTGGTCCGGCCCCGCGACCCTCGTCTACGGCATCGCCCTCCTGGCGGCCGCCGCGCTCGGCGCCGACGGGGCCCGCTCGCGCGTGGCCGAGCAGAGCTTCGGCTGGCGCCAGCCGGTCGCCGTGCTGATCGCGTTCGCCTCGGCCGCGGGGCCGCTGCTCGTCGCCGCGGGCTGGATGATCCGCGGCGCCGACGGGCCTCTGGAGCGGCGCCACCCGGCCCAGGTCCCCGCGTTCGTCGCCGAGGAGAGCGGCGGCAGCGACCAGGCCCGCACCCTCGTCCTCGACAGCGACTCCGCCTCCCACGTCGGATACATGCTGGTCCGCGGCTCCGGCGCCCGCCTCGGCGACGGCGAGATCGCCGCGGCCGACGGCGAGAACAGCAGGCTCGACAAGGTCGTCGCCAACCTCGTCGCCGGCTCCGGCGCCGACCAGTCCGACCAGCTCGGCGGCTTCGCCGTGCGCTACGTCCTCGTCCACCAGGGCGCGCCCCGCGACGTCACCCGCGTCCTGGACGCCACGCCCGGCCTGACCCGGCTCAGCCAGCAGGACGGCGGCGCGCTGTGGCAGATCGACCAGGAGGTCGCGCGCGCCACCATCGTCCCGGCCTCCGGCTCCGGCACGCCGCAGACCGTCGCCGCCGGGCCCGTCGACATCCACACCACGATCCCGGCCGGCTCCGGCGGGCGCGTGCTGCGCCTGGCCGACACCGCCTCCGACGGCTGGACCGCCACGCTCGACGGCAAGCCGCTCACCCGCACCACGGTCGACGGCTGGGCCCAGGGCTTCGAACTCCCCGCCACCGGCGGCACGCTGGACGTCACCTACGACGACCCCGTCGGCCACACCGCGTGGCTGTGGGCGCAGGGCCTCCTCGCCGTCGTCCTCGTCGTGCTCGCCCTGCCCGGCCGGCGCCGTGACGTCGACGACGACCTGCCCGAGGAGCAGGCCGTCCCGGCCCAGCCGGTCGCGGGCGAGGGCCGCCGGGCCCGCCGCCTGCGCGCCCAGGCGGAAGCAGAGGCCGAAGGGGCGGCCCAGCCCGGGGAGTTCCCGCCCCCGCAGCCGGACCAGCCCCCGGCGCCCGTGCCCCAGCAGAACCACGGACAGTGGGAGAACGCCGGCTACCAGAGTGGCGAGTACGCGAACTACGGCGACCAGTACCAGGGCGCGCAGTACCCGGCGGACGCGTACGGACAGCAGTACCAGGCGGATCCTTACCAGGGCGGCCAGTACGACCCGTACGCGTACGGCGGCCAGCCGCAGAACCCGTCGTACGACCAGCAGGGCCACGACCAGCAGGGCTACGACCAGCAGGGCTACGACCAGGCCTACCCCCAGGGCTACGGCACGCCGTACGACCCGGCGCAGCAGCAGCACCCCCACGGCACGGGCAGTGAGCGTCCCGACGGGAGCCAGCAGTGAACCGCACCACCCTGTCCCTGATCGCCGGCGCGACCGCGCTCGCCGCCGTCACCGGCTTCGCCGCGCTGTCCGCCCCGGACACCCCGGGCGCGGACACCACCGCCAAGGCGGCCGCCCAACTGCCCGTGGAGCGCACGAGCCTGCTGTGCCCCGCGCCGAGCCTGTCCGACATCGCGGAGACGTCGTACACCTCTTTCACACCCGTCACGAAGGGCACCGGAAGCGGCGGCAAGGCCGAACTCCAGGCGGCCGCCCAGGAGGCGAAGGACGGCACGGGCGGCGACAAGGGCAAGGACGGCGGGAAGTCCGGCGAGCGCAAGCCCGGCAAGCCCGCGCTGACCCCCAAGGAGCCCGGCAAGCCGGTCACCGGGGACAGCTCGGGCGCCGAATCGCCCGCGCTGGTCGGGACCGCGGACGGCAGGTTCGCGCCCGGCTGGACGGTCCAGGAGACCACGGAGGTCGCCGCGGGGACCGGGCGCGGCCTTCAGGGCGTCAACTGCACCGCACCGGACACGAGTTTCTGGTTCCCCGGCGCCAGCACCGCGGCCGACCGCACCGACTACGTCCATCTGACGAACCCCGACGACTCGGCCGCCGTGGTCGACATCGAGCTCTACGGCAAGGACGGCACCCTCCAGTCGACGGTGGGGGAGGGCATCACGGTCCAGCCGCACTCCACCGACCCGGTCCTGCTGTCCACCCTCACCGACGGGCAGCAGGCCAACCTCACCGTGCACGTCAACGTCCGCAGCGGGCGGGTCGGCGCCGCCGTGCAGGCCCTGGACGACAAGCTCGGCGGCGACTGGCTGACCGCGTCCACGGACCCGTCGGGCAGCCTGGTCCTGCCCGGCATCCCCAAGGACGCCACCTCCGTACGCCTGGTCGCCTTCACCCCGGGCGACGCCGACGCGGACCTCAAGGTGCGCCTGGCCTCCCCCTCCGGGCTGATCACCCCGGCCGGACACGAGACGGTGCACGTCAAGGGCCGCATGACCACCGCCGTCGACCTGGGCGACGTGACGCGCGGCGAGGCGGGCTCCCTGGTGCTGACGCCGACGGACCGGTCCGTGCCCGTCGTGGCGGCCCTGCGGGTCGTACGAGGCAAGGGCGACAAGCAGGAGACGGCCTTCATCCCGGCCACCCGCCCCGTCGGCACGCGCGCGACGTCCGCGGACAACAGTGCCAAGGGCAGCACGCTCTCCCTGACGGCCCCCGGCCGCGCGGCCACGGTCGAGGTCACGGCCTCGGCGGGCAGCGAGGGCGGCACGCCGGTGTCGAAGACGTACACGATCAAGGCCGGCACCACCCAGGACATAGAGCCCCCGGTCCCCAGCGGCCTGAAGGGCACCTACGCGCTCACGGTCGAGCCGAAGTCCGGCGGCCCGGTCTACGGCGCCCGCACCCTGGCGGCGACGGAGGGCGGCGTCCCCGGCTTCACCGTGCAGACGCTCCCCGACGACCGGGGGACGGTGGCGGTGCCGGAGGCGGACGAGGACCTGTCGGTGCTCAACTGAGGCTCCGCGTCCGGTTCACAGCAGGGACTCGGCCACATCGGCCACGTCCTCGGGCGGCATGTGGGCCCAGGTGGGCAGCCACATCGCCGTCTGGGAGACTTCCGAGGCATGGACGCAGGGCCGGGGTGCGTAGCGGCGGTACAGGGGCAGATCACTCAGCGCCGGCCACACGGCGCGGGCGTCCACTCCGCTGCGCCGCGCGCGTTCCACGGCGGCGTCCCGCTCGGCTGATGTGACGCAGTGCAGCCAGCAGGACGGCGAGGCCCACGGTTCTGCCGGGCGAGGGGAGAAGCCATGTCCGGCGAGTCGGGCCCGGTAGAGGCGGGCGACCTCCGAGCGGCCGGCCACCAGTTCGTCCCAGCGCTCGGCTTGGGCGGCACCGACGGCGGCGGACAGGTTGGTCATCCTGCCGTTGCGCCCGGCCACGCTGTGGTGATAGCGCCGGCTCGGGTTCATGCCGTGATGCGTGAGGAGACGGACCCGGTCGGCCAGTTCCGGATCGTCGGTGAGCACGGCCCCGCCCTCGCCGGAGGTGATGGCCTTGTTCACGTGGAAGCTGAAGACCGACGCGATGCCGAAGCTGCCCGCCGGACCCTTCCGGGTCCGCGCTCCATGGGCCTGGGCGGCGTCCTCGATGATCGGCACTCCCAGTTCGGAGAGGCGCTCGTACGCGCAGGGATGGCCCATGAGGTCGACGGCTATGACGGCTCTGGTGCGGGTCGTCAGCAGGGCGCGAGCCGCGTCGGGGTCGATGGTCCAGTTGTCCGGGCTGATGTCGCACAGGACAGGAGTGGCCCCCACGGTGAGCACGGCGGCGGCGGGCGCGGCGAAGGTCAGCGCGGGCACGACGACCTCGTCACCCGCGCCGATTCCCAGGGCCGACAGCACGATCTCCAGGGCCGTGGTGCCACTGGACACGGCCGTCGCGGACGCTCTGCCGGTCCGCTGCTCCAGCGACCGTTCGAAGGCGCTGACATAGGGGCCGGTTCCCGAGATCCAGCCCGATGCCATCGCGTCCCGGACCTTCTCGGACTCCTTCTCGCCCAGGGACGGTCGGGACAGCGGGAACCTCATCCTCACCTCGTGACCGGTCGTCGGTGGTCGGTTGTCGATGGCCAGGGATGAGGCGGGTCACCCGAGGCGGAGAACGTCAGCCCCTGTCTGCCCTGTGCGCCCGGCCGCACCCGCCTCGGCCAGGACATCGGCCAGACTGGTGGCCAGCGGGATCGTCGCCTGCCATCCCGTCAGCCCCCGGGTCTTCCCGGGGTTTCCGACCAGACTGGGTGCGTCGGTTCCGCGCACCAGGCCGGGGTCCTGGCGGCACTCCAGCGGGCGCCCCATGAGGAAGATCATCGTTTCCACCAGCGCGCGGACCGGGACGCCGACGCCGGTGCACAGGTTGTAGACCTCGCCGGGTTGCCCGTTCCGCATGAGCAGCCGCAGGCCGCGCACCGCGTCCCGCACGTCGAGGAAGTCCCTCCGGGCGTCCAGGTTGCCGACCGTGATGTGGCCGCGGCCGGACGGTGCGGCGGAGACGATGCGGCGTGCGAGGGACGGAACCAGATAGTCCAGTCCCTGTCTTTGCCCTATGACGTTGAAGGGCCGGATGATGACCACCCCCAGCCCGTGTGCGGCGAGGTAGTGCCGGGCCAGCGACTCGACCGCCAGCTTGCTCGCCGCATAAGGCGAGAGGGGGGCGGGCGTGCGGTCTTCGTCGATGGGTGAGTCGAGGCGGGCTCCGTCGAACACTCCGGCACTGCTCATGACGATGATCCTCGCCCTGGGAGAGGCGGAGCGGGCGGCTTCGAGGAGGGAGACGGTGCCCCCTGCGTTCGAGCGCCACGTGAAGGCGGGATCCTCCCACGACCGCCGGACACTTGCCTGGGCCGCCAGGTGGTAGATGTGATCGGGCTCGGCCTGCTCCAGCACCTGTGTCAGGCGGACCGTGTCACCGATGTCACAGTGCGGAAGGTCCACCTCCACCACATCCTCGCCCTGGGCGCGGAGGAAGTCGCAGAGGTGGGAGCCGATGAAGCCCGACCCCCCGGTGACAACGGCTCTCATCGTGAGCTACCCGGAAAGATCATGATCCTCCAGCCGCTGCCTGCCGAGTGGGCTGGAATGATATGGCCCTGACACCCGCTACGGTCAACAGGGCCTTCCGCCAAGTGGGTTGACCAGGCGTCAAGAGCAAGGGCCGTCGAGAGCGCCTCCCGTCAGTACCGGAGAAGCGCGCCCGTCCCGAGTGGAATGTCGGTATCTTCGGCTGGGCCGCTGCCCGCCCGCCGCAGCGGCTGAAGGAGTCTGCGTGGACCATCAGTTCGCCGTGCTCTCAGACCCCGCTGACGTCCCCGCGCCGCCCGAACCCGACCGGTTGCGCATCAGCGGCTGCTCCGTCGTCATCCATTTCGCACACCGGCTGACCGATGGCCTCGACTTCTCGCAGATCTTCGAAGCCGGCGGCTTGCGGACCATCGACGACGACCGTTCGTACAACACGAAGGTGCGGACCGGCTCCGGGCTCGTGTACTCCGCACTGTTCGATTGCGGGCCCCTGCCTGCGGCGCTCGCCCGCGTAGTGGGCAGCAGCCACGCCGACGGACTCCGACAGGCCGTCGTCTCGCTCGGTGGGGAATACGTGGTGACCGCCCTGCCCATCATCCTGTCCATGCCCGGACCGATCACTCAGGAGACCTCGGCGGTGGAACTCACCACCCCGCTGACCACCGACACACTCCTGCGTTTTGTCTCCCTGCTCGGCGCCCCGGACACCTCGCGCATCCTTGCGGAGCAGTCCGCCAGCGCGTTCGCCCGGGCCGTTGGCATCGAACAGAGCGACATCGAGGAAACCTGGGCCGTGGAGGGGGCTGTCGCGATCCAGGTGTGGAATCTCGACGGCACGCGGGGCCGCGTCAGTACGAGCATGTACGCGGGCATAGACGAGTCCGCCCTGTACGCCTGGGAGATCTCCGCGCTGCTCTCCTACGCGACGGACCACCTCCTGGAGGACGGCCTGTGGCTGCGGCGCAGCCCGCGCAGCGTCTTCGGCCTCGTGCGAACGGGCATGGCCTTCTTCGACGACCACATGGTGTTCGTCAACTCGGACTGCTGCCTGGAGATGGCGCACTTGCCGGCGTGGCTGCGGGGAAGATCGCAGTTCCGCCTCTCGGCGTACGGCTACGACTCCTCGTCCATCTTCGTGTGGACGGTGGGCATTCTGCGCAGGATCGTCTGCTACGACCTGAGCACCCGCTACCGGTCGGTGCTCGCGGATCTCGCGATACGCGACGAGATATCCCCGACGGAACAATCCCTGTTGACCCGCCGGAGGGTCCAGCGCGCCGCACTCCTCGATCGGTGCGACGGCTTCCGCGAGAAGCTGATCGAAAGCAGGAACCGGCGCCTGGACGAGTGGGCGGAACGGGAGCGGCCGACCGAGCAAGTGGTGGCCACCCTCAACAGGGACATGGAGAAATGCGAAACGGTCTCGCTGAGTCTTCTCAGGGTTCGTGAGGACCGGGAGAAGAACCGGCGGGACTCCTTGATCGCCATGATGGGAATCGTCCTGGCCGTCGTGCAAATCCCCGATTTCGTGGATCAGGTGGCGGGCTGGCTGGACAGCCGCCGATGGGGTCTGCTGGGCGTGTCGGCATCGCTGATCCTCCTGCCGCTCGCGGTGCTGCTGCGGGTACGGCGGCGCAGGGTCCAGTGAGGACGGGTCGTGGCGGGCATCGCCAGGGCACCCGGTCGAATGTGCCCCAGGGGCAACGGAAGAGGGACGATGGACGACAGTCTGAGCAGCACGATCATGGCCGTCGATGAGCGGTTGACCCACGCCACGGTCACGTGGCTGAACCCGTCCGCGGCACATGGTGGCGGGCGCGGGAGCGCAGCCGACAGCGGGGACGGTCGTACTCCGCGGGACGCGACCGCGGACGACGAGGACGCCTACCTCGTCGCCGCCATGGCCTCCGCGGCCCTGGCGGCGGCCGAGGCACGGGCGGGTTTCGGTGACGGCATGTCGTTGAACGACCGCAAGGTCACCGTGGACGGCGCGGCCACCGAGGCGGCGGAGAAGATCCTGGGGCGCGCCCCCTTCAGGATCCGCGTCGCAGCGGGCGAGGGGGAGCGCGACGACAGCCCGGGGGCCCACACCGGCCAGTGGCTCGGCCTGCCGGACGAGGGCTCACCCGTGATCGATGGGGTGTTCGACTATGTGGACGGCACCGAACTTGCCGCGACGGACCAGCCGGGCGCCCTTGCCCTGGGCGGCTTCGGCAGCGGCGTCCGGCCGGTTCCCGACCTTCAGGCATACGCCGCCCTGGCACCCACCGGTGCGTTGCGCGGCTTGGACATCATGGCCAGGCCGGAGGACGGCGTCGTCCCTCTGCTGGAGCGCATCGCCGCAGCCCTGGGGAAGAGTCCGGACGAGCTGACCGTCTCCACCCACTCGGTCGCGTCGAAGCCGATGCACCGCACGCTCATCGACCTCATGCGGGGGCGGGTGCGACAGGTCCTCGTACCCGAGCGGGTCACCGTGGAGCCGCCCTACCTCCTGTCGCTCGCCGGCCTGAGCGAGCCCCGGATCGACAGCATGATCGGTGCCATCGGTCTGTCGGAGCTCGCTTTCGCCGCCGGTCTGGTGGACCTCGTGGCACCGGAGCTCGGTTTCGTGTTCCGGCTGGCGTCGGTCACGGGACCTCGCGCCGAGCCGGGCCTGACCAGCCTTGACGCGCTGTTCAAGTTCTCCGAGGATGAGGAGGTTGCGCTCACGGCGGGGGGCTGGCGCAAGGATCGCCAGTACACGAGCGAGGACTTGGTCCGGCCGGGAACCAGCCGGGCGGCCACCCTGTTCGCCGTCACGGACAACCCTGCCCTCGGTCTGCGCGGACCGGAACCGCGAGGGGGAGACGTTGCTCACGTGGAAGGGTTTCTGGTCAAGCCTGCGGCGAGGATCGGCAGTATCAGGCTCAGCTACCGTAGGTGAGCTCGCCCGGCCGACGAGCATGAAGAGAAGGATGGCGCATTGGTACTGTCGACCCGCATTGTGATGTTCGACTTGGACGACACTCTGGCCCTCTCCAAGGCGAAGATCACTCCACGCATGGCCCAGTGCCTGACGCGCCTCCTGAACCACCAGCACGTGTGCATCATCTCCGGCGGCCGCTACGAGCAGTTCCAGACGCAGGTTCTGGAGGAGCTGCCGCTCACTCCCGAACTGGCAGAACGCCTTCATCTCATGCCGACCTGCGGAACGCGCTACCTGAGATGGGAATCGGGCGGCTGGCAGGACGTCTACTGCGAGAACCTCACGGACGAGGAGAAGTCCCTCATCGTGAGCGTCCTGACACAGGGAGCGCAGTCTCTGGGGCTGTGGGCGGAGAAGACCTGGGGAGAGGTGATCGAGGATCGCGGCAGCCAGGTGACCTTTTCCGCCCTCGGCCAGCAGGCTCCGCACACGGCGAAGGCGGCCTGGGACCCGGACGGCTCCCGCCGCCGGGCCCTGAGGGAGTACGTGGCGGCACGACTGCCCGATCTGGAAGTCCGAAGCGGTGGCTCCACGTCCATCGATGTGACGAAGAAGGGCATCGACAAGGCATACGGCGTGCAACGGCTCCTGGAGTTCCTCGATCTCCGCGTGGAGGACGTCCTCTTCATCGGCGACCGACTCGACGAGGGCGGCAACGACTACCCCGTGCGGGAGCTGGGCGTGCCGTGCGTGGCCGTCACCGGGTGGGAGCAGACCGCCGATTACATCGAGGCCATGCTCGCGTCGGACTCCGAGCGTCCGGCCCTCCCGCTGCTGGCCCCGCTGGACCCGAGGTGACCGGAAGCGGAGCATCCGTGGAGCCGCCGGGCCGTCATGCGCCCTGGCAGGAGCTGTCCCGTACCACGGTGTACGAGAAGTACGGCCGTTCCGTGGTGGAGGTGAGGTACCGCCTCCCCTCGGGCTCGGTGGACACCTTCAGCATCCGCGAGGACCGGCCGAGCGTCGCTGTCCTGGCCCTGACGCCCGCCGGGGAGATCCTCCTCACCAGGCAGTTCAGACCAGGCCCCGGTCAGTTCGTCTACGAGCTGCCCGGCGGCTATGTCGGCACCGGGGAATCACCCCTGGACGCCGCGGAGCGCGAGTTGCTGGAAGAGACGGGCCACCAGGGAGACACGGCGGTGGTCGGGCACTGTTTCGGTGACTCGTACAGCTCGTCGGTGAAGTTCTGCGCGATCGCCCGTAACTGCACCGTCCGACAGCCGCCGCAGCCGGACGACACGGAGTTCATCGAGGTGCTGAGCGTCCGGCCGCAGCAGCTGCGGGGGCTGCTTCGGGCGGGCGACGTCACCGATGTCGACCTCGCCTACTTGGGGCTGGACGCGCTCGGCTTGCTCTGACGTCGACTGCCCGCTCCCGGGGAGCGGGCGTCCGCTCAGTCCTCGCCGTACCGCGGATCCACCGTCTCGGGCGTCAGCCCCAGCAGCTCGGCGACCTGCTCGACGACGACCTCGTGCACCAGCGCAGCACGCTCGTCGCGGCCCTTGGTGCGGATCTCGACCGGCCGCCGGTAGACCACCACGCGCGCGGGGCGGCCCTCGCGGGCACTGATCGTGCCGCCCAGCGGGACCGCCTCGTCGTTCCAGGCCTGGCCGGGCCCGTCGAGCCGCGGCACCTCCAGCACCAGGAAATCGATGTCGGCGAGCTGCGGCCAGCGCCGTTCCAGGCGCTCCACGGAGTCCTGCACCAGATCGGCGAACGCCTCCGCGCGGCTGGCGGCGAGCGGCACCTGCGGCGGTGCGATCGGGCCGCGCATGCCCCGCCCGTGTCGATCACGGCGGCGAGGCCCGGGGGCGGCGGCTCGGGGCGTTACGGGCTTGTCCATCACTGCTGAAGGGTAGTCCCCGCCGCGTCCCCGCGCCCGGCACAGCACGGCGGTACGGGCGGCTTCCGGCCGACCGGTACGGCATGTCGTTACATGACCATTCCAGCCAAGGTTGGGCTCGATTCCGTATCCCGCGGAGACCGGCAACCTCAAGGCAATTGAGGGTTTTGTGACGACTCTTGACCGCTTGCGAGGTCGTTCGACACCTCGGACGACACTGTCCCGGCAGGTCAGCAAGGTGTGCCCGAAGGGCGGTGTGGGACGTTTCACAGCACGACACGGGGGAGTGACCTGGTGGAGAGTCGTCGCGGCCCGCTCAAGAGTGCGGTACCGTCCAACATCGTGAGCCCTGTACGTCGCTGTTCGCGCACCGCCTGCGGCCGTCCCGCCGTCGCGACGCTGACGTACGTCTACGCCGACTCGACCGCGGTCCTCGGCCCGCTCGCCACCTACGCCGAACCCCACTGCTACGACCTGTGCGCCGAGCACTCCGAGCGCCTCACCGCCCCGCGCGGCTGGGAGGTCGTCCGGCTTCTGGACGGTTCGGCTCCGGCCCAGCCCAGCGGCGACGATCTTGAGGCGCTTGCCAATGCCGTGCGCGAGGCGGCCCGGCCCAAACAGCGCGCAGCCGGGGACGGAGGCGACGGGGCGCGGTCGGTCGGTCCGGTGGAGGTCACACGCCGCGGGCATCTCCGCGTGCTGCGCTCACCCGAACCCTGAGCTCACGGGGCTCTTCCACCCTTTCAGGGACTGCTCAACCTCCGCACAGGCCCGGCTATAGGCTGACCCCAGCCGTCGATTCCCTGGTCTGACCGTGAAGGACACCACACGATGCCACTCGTCGAACCCAGCCTGCTGGACATCCTCGCCTGCCCGGCCTGCCACGCCCCCCTCAAGGAGCAGGACACCGAACTGCTCTGCACCGACCAGAACTGCGGCCTGGCCTACCCCGTCCGCGACGGCATCCCCGTCCTCCTGGTCGACGAGGCCCGCCGACCCGCGTAGGCCCGCCCGGGCAGACACACCCGCGTGAACCCGGTGCACATACACCCCGGGCACAACGGGCACCGACGTAGGACATCCCAAAAACGGACCCGGACCGGACTCCGGCGATCGGAGGCTGCCGCCCATGCTCGACGAATCGCTGCTCGACTCCCCGGAGGGCCTCGCCGAGGCAGACCACCGCGGGCTGCTCCGCGGCGCCGCAGAAGCCGGCGCCCGCGTCCGCACGGCCGCCCGCCACTCCGCCGAGGCCGGCATCAACGACCTCAAACCCGACGGCCGCCCCCGCGCCGTCCTCATCGCCGGCCCGGGCGCCGCCGCCACGCACGCCGCCGACCTCCTCGGCACCCTCGCCGGTGCCGGCAGCCCGGTCACGCGGCTGGCCCCCACCGGTGTCGCCCCCGGCGCGGGCGCCCTGCGCTGGGAACTGCCCGGCTGGGTCGGCTCCGTCGACCTCCTGCTGATCACCACCCCGGACGGCAGCGAACCGGGCCTGTCCCTCCTCGCCGAACAGGCCTACCGCCGCGGCTGCAACGTCGTCGCCGTAGCCCCCGGCCACTCCCCGCTCGCCGACGCGGTGAACGGCTCGCACGGCCTGTTCGTCCCCATGGCCACCGCCCCGTACGACCAGGACGAGCCCCTCGCCGCCTCCGCCCCGGGCGTCCTGTGGGCGCTGCTCACCCCACTGCTCGCGCTGCTGGACCGCACCGGCGTGCTCGCCGCCCCGTCGGACGCCCTCGGCAAGGTGGCCGACCGCCTCGACCGCATCGCCGAACGCTGCGGCCCCGCCATCGCCACCTACAGCAACCCCGCCAAGACCCTCGCCGCCGAACTCGCCGACGCCCTCCCGATCGTCTGGACCGAGGGCACCTCGGCCGGCCCGGCGGGCCGCCGATTCGCCGCCGCGCTCGCCGAACTGTCCGGCATCCCCGCGGTCGTCGCCGAGCTCCCCGAGGCCCTCGCCGCACACAGCGCCCTGCTCGCCGGCCCCCTGGCCGCCAGCGCCGACCCCGACGACTTCTTCCGCGACCGCGTCGAGGAACCACCCGCCCTGCACGCGCGCGTGGTGCTCCTCCGCGACCGACCCATCGGCGGCCTCACCGCCGCCCCCGGCGCCCGCGACCTGGCCCTCAGCCACGACACCCCGATCAGCGAACTGGAACCGGAGGCGGGCGGCGAACTGGAGACCCTCGCGGAACTGATCGCCGTCACGGATTTCGCCGCCGTTTACCTGGCGCTCGCTTCCAGGGGCTGATCATGCCCGGGACACCCTGACGCGCCCGCACGCCCGAACCCCCAGAGAGACCCCATGGACCGCCTCGACAACACCATCCGCCCCTACGCCTGGGGTTCCCCCACCGCCATCCCGCACCTGCTCGGCACCGAACCGACCGGCGAGCCGCAGGCGGAGATGTGGATGGGCGCCCACCCCGGTGCACCGTCACGCACCGGCCGGGGCACGCTCGTCGAGGTCATCGACGCCGATCCGGAGAAGGAACTCGGCCCGGCCGCGATCGCCAAGTTCGGCCCCCGCCTGCCCTTCCTCCTCAAGATCCTCGCCGCCGGCGCCCCGCTCTCCCTCCAGGTCCACCCCGACCTGGAGCAGGCCAAGGAGGGCTACGCGGACGAGGAGCGCCGCGGCATCCCCGTGGACGCCCCGCACCGCAACTACAAGGACGCCAACCACAAGCCCGAACTGATCTGCGCCCTCACCGAGTTCGACGGCCTGTGCGGCTTCCGCGCCCCGCTCGCCGCCGCCGGCCTGCTCGACGACCTCGGCATCGACTCCCTCAAGCCGTACGTCGACCTGCTGCACGCCCACCCCGAGGACGCCGCCCTGCGTGAGGTCCTCACGGCGATCCTCACCGCCGACCCCGAGGAGATGTCCCGCACGGTCGCGGAGGCGGCCACCGCCTGCACCCGCCTCGGCGGCGCCTACGCCCCCTACGCCGACATCGCCCACCATTACCCGGGCGACCCCGGCGTCATCGCCGCGATGCTGCTGAACCACGTCCGGCTCCAGCCCGGCGAGGCCCTCTACCTGGGCGCCGGAGTCCCGCACGCCTACCTGAACGGCCTCGGCGTCGAGATCATGGCCAACTCCGACAACGTCCTGCGCTGCGGCCTCACCCCCAAGCACGTCGACGTCCCCGAGCTCCTGCGCATCGTCCGCTTCCGGCCCAGCGACCCCGGCGTCCTGCGCCCCGAGGCCTCCCCGGACGGCGAGGAGCTCTACGAGACCCCCATCGACGAGTTCCGCCTGTCCCGCTTCGTCCTCCCCGAGGCCGGCGGCGCCCACGACCTCACCCGCGCGACCCCGCAGATCCTGCTCTGCACGGCCGGCACCGTCCGGGCCGGCGAGCACGACCTGACCCCGGGCGGATCCGTCTTCGTCCCGGCCGGCGAAAAGGCCGAAGTGTCCGGAACGGGAACGCTTTTCCGGGCCACCGTCGTCGCCTGACCGTTTCGACGCCCCCTGTGCTGGTGACCTGAAGCACCGCGGCCCGAGCGGGCTGCAACAATGGCCCACCGTCAAGCACGGGCAAAGTCGCGGGCGGCTCACCAAGGCGAGCGTCCGGGCCCTGGAACGGCGTACGAAGGGACAACGCGAACACATGAGCGCGTCAGGCGGCACCAAGGCGATCGTGGCGGCACTCGGCGCCAACCTCGCCATCGCGGTAGCGAAGTTCGTGGCGTTCCTCTTCAGCGGCTCGTCGTCGATGCTCGCCGAGTCCGTGCACTCGGTGGCCGACTCCGGCAACCAGGCACTGCTCCTGGTCGGCGGCAAGAAGGCGAAGCGCGAGGCCACCCCGCAACACCCCTTCGGCTACGGCCGCGAGCGCTACATCTACGCCTTCCTCGTCTCCATCGTCCTGTTCTCGGTCGGCGGCATGTTCGCCCTCTACGAGGGCTACGAGAAGATCAAGCACCCGCACGAGCTGGAGCACTGGTACTGGCCGGTCGGCGTCCTGGTCTTCGCGATCATCGCCGAGGGCTTCTCCTTCCGCACGGCCATCAAGGAGTCCAACACCCTGCGCGGCCGCCGCTCCTGGAAGCAGTTCGTCCGGCACGCCAAGGCCCCCGAGCTCCCCGTCGTCCTCCTGGAGGACCTCGGCGCCCTCNNCGGCGGCGTCGGCCTCGCCCTGCTCACGGGCGACAGCGTCTGGGACGGCATCGGCACCCTCTGCATCGGCGTCCTGCTCATCGTGATCGCCCTGGTCCTCGCCGCCGAGACCAAGTCGCT
>NZ_MUKA01000250.1 GCF_002150735.1 Streptomyces africanus
ACGCTGCGGGCCGCGCTCGCCGGCTGGGCCGGGTCCGCCGCCGCCGCGGAGGCGGCCCTCGTCGCCGCCGGGGTCTCCCCGCAGGCGCGGGGCGAGTCGCTGACCGTGGAGGAGTTCGCGCGGATCGCCGAGCACAAGCAGAACCAGCCCCAGAAGGAGGAGTCAGCGTGAGCGTGACGGTCCGGGTCCCCGCCAAGGTCAACGTCCAGCTCGCGGTCGGCCCCGCCCGCCCCGACGGCTTCCACCCCCTGGCCAACGTCTTCCTCGCCGTCGGCCTCTACGACGAGGTCACCGTCACCCCCGCCGACGGGCTCCGCCTCACCTGCGAGGGCCCGGACGCCGGCCAGGTCCCCCTGGACCGTACGAACCTGGCCGCGCGGGCGGCCGAGGCGCTCGCCGGGCGGTACGGCCGGACGCCCGACGTCCATATCCACATCGCCAAGGACATCCCCGTCGCCGGCGGCATGGCGGGCGGCAGCGCCGACGGCGCCGGCGCGCTGGTCGCCTGCGACGCGCTGTGGGAGACCGGCGCCTCCCGGGACGAACTGCTCGACATCTGCGCCGAGTTGGGCAGCGACGTGCCGTTCAGCCTGGTCGGCGGTGCGGCCCTGGGCATCGGGCGGGGCGAGCAGCTGACGCCCCTGGAGGTCGGCGGCACCTTCCACTGGGTGTTCGCGATGGCCGGCCGCGGCCTGTCCACCCCGGCGGTGTTCCGGGAGTTCGACCGGCTCGGCGAGGGCACGGACGTCCCCGAGCCCGTCGCCTCGCAGGAACTCCTCGCCGCCCTGGCGAAGGGCGACCCGGACGCGCTCGCCGCCGCCGTCTCCAACGACCTCCAGCCCGCCGCCCTCTCCCTCTTCCCGGAACTCGCCGGCACCCTGGCCACCGGCCGCTCCGCCGGCGCCCTCGCGGCTCTCGTCTCCGGCTCCGGCCCGACCACGGCGTTCCTGGTCCGCGACCCGGAGTCGGCGGCAGCGGTGGCGCAGGCCCTGCTGGCGTCCGGGACGTGCCGGACGGTGCGCACGGCCTCGGGCCCGGCACCCGGGGCGACGGTCGCCGGGCGTTAATCCCGTGCGGCGGCCGCGGCCGGGCGCCTAGGCTCCCCCAGTCGTTCCAAGAGGGGGGCACAAGCGTGCGGGAACTGGTCGCGGCCGTACGGCGCGGTGACGTGGACGAGGTCACGGGGCTGCTGGAGTCCGGCGCCGACCCCGAGACTCTCGACGACGGCGTCCCGGTCCTGTGCCGGGCGGTGGCGGCGTACGACGAGCCCGTGGCGGAAGCGCTGCTGGAGGCCGGTGCCGACCCGCTGCGCCGGCTGCCCGACGGGAGCACCCCGCTGCTGCGGGCGGTGGACGGCGGGTCACATCACATGGTCTACGCGCTCGCCACCCATCGGGTGCCGCTCCCCGCGCCGGAGCGCGCCGAACTGCTGGCCCGGGCCCGGCGATGGGCCGAGGCGGGCACGGAGGCCGAACTGCGCCGCATCACCGGCCACACCGGGCCGGTGACGCGGATCCGCGTCGAGGACGACGAGGTCGGCTGGTGGTCCGAGCAGCTCACGCTCGGCGGGACGACCGTGCGCGACGAGCACCGGGCGGTGCTCACCTCCATGGAGGAGCGCTACGGGATCCGTACGCCCTTCGACGAACTGGTGGACCGGGCCCTCGCCCACCCCGACCGGGAGCACGTCGTCTGGCTGGACGTGGTCTTCACGCTCGGCCGCCGGCTGGACGAGGAGACCTGGCAGTGGACCAGGGACCTGCTCAACCACCCGGACCGGCTGTACCGCCTGCTCGCGGCCGACGTCATGCTGTTCCTGATCCTCGGGGACTTCGTCACGGGACGCGACCCCTTCTGGGACCGGGGCAGGGAGCTCGTGCCCTGGGCCGAACAGGAGGAGGACCCGGAGGTGCTGGCGGTCATCCTCCAGGCGATGACCCACGACAGCGCCCCGGAGATCGAGGCCGTCGGCCTGTCGCACCTCGCCCACCCGGACCCCCGGGTGCGCGCCCAGGTGACGGACGCCCTCGGGCACTGCGAGGACGGCCGGTCCCAGGTCAGCCCGGAGAGCCTCACAGCGGTGCTCACCCTGGCCCGTGACGAGGACCCCGGCGTACGCGAGGCGGCGTGCCGCTGGCTCGCCCACTACCGGGGGCGCGAGCCCGAGGCCGGGGACGCACTGGTCGCGCTCACCCATGACGAGCGGCAGTCGATCCGCATCGAGGCCGTGTCCGGCCTGGCCCACCGCGACGACCCGCGCTGTGTGGAGGCCCAGCACCGGATCGGCCCCGCCGACGCGGAGCAGCCGTTCGACGAGAGGCTGCTGGACGTGTGGCGGTACCAGCGCCGCCAGGAGGCCGCCGAGGGCTCCTGACGACCCCGGACGGAGCACCGCCGCGCCCGACTACCCTGGAGGGTCGATCCATCCCCCTTGTCAGGAGAGAAATGGCCGTCAACCTGGTCAATGTCGAGAACGTCAGCAAGGTGTACGGCACCCGCGCCCTGCTCGACGGCGTCTCCCTCGGCGTCTCCGAAGGGGACCGCATCGGCGTCGTGGGCCGCAACGGCGACGGCAAGACCACGCTGATCCGCATGCTCGCCAGGCTGGAGGAGGCCGACACCGGGCGCGTCACCCACTCCGGCGGACTGCGCATCGGCGTGCTCACGCAGCACGACTCCCTCGATCCCGAGGCCACCGTCCGCCACGAGGTCATCGGCGACATGGCCGACCACGAGTGGGCGGGCGTCGCCAAGGTCAGGGACGTGCTGACCGGCCTGTTCGGCGGGCTCGACCTGCCGGGGTTCCCCAAGGGGCTCGACACCGTCATCGGGCCGCTGTCCGGCGGTGAGCGGCGCCGGATCGCGCTCGCCAAGCTGCTCATCGAGGAGCAGGACCTGCTCGTCCTCGACGAGCCCACCAACCACCTCGACGTCGAGGGCATCGCCTGGCTCGCCCGGCACCTCCGGAACCGCCGGTCGGCGCTCGTCTGCGTCACCCACGACCGCTGGTTCCTCGACCAGGTCTGCACGCGCATGTGGGACGTCCAGCGCGGAGACGTCTACGAGTACGAGGGCGGCTACTCCGACTACGTCTTCGCCCGGGCCGAGCGTGAGCGCATCGCCGCCACCGAGGAGGTCAAGCGGCAGAACCTCGTCCGCAAGGAGCTGGCCTGGCTGCGCCGCGGGGCGCCCGCCCGTACGTCCAAGCCGCGCTTCCGCGTCGAGGCCGCCAACGAGCTCATCAAGGACGTACCGCCGCCCCGGGACAGCAGCGAACTGATGCGGTTCGCGTCCACGCGGCTCGGCAAGACCGTCTTCGACCTGGAGGACATCACCGTCCAGGCCGGTCCCAAGGTCCTTCTCAAGCACGTCACCTGGCAGCTCGGGCCCGGCGACCGGATCGGTCTCGTCGGCGTCAACGGCGCCGGGAAGACGTCCCTGCTGCGGTCCATGGCCGAGGCGGCCCGGACCGACGGCGAGGCCCAGCCCGCGGGCGGGCGCATCCGCGTCGGCAAGACCGTCAAGCTGGCCTACCTCTCCCAGGAGGTCACCGAACTCGACCCGGCCACGCGCGTGCTGGAGGCCGTGCAGCAGGTGCGCGAGCGCGTCGACCTGGGCAAGGGGCGCGAGATGACGGCCGGTCAGCTGTGCGAGACGTTCGGCTTCACCAAGGAGAAGCAGTGGACGCCGGTCGGGGACCTGTCCGGCGGTGAGCGGCGGCGGCTCCAGCTGCTGCGGCTCCTCATGGACGAGCCCAACGTCCTCTTCCTCGACGAGCCCACCAACGACCTGGACATCGAGACGCTGACACAGCTGGAGGACGTGCTCGACGGCTGGCCCGGCTCGATGATCGTCATCTCCCACGACCGGTTCTTCATCGAGCGCACCACCGACCGGGTGTTCGCCCTGCTCGGCGACGGCACCCTGCGGATGCTGCCGCGCGGCATCGACGAGTACCTGGAGCGGCGGCAGCGCATGGAGGAGGCCGCGGCCGCCGCGACGCCCGCCGCCGCGCCGCGGACCGCCGCCCCGGAGAAGAGCGCCGCCGACCAGCGCGCCGCCAAGAAGGAACTCCAGAAGATCGAGCGGCAGCTCGACAAGGTCTCCGAGAGGGAGACCAAGCTCCACGCCCAGATCGCCGAAAACGCCACGGACTTCTCAAAGGTGGCCGAACTGGACGCGGAGCTGCGCGAGTTGGCCGGTCAGCGCGAGGAGCTCGAAATGCGCTGGCTGGAACTCGCCGAGGACGCGTGAAGGGTGCGTGAAGGCGCATAACGACGGCATCACGGGCCGGTCCTCCCTTGGGAACAGGGGATGATACGGCCCGGTCCGTTGTCGGAACGGGGTGATAGAAAGAGCCGTCTTAGAACTTTATGAAGCGACTCTGAGCCCATCGCGTACCTCAGGGCGTGGCTAAAAATCAGTGATCGAACGGGGGAGCCGCTGATGACTCAGCCGCCCAGTCAGCCACCGCACGGTGGCTTCGGAGCACCGCAGAACCAGCCGCCGCAGGGCGGTGGCTTCGGGGCACCGCAGACCCCGCCGCCGCCCCAGGGACCGCCCCAGACGCCGCCGCCCCCGCAGGGGCCGCCGCAGCCCGGCTACGGCTATCCCCAGCAGCCCCCGCAGCAGCCCGGGCCGTACGGGCAGCCGGGACCCTACAACTCCGGCCCCTACGGCCAGCCGCAGCAGCCGGGCCCGTACGGCCAGCCCGGCTACGGCTACCCGCAGCAGCCGCAGTACCCCGGGGCGCCCGGCACCCCGCCCGGGGGCGGCTCGGGCAACCCCTTCAAGGGCAAGCCCGCCCTGATCATCGGCGCCGCCGTGGCCGCGCTGCTCGTGGTCGGCGGCACCGTGTGGGCGGTCACCGGCGGCGACGACGGCAAGGACGACAAGAAGCCGGTCGCCCAGCCGACCGACGACGGCAAGCCGGTCTCCTCCGCCCCGGTCAACCGCGGTGACGGCAGCGGCGACGGCGGCGAGGACCCGGAGAACCTCAACGAGGGCCGCCAGGCCGGCGAGGCGAAGGTCCTCTGGTACAAGGAGGCGCCCGACGCGCCCGGTTCCGGCGCCGACGCCCCCGGCATGTGGATCACCGACAAGACCGCGGTGAAGGCGGCGTACAAGCAGCTCGTCGCCTACGACGTCGGTGACGGCAAGCCCACCTGGGACGCCATCACCTTCCCGCAGAAGATCTGCGCGACGACCCCGCAGAAGACGTCCGACGACAAGATCGTCGTCGCGTACATGAGCGGCAGCAGCGACCGCGCCAAGTGCAACCAGCTCCAGGAGATCGACCTCAACACCGGCGACAAGGGCTGGAAGGAGGAGGTCGCCGACGGCGCCCTGTTCGACTCCACGCTCTCGGTCGAACTGTCCATCACCGGCAAGACGCTGATGGTGGGCCGCTCCCAGTCCGGCACGGCCTACGACGTCACCAACGGCGACAAGCTGTTCGACAAGAAGAAGTACGGCGCCTCCTGCTTCCCCTCCGCGTTCGCCGGCGGCGAGAAGCTGATCGCCGTCTCCTCCTGCGGTGCCGGCACCTCGAAGGAGCACGACGAGGTGCAGGAGCTCGACCCGCGCACCGGCGACGCCAAGTGGACCCAGCCGTTCGACAAGGGCTGGCGGGTCGCGCGCACGTACTCGGTCAGCCCGCTGGTCGTCTACAGCACCAACGAGGACAAGAAGGCCTGGAACATCTCCACCTTCACCTCGGGCGGCAAGTTCCGCTCGCAGGTCGGTTTCGACGAGGACTTCGCCCCCGAGTGCGGCTGGGCCATCCTCGAACGCGACCTCCAGGGCTGCCAGGGCGTCGCCGTCGACGACAACACGCTCTACCTCCCGACGAAGGCGACCACCGGCGCCAACGAGATCGTCGCGGTCAACCTCGCCGACGGCAAGGAGAAGTGGCGGGTGAAGTCCCCGGCCGACGAGTCGATGCTGCCGATGAAGGTCGAGGGCGGCAAGCTCATCGCCTATGTGCAGCCGTCGTACGACGCGGGCGGCCAGGTCGTGTCCATCCCGACCGGCGGCAGTGGCCACAAGCCGGTCAAGCTGCTGCAGAATCCGCAGGGCGCGGCGGACATCGAGAACGGCTTCTTCTCCAAGGACACCGACTGGGTCGACGGGCGCTTCTACATCTCGACCACGCGGCTGAGCGGAAACGACGACACGAAGGAGAAGTTGATGCTCGCCTACGGCAAGTGACTCTTCCCCCTTCGGTTCCGCCTTCGCCTTCGTCGTCCGTCCCCTTCCCCGAGGTACTCACGCCATGACCCAGCCGCCGCCTCCGCCGCCCCAACAGCCCCCGCCGGGGGGTGGCTTCGGGCCGCCCCAGGAC
>NZ_MUKA01000029.1 GCF_002150735.1 Streptomyces africanus
GGGGTGGGCTGGGTCACGTGGCCCGGGCCGCGTGACCCCTGGGGCGGTGCCTTCCCCCGCTCAGTCGGCGTCGGCGGCGTCCGGTCGTACCACCCCGAGGATGGGCATCGACCCGGCCCCCGCGAGGGTCACCGTCCGCCCGGGCCGCGGGGCGTGCACGATCGCCCCGTCGCCGACGTACATCGCGACATGGCTGGCGTCGTCGAAGTAGATGATGAGGTCGCCGGGCCGCATGTCCTGGATGTCGATGTGCCGCAACTGCTTCCACTGTTCCTGCGAGGTGCGCGGAATGCCGCGGCCGGCGGAGATCCAGGCCTGCGAGGTCAGCCCGGAGCAGTCGTAGGTCTTCGGGCCCTCGGCGCCCCACTGGTACGGCTTGCCGATCTGGGCCGTGGCGTACGCGACGGCCTTCTTGCCCTGCTCGGAGGCCTTTCCGCTGATCTCGTCGAGGATGCCGGAGCCGAGCCAGGCGGTCTGCGCCTTGCCGGCGGCCTCCTTCTCCAGCTCGGCGAGGCGCTCCTGCTCCTCCTTCTGGAGCTCGGACTCGAGCTTCTCCGCTGCCGCGATCTGCTTCTCGACCTTCTTGCGCGCGGCGGCCTTGGCCTTGCGGCCCGCCTCCAGTTTCTTCCACTGCGCGGAGGCGTCCTGCGCGTACCGCTCCAAGTCCTCCTGGGTGCGGGTCAGTTCGCCGATCAGGCCCTTGGCCGCGTGCTGGCCCTGGCGCACCCGGCCCGCCCCGTCGAGGAACTCCTGCGGATCGTCGCTCAGCATCAGATGGGCCTCGGGCGGCAGGCCGCCGCCGCGGTACTGGGCGGCGGCCGAAGCGCCCGCGCGGTCCTTCAGTTTCGCCAGCTTCTCCTGGCCCTTGACGATCTTCTTGGCCAGCTTGACGAGCTCGGCGGACTGCTGGTCCGCCTTCTCCTCGGCGGCGTTGTACTCGTCGGTGGCGCGGGCCGCGGCGCGGTAGAGCTTGTCGAGCTTCTCGCGTACGGCTTCCAGGTCCTTGCCGGGCGCGCGCGTGGCGCCCGCGCTCGGGGTGGGTGCCGGAGTGGGGCTGGGGCTCGCGAACGCCGTGCCCGGTGCCGCCAGCACCGTGAGCGCGCAGACCACGGTCACGGCCGTCGCGATCAGGCCACGCTTGCCCGGTCCCATACCCAAGCCCCCAAACTGATTAACCGTCAGTAACATCCGGTACGCCTGGGGATGCTGCCACGTCGGCGTGCGAAGCGACAGGGGTAGTACTTCCCGCAGTCCCCTCCCCGATATGCCCCCGGCATGACGATCTCCCCGCCTGTGTGACGAACGACTCAAAGAGATCGTTCCCGGCGGGCCGGGCCGGGCCGGTGCGGTCCCGTACGGTCCGGGCGGATTCAGTCCCGGGGTGCCAACGCCTCCCACCGCACCGTCACTTCGCCCTGCCGCCACCGCACCGGCCCGTCCGCCACGGGCCAGTCGGCGGTCAGGTCCCGTACCGCCCGGATCCAGCGCTGGCGGGCGCCGTAGGACGCGTAGGGCGCGGCGGCGGCCCAGGCGCGGTCGAAGTCGCGTAGGAAGGCGTGCACCGGCTCGCCCGGGACGTTGCGGTGGATGAGCGCCTTCGGCAGGCGTTCCGCCAGGTCCGAGGGGCGGTCCAGGGAGCCGAGCCGGGTCGCGAAGGTCACCGTGCGCGGTCCCTCCGGGCCGAGGGCGACCCAGACGTGCCGGCGTCCGATCTCGTCGCAGGTCCCCTCGACCAGCAGCCCGCCGCGCGCACCGGTCGCCGGATCGGCCGGCGCGAGCCGCCCGCACAGCCGCTGCCAGACGGCCTCGACCTCGCCCTCCGCGTACTGCCGCAGCACGTTCGCCGCGCGGACCAGCAGGGGCCGCTGCGGGATCGGGATCTCGAAACCGCCGTGCCGGAAGACGAGCCCCGCCCGCTCGTACGGCAGCGCCGCCGCGACCCGGGCCGGCTCGATCTCGACGCCCACCACGCGCGCGCGTGGCGCGACCGTACGCAGGCGGTGCAGCAGTTCGACGGCCGTCCAGGGGGCGGCGCCGTACCCGAGGTCGACGGCCACGGGGTCGGCGGCACGACGCAGCTCGGCGCCGTGCGTGGCCGCGATCCAGCGGTCCATGCGGCGCAGACGGTTCGGGTTGGTCGTCCCGCGCGTCACCGTGCCCACGGGGCGGCGGGCGGCGGCGCGGGATGTCATGCGTACGAGGTTAAGCGCCTTGCCAGGGGTGAAGCCCACTAGGGATCGGCCGGGGGATCGGCCCGGGGATCGGCCGGGGTCTCGCCCGGGGTCTCGCCCGGCGCCCCGCCCGGGGTCTCGCCCGGGGACCGGCCCGGCGCCCCGCCCGGGATCTCGCCCGAGGACTCGCCCGGCGCCCCGCCCGGGGACCCGCCCGAGGACCGGCCCGGGACCGGCCCGGGACCCGCCCGAGGACCGGCCCGGGACCGGCCCGGGGCCCGCCCGGGACCGGCCCGGGGCCCGCCCGGGGACCGGCTCGGGGATCGGCCGGGGACCCGCACGCCGCCTGGCCGCGCGGCTCCCCGGGGCGGGGAGAAAGCGTCAGTCCTGCCGGACGATGTTCGTGCCCGGTCCGCCGGAGAGCGTGTCCGCTCCGGGACCGCCGTACAGCTCGTCGTCGCCGCTGTTGCCCCATATCCGGTCGGCGCCGCTGTTTCCGTACAGGATGTCGTCGCCCCTGCCGCCGTACAGCTCGTCGTCGCCGGCCCCGCCGTACACCGTGTCGGCCCCGTCGTCGGCTCGCAGGATCTGGTCGCCCGCGCCACCGCGGAGGACGTCGTCGCCCGGGCCGCCGTCCACGATCTCGCCGTCGATGCCGGCGTAGAGGGTGTCGGCGCCGTCACCGCCTCCGGCGTATCCCAGCGCGCCCACCCTGATGATGTCGTCGCCCGCGCCGCCCCGGACGGTACTGCCGTCGACTCGCCGGCCGGTGGCACCGGTCCACTCGTCGTTGCCGTCGCCCAGCTCGACCGTGCTGAAGTAGTAGACCTGGTCGGTGGCGTTGTCGAAGGAGACGGTGTCGTCGCGGTCGGCGAGGTCCATCTCCAGGGAACTGACCGGGGACTGGCTCTCCGGAGCCTCGACCGTGCAGGAGATCTTGGTGTGGTCCGCTGTCGGGGTAGCCGCAGCCGTTCCCGGCGTCGATCGGGACGACGTCGTCGATCACGTAGGTGAACTGGGAGCGGTCGCTGGTGAACGACTGCGTGACGGCCACCTTGTTGGCCTGCCCGGGGGCGGCCGTGTAGGTGAGCTGCCAGCCGTACTCGTTCACCGCGGCGGTGGCCGCCGGCTCCGCCGCACCGGCCGGGCCGGCCAGGGCGATCGGAACGGCCAGGACCATGCCGAGAACCGGCGTCAGAACCGCTGAGGCGCGTAACAGCCGGCGGCTGTCCGGGCGAGAGGACATTGCTCAACCTCCGTGAGGATGTGTGGATCCTTCCGCAGGCTGTGACCGGTCGGGCAGGCGCCGGGTTGTCCGCGGTACCGGCCTCGACATCCCTTCCACGGTCTTTTCATCGCGGGGACAGCGCGAGTGACCTGCGATTTCCGATCGAGTTCAGCTGCCCGCCACCCTCGAACGGTTGAGCGAGAAGCGGTAATGATTCGGTAAAAGTCGCGAATCGGGAAATGGAACCCAACCCTCCGGTGTTGACCGCTGCAGGGCACATGGGCCCTGCGAAGGCATGCCCGAAGCGAGGAGGAACGCCACGTGAGCCAGTACATCGGCAGGCTCGGGCGGCGCTCCGCGTCACCGCCCACGCGCCTGCGGCTGCACCGAAGGCCCCGCCGGGTGGCCATGCTCTCCGTGCACACCTCCCCGCTCCACCAGCCGGGCACCGGCGACGCCGGCGGCATGAACGTCTACATCGTGGAGCTCGCGCAGCGCCTCGCCGCGATCAACATCGAGGTCGAGATCTTCACGCGCGCGACCTCGGCCGCCCTCCCGCCGACCGTCGAGCTCGCCCCCGGCGTCCTCGTCCGGCACGTCGACGCCGGCCCCTACGAGGGCCTCAACAAGGAGGACCTCCCCGCCCAGCTGTGCGCCTTCACGCACGGCGTGATGCAGGCCTGGGCCGGGCATCGCCCCGGCTACTACGACCTGGTCCACTCCCACTACTGGCTCTCCGGCCACGTCGGCTGGCTGGCCGCCCAGCGCTGGGGCGTCCCCCTGGTGCACGCCATGCACACCATGGCCAAGGTCAAGAACGCCAACCTGGCCGACGGCGACACCCCCGAACCGGCCGCCCGCGTCATCGGCGAGACCCAGATCGTCGCCGCCGCCGACCGCCTCATCGCCAACACCACCGAAGAGGCCGACGACCTGGTACGGCACTACGCGGCCGACACCGACAAGGTCGCCGTGGTCCACCCGGGCGTCAACCTCAGCCGCTTCTCGCCCGCCGACGGCCGCGCCGCCGCCCGGGCCCGTCTCGGCCTTCCGAGGGACGCGCTCATCCCGCTCTTCGCGGGCCGCATCCAGCCCCTGAAGGCCCCCGACGTGCTGCTGCGCGCCGTCGCCGTCCTCCTCGACGAGCGCCCCGAGCTGCGCTCGCGCATCCTCGTCCCCGTCGTCGGCGGCCCCAGCGGCAGCGGCCTCGCCAAGCCCGAGGGCCTGCAGAAGCTGGCGGCACGCCTCGGCATCGCGGACGTCGTACGGTTCCACCCGCCGGTCGGCCAGGAGCAGCTCGCGGACTGGTTCCGCGCCGCCTCCGTCCTGGTCATGCCCTCCTACAGCGAGTCGTTCGGCCTGGTCGCCATAGAGGCGCAGGCGGCGGGCACCCCCGTGCTGGCGGCCTCGGTCGGCGGTCTGCCGGTCGCCGTGCGCGACGGCCACACCGGCTTCCTGGTGCGCGGGCACCATCCCGCCGACTACGCGCGCGTGCTGCGCGAGTTCGCCGACGACCCGGAGCTGTCGCCCCGGCTGGGCGGGCAGGCCGCCCGCCACGCCCAGTCCTTCGGCTGGGACACGGCGGCCGCCACCACGGCGGACGTGTACACGGCCGCGATGCAGGCGCACCGCCGTCGCGTACGCTCGCAGCATGGGTGAAACCGATCTGGAACAGCGTGCGGCACAGGTCGTCGAAGGAGTGCTGAAGGACGCCGACCTGGAGTGGGAGAGCCCCCAGCCCGGCACCTACGTGGCCCAGCTCCCCGGCACCCGCAAGCTCAAGACGACGGTCTCCCTGATCGTCGGCCGCCACTCCCTGTCGCTCAACGCCTTCGTCATCCGCCACCCCGACGAGAACGAGCAGGGCGTCCACCGCTGGCTCCTGGAACGCAACCTCAAGCTCTACGGCGTGAGTTACGCCGTCGACCAGCACGGCGACGTCTACGTCACCGGCCGGCTCTCCCTGTCCGCCGTCACCGCCGACGAGATCGACCGCCTGCTCGGCCAGGTCCTCGAGGCATCCGACGGCAGCTTCAACACCCTCCTGGAGCTGGGCTTCGCCTCGGCGATCCGCAAGGAGTACGAGTGGCGGGTGTCCCGCGGGGAGTCGACGCGCAACCTGGACGCGTTCTCCCACCTCACACAACGCCCCGACCGGTAGGCCCTCCCGCCCGGTAACGCCCGGGCGGCACGCCCACCAGCTTGCGGAAGTGCCGGGTGAGGTGCGACTGGTCGTAGAACCCGGTCTCGGCCGCCACCTCTCCCGGTGAGCGCCCTTCGAGCAGCAGCCGCCGGGCGCGGCCCACGCGCAGGGACGTCAGGTACTGGTGCGGGGCGATGCCGTAGGCGGCGCTGAACGCCCGTACGAGATGGGCGGGATGGGCCCCGACGAGCCCGGCCGCCTCCCGCAGCCCGACGCCCTCCACGACCCGCTCGTCCAGCAACTCCCGCAGCCGCCGCGCGAGAACGGGATCCGCGGGACGGGGCGTGTCGCTCTCGCCCCGCAGATGGCCGCGCAGCCGCTCCCCGACGAACAGCAGCCTGCTCTCGGCCTCCAGTTCCTCGCCGGGGCGCAGCAGCGCGCCGTGCACCTGCCCCACCCGCTTCCGCAGCAGCGGATCGCGCAGGTCCGGCCGGTCGACGGCGGCCCCGATCAACTCGTCCCCGAGATAGGTCCCGTCGAGATACAGCACCCGCTTGCGGAAGCCCTCCGGGGTGACGGGGGAGCCGTTGTGCGGCACGTGCGGCGGCAGCAGCGACACGGTGTCGTGCGGGGTGCCGTGCTCGTGCCGGTCGAGGTCGTACCGCACGGCGCCCGTGTCGACGATCAGCAGCGTCCAGGCGTCGTGGACGTGCATCGGGTACGCGTACTCGGTGAAGCGGGCGTGGAAGACCTCGACGACACCGGGCACGGCGGGCCGCCAGGCGGAGACGCTCCGGGCGGGCTGGGAAGCCATGCAAAAAACGTACAAGACCCCGGCGGGTGCCGCCGGGCACGCTCGCATCATGAACACGCACACCGAACCGGCCCCGGAGCCGATCCGCTTCGACACGAAGATCGCCGTACTGCTGCGCGCCGACCTGGAGCCCTGGCAGCGTCTCAACGTCACGTCGTTCCTGGTCAGCGGCTTGGGTACGCAGGTCCCCGAGGTGGTCGGCGAGCCGTACGAGGACGCGGACGGCGTGCCCTACCTGGCGATGTTCCGCCAGCCGGTCCTGGTCTTCGAGGCCACGAAGGAGATCCTGACCACGGCCCACACCCGCGCCCTGTCCCGCTCCCTGCCCCGCGCGATCTTCACCTCGGACCTGTTCTCCACGGGCAACGACCGCGACAACCGCGCGGCCGTACGGTCGGTGCCGACGGCGGACCTGGATCTGGTCGGCCTCGCGGTCTACGGCCCGAAGAACGCGGTGGACAAGGTGGTGAAGGGGGCGCGGATGCACCCGTGAGACCAAAGTCGGAGGCCCGTAGACCAACGGCTGATGACAGCACACCCGGCACTTCCAGAGACTCGTTCCATGGAGGAAGCCAGGAAGGTGCACATGGGGAAGCGGCCTGTTCCGTCGCCGGAGGAGTCCACGGAACTCGCGGAGTCGGCATGGGCCATCGTGCTCTTCTGCGTCGGCTGCGGTGCCGCCGCCGGCGTGCTGCTCCCGCTCCTCGCCCGCCTGCTGCTGAAGCTGCCGTGGGCACCGCTGGAGGGCCCGGCCGAACTGCTGACCTCGATCCCGGAACCGGCCCTCACCCTCGGCACGGTCGCGGTGGGCGCACTCGGCGGCCTGCTGCTGGGTCTCGCCGCCGCGCACGAGTCGCTGTCGGTCCGCGTCCGCGACACGCACCTGGCCCTGACGATCAGGGACAGCACGCGGGAGTTCACCCGCGAGGAGATCGCGGTGCTGTGCAGGGACGGCAAGCAACTCGTGGTGCTGGCCCCCGACGGCATGGAACTGGCCCGGGAGGAGTGCGGCCTGCCCTGGCCCCGCCTGGCCGACGCCCTCGCCGGGCACGGCTACCGCTGGGCGCAGGAGGACCCGTACCGCGCCGAGTTCCGCCGCTGGGTCCCCGGCACCCCCGGTCTCCCCGAGGGCGCGGACGCCCTCCTGCGGGCCCGCGCCCAGGCCCGCAAGAGCGACGACGACGCCGAGGACGCCCGTGAACTGCGCCGCGAACTGCTGCGGCTGGGCGTGGTCGTACGGGACGAGGGGAAGCGGCAGTACTGGCGGCTCGTCAGCGGTGACGTCAGCGGGTGACGTCAGCGGGTGACCTCGAACGCGGCGGCCTGGGGCACGAACGTCGTGTCGCCGTCCTCGCCCGTCGCCAGCGCCGAGACGTACCAGGTGCCGGTGGCCAGCTCGGCCGCCTCCTCCTTCGTGGCCCGCACCGTGTACGTGCAGCGGGACGTCTCGGCGTCGGTGCTCCGGCACGTGGCGCTCTCCGCGGAGCGCAGCTCCGCCTCGGTGGGGTCGAGCTTCGAACTGGCGGGCCAGGCGAGGACCTTGAGGCTCCGGACGCCCGAGTCGTCGCTCACCTCCGTCGTGAAGGTGAGCGTGCCGGTACCGCCGTAGCGGGCCGAAGTGTTCGCCAGGGACGGGCCGGTGGAGGCGGAGGCGGCCGTAACGGCGAGGCCGCCGGCCGTGATTCCGCCGATGGTGACGATGCCGACGAGCGACGCGACGAGAGTGCGCTTGGACATGGGAAATCCTCCAGGATCGGCCGGAACGCGACGTTTCCCGATGCGGGATGTCGATGTGATCGAGCGTAGGGACGGCACGTCGCCCGGGCCTCACGCTGCGGAACGGTCGTCCCCGCGACGTCTGTAACCCAGGTAAGAGACCGAAATCCGCCCGCAGCCGGAGAGGCGCCCCTGGCCTGCGGCCCTAGCCTGGTCGGGTCATGAATCGAACCGACGATCGACTTCTCCCGGTCGCGCTGATCTGCGCCCAGGCCGCGGTCTGGCCCGGCGCGGCGCTGCTGCGCGGGACCGTGCCGCCCGCCTTCGACCTGCTCGTGGCGGCCCTGGCCGGCGGCCTGGCGACGGCCGTGCTCGCCCTGCGCCGTACCCGCCCGGTGACGACCCTGGTCGTGATCGCCGCCGCCCTGGCCCTGGGCGCCGGCCCGCTGCCCACGGGTGCGGTCGCGGTACTCGGCACGGCAGGGGTCGGACTGGCCCTGTTCAGCGTGGCGACGGAACGCGACACGTACACCGCCGTCCTGTCCGTCGTCACGCTCGCCGCCTGGCAGTCACTGCACGGCCTCACCCTGCACGGCCTGAGCGCCCCGGACGGACTGGACCTGGTCCTGACCGCTCTGCTCTACGCCGCCGCGTGCGGCTCCGGCCTGCTGGTACGGCGTACCCGGCGCGCTCGGCAGGCCGCCGAGCACCTGCTGAAGCGGGCCGAGGCCGAGCGCCACCGCCTCCCGGAGGCCGAACGGCGCCGTATGGAACGGGAACTGCATGACGTGAGCGCCCATCACCTGACCGCCGTGGTCGTCACGGCCGGGGCAGCCCTCGGGCTGCGCGACCGACGCCCCGAACTGGCCGCCGAGGCCCTCGCATTCGCGACCGAGACGGGCCGCGAGGTCACCCGGGCGCTCGGAGCGGTCCGTGCACCGGCACCCTCACAGGAGGAACTGCCGTCTGCGGACGAACGGTTGCGGGCTCTCGTCGCCGGGTTCCGCCGCCTCGGCCAGCAGGTGGACTGCGAGATCGACCCGCTCCCGGACGGCACCGTCGCGGACGCCGCGTACGGCATCGTCCGCGAGGCCCTGACCAACGTGACACGGCACGCGCCCGGCGCGCACACGACGGTCCTGTGCCGGTACGGCGACACGCGCACGGAGGTGGCGGTCAGGAGCGCGGCGCCACCGGCCGGCTCACCCGCCCACGGCACAGGCCTCGGCTCGGGCCGGGGCCAGGGTTTCCTGCGGTCCCGGGCGAGGGAGGCGGGGGGCACGCTGACGAGCGGCCCGACAGCGGAAGGGGGCTGGGAGGTCAGGGCGGTCCTGCCGGGCCGGAACGCCGGTTCGGTCGAGCGAACCGTTCCCCGGACCTACCGCCTGGCACAGCTGACGGCCGCCGCCGGTCTGGCCGGGCAGCCACTGCTCCCGGTGCTGGTGATCCGGTCCTCCGAAACCACGCCTGGGTCCCAGGTGTCCGCCGGAGTCCTCTTCGCGCTGCTGGCCGCCGCGCAGGCGGTGGCACTGCTGTGGCTGGCGCGAGCGCCCAGGGCTGCCTACGGGGCCCTGCTCGGGCTCGTGTTGCTGTGGCCGCCGGCGATGGAGGCGGGCGGCTACACCGGGCCGGTGCTCCTTCCGCCGCTGCTGAGCATGATCGCGACCTGTACGGCGCTCGTGGTGAGGGCGGCGCGAGGGGCCGCAGCGCCGACGCCCGGCCGCTTCCCGAGCGTGCTGGTGGCAGTGCCGGTGCACACGCGGTCGCCGCGACGGCCGCCGTCCTGGACCGGGGTACGACGCTCCCCGTCTGGGCGGTCGGAGCGAGCGCGACGGCCGGAGCGGCTCTGGCTGCCGGCACGGCTCACTGGTACGGAACCATGCGCGGCCGGCACGACGCGGCCGACCGCGGTAGTCGGGACGAACGCCTGGCCACCTGGACCGAAGAGGCCGTCCGAGAAGCATGGGCCGAACGCCGCCGGATCGCCACCGGCCTGGAGACCACCGTCCTGGCACGCACCGCCGACATGATCGCGGAGGCGGAGGCGGGGCACCTCGACGCGACAGCGGACCGCGCTCGCGAGGCCCTGGCAGCGATGCGAGCCCTGCTGGACACGGTGAGGGAGGGCGATCCGGCCCCCGACCTACGACCGCAGCCCACCCTCCAGGCCCTCGACCTGCTGGCCCACCAGTGCCGGGCGACGGGCCGGGACGTGGAGATACGTCTGACGGACCGCGTGCCCGAGCGTCTGCCGACGGCGGTGGACCTGGCCGCCTACCACGCGGCCGAGACGCTGCTGGCGGCCGGCGGCACACGGCCGGCCCTGCTCGAACTCGACGCGGACGGCGATACGTTGACCCTCACGGCCACCGGGGTGACCGCCGCAGCCGAGCCGGACGTCCGCCGGCGCCTGGAAACCCGCATCAAGGCACTCGACGGCACTCTCACCACCGGCCCGGGAGGCGGCACACTCCGCATCGGCCTGCCCCTGTCCGCGGAAGAGGAGACCGAGCGATGAGCCTCAGAGTGCTGGTCGTCGACGACCAGGGCATCGTACGAGCGGGCTTCGCGGCGGTGATCGACGCCGAGGACGACATGACGGTCGTGGGCGAAGCCGCCGACGGCGTGGCAGCGGTACGACTCGCCGAAGACCTCTCGCCCGACGTCGTCCTCATGGACGTACGCATGCCCGAACTGGACGGCATCGCCGCCACCCGCATCATCACCGCCCGGGAGAACGCCCCCCGGGTCCTGGTCCTGACCACCTTCGACCTCGACGCCTACGTCTTCGACGCCCTGCGCGCCGGTGCCTCCGGCTTCCTCCTCAAGGACGTCCACGCCTTCGAACTCCTGCAGGGGATCAGGGTGGTGGCCACGGGCGAGTCGGTCCTGGCCCCGTCGGCGACCCGACGCCTGATCTCCCACTACGCGTCCGGCCCGGGCCCTCGCACCGCCGGCGGCCCCCGCGAACTGCAGACCCTGACCACGAGCCAGCGGAACGTGCTGGGCCTGGTCGCGGCGGGCCTCAACAACGCGGAGATCGCGGACACCTTGGGCATCACCGTCGGCACGGTGAAGTCCCACGTGAACGCGCTCCTGCGCAAACTCGGCCTACGAGACCGGGTCCAGGCCACGATCCTCGCGTACGACCTGGGCCTGGCCCGCCCGAACCAACCTGGCACGCACCTCTGACCCCCCGATGACATCCCGATGACCTTCCTGACGGAGGAGTCCCACCGTGACCGCTGCACCTCCAGGCCGCTCGCTCTCCCGCAAGGCGGCCCACGCCCTGCGCCATCCCGCCGCTCTCGTCTACCTCGCCGTCTGCGCGATCCTGCTGGTCTGGGCGCTGGCGGTGACGCTGGCCGACGGTTCGGACGAGTCGATGGCGGGGGTGATCCCGCTCCTGGCGACGGCCCCCGTGAGCCTGGTCCTGCTGATGCTTCCCGACCACGGCTCGATGCTGGTCGTCGCCGTCCTGCTCGGGGCGCTGGTGAACGCCCTGATCATCGGCATGTGCGCCCGGGCGCTGCGCAAGGGCTACAGCGCGAACTAGGGTCCGTCTTCAAAGGGATCTTGCCCAGAGCAGGAACGATGCGAGGGTGACCGCCGCTTCGTAGGAAGTGGCGGTCTTTTCGCATCTGGTGGCGATACCGCGGAAGCCCTTGAGCCGGTTGAAGCAGCGCTCAATCATGTTGCGTCGCCGGTAGGTCTCCCGAAAGTGCCGCTGCGGCCCGGGGCGAGGCGGCCGGCGATCTGCTTGGAGTCGGCCTCGATATACAGGAACTCTGTCTCGCCACCCGTGGTGGCGCCCTGTGCGTCGTAACCGAAGCTGTCCAGGTCGTACGGCGTCTTCGTGCCGTTGGTGATGGTGAAGGTGACGCGCAACGGAATCATGTCGGCGTCGGGCTTGGTGTCGTACTCGCCCCAGCGAGTGATGGTGCGGATGCTGTCGACCTTGACCTTCAGGCAGTCGGTGTAGGCGAAGGTGTCGCCCACGGCCAGCTCCGTGTCCGGCTGCTCGTCAGCGGTCGGGCTGTCGCTGGCGCACTGCTCCAGCCAGTCCGCCTGGGAGAGGTCGGAGTCGGGACCGCAGTCGGGTGCGCTGGAGGCCAGCGAACTGACTGCGGCGGTGGCGCGCTCGGCTTTGCCCTGCGAGGGTTCGTCGCTGCTACAGGCAGTGAGGGTGGGGCGAGGATGGCGACGGTGGCGAGCGCGGCTCTTCTGGCGTGCATGGTCCCCCCATGGACGCTGCTGACTGCCCGTCATCGTGGGGGTGCTGTGCACCTTGTGGTGACGTGAGCACGGTTCGTGGCAGGGCTGTGACATGAGCGAGCCCCGCCACCGCTGGTGACGTGGGCCCGCCCGCCCAGATGCTCTGATGCGATGAACCTACGGGTACACGATGTAGGCGTAGCAGTCAGCGCAGCCCTTGATGTACGCCCAGCGGAACTTGCCCTTGGGGCTGGTCCGAGTGATCGACCTCGGGTCGTTGCTCCACTCGCCCAAGCTGTCGCCCATCATGCGGAGCCAGACGTGGCCAGCGCAGTGGCCAGACAAGCTGTCCTTGCCGGCCACCGCCTTCGTAGAGGAGATAGTCAGGCTGTAGTAGGTCTCGCACGAACGCTCGTAGAAGAAGTGGCCAGGCTTGTCGTCGTAGATCGTGTCGCCCGGGCCGATGTCACGCGCGGAAGCGGGCGTTATGGCGAGCATGAAGGCCGTCGCGAGAATGCCGAGGACGGTGACGACGCGTTTACCCATGAGGGTCCTCCCCCTGTTTCTGTTGCCCGTGGTCGGTGCGGTCTGACAACCGCGGCCAACGTAGTGAGCCTGCCGCAGAGGAGGTACCTATAACTCTTCAGGGTGCACCGGGAGTTCGCATGGGTCGGCCCGGGGCGCTGTGGTGGCGTCCCGGGCCGTTCTAGGGTCCGTCTTCAAGATCATCCGGGTGGTAGATCATGGTGTCGTGGTACGACGTCATGAACTCATCGACCTGGAGTGGGACTTACTCGCTCCGCTGATACCCCGAGCCGCGACGGGGCGGCCACGCGTGGAGGACCGGCAGGTCATAAACGGGATGGTCTACAAGATCCGCACCGGGATCTCCTGGCGTGACCTGCCGGAGCGCTACGGGCCGTGGAAGACCGTGTACACCCGCTTCCGCCGCTACGCCCTCGCCGGAGTGTTCACTCAAGCCCTCCAGCAGACCCAAGCCCGTGCCGACGCGGCCGGAGACATCGACTGGCTGGTGCAGATCGACTCCACCGTCGTCCGCGCTCACCAACCCGCCGCCGCTACCGGCCGAAAAGGGGGCGGCATCGCCAGGACGAACCGGATGATCACGCCCTCGGCCGATCCCGAGGCGGACTGACCGCCAAAGTCCACCTCGCCTGCGACGGCAAGGGCCGCCCGCTCGCGATCCTGGTGACGCCCGGCCAACGCCACGACAGTGTCTGCGCACGCCCTCTGCTGGAACGGATCCGTGTTCCCCGCACGGGCCCGGGCCGACCTCGGTGCAGGCCCGACCAGGTCATCGCAGACAAGGCCTACAGCTCCCGCGGCTTCCGCGCCTACCTGCGAAAACGCGGCATTGCGCACACCATCCCCGAGAAGACCGACCAGCGACGGCACCGGCTGAGGCGCGCTGGCCACGGCGGCCGACCGCCAGGGTTCGACCGGGAGACCTACCGGCGACGCAACATGATCGAGCGCTGCTTCAACCGGCTCAAGGGCTTCCGCGGTATCGCCACCAGATACGAAAAGACCGCCTCTTCCTACGAAGCGGCGGTCACCCTTGCATCGTTCCTGCTCTGGGCAAGATCCCTTTGAAGACGGACCCTAGATCTCAGGGCGTGCACGCCGCGGCGATCGACGCGCTGTTCTCGTAAAGATGGTGCCGGGTGATCCGCCCGCCCTCGACGGTGAGCCGCAGCGCGAAGGGCCCCGAGAAGGACTTGCCGGTCGCACGGACGGTCCCGGAGAGGTGCCCCATCAGAACGGCGTCGGCACCGTCGACGAGGATCGTGTCGATGGACGCGCGGGCGTCTTCCGGCACGGTGTACTCGGCCAACTCATGGGCCTGTGCGGCACATTCGGCGGCCGTGGACCGAGGCCGTATCCAGGGAACGCCGGGGTTCTCGGCCAGCATCCAGTCGACCTGTTCCGCGAAGAGCCCGGTGAGCCCTTCGGTGTCGCCGGCGAGCCGGAGTTCGAGGAACTTCTGGACGGTGGCGCGGGTGGTGTTGGCGGCGGCCGCGGTGCTGGTGGCTGTCATGGGAGAGAGCTTGCCGGGATGCCGAAGACCGGTCGATTACGCCGGAGGTAAGGACGCGGCCAAGGCGCGCCCTCGTGCGATCACTGCCCGACCCGTCCGTCGATCAGCTCACGCAGCAGGTCGGCGTGGCCGCAGTGACGCGCGTACTCCCCGATCTGCGCCACCAGAACGTCACGCAACTGAAGCTGCCCACCGGGCTCGGCCCCGAGGTCGGAGTACCCGGCGTTCTGCGTGCCGAGGTCGCTGACACCGGCCAGATACCGATTGTTGAGCTCCACCTCGGTCCGCCACTGCCGCCACGCCTCCTCCACGATCACCGGGTCCGCGACCGCCCCGTTGAAGTCACCGTCCCGGTCCTCCTCGGTCCGGTACAGCTTCGGCGCGTCGTCCCCGGCCATCACCCGCCGGAAGTGCCGCTCCTCCTCGGCCAGATGCCGCACCAGCCCCAGCAACGACATGGTGGACGGCGGCGCGGACCGCCGAGCCATCTGCTCCGCGTCCAGCCCCGCGCACTTCATCTCCAGGGTGAGGCGATAGTGCCGCAGGTTCTCCAGCAACGCCCCACGCTCATCGACGATCTCCACCTCGGTCTCGCGCGGGTCGTCGTCCGGATCCACCCACATATCGGGATAGACGCTCGCCCGCGTCCACCGAGTCACCGCTGGGTCACTGACGTGCTCGTTGGAGACCATGGGGGGATGGTGGACGGTGCGGGGAGGGTTCCGCCACTGAATATCGAGCTCGGCGCTGCCGTTGGACTTATCTCGTGGCTGCGGGCCGCGGTGAGACCTGCATGAGCCGGGTGGTCGGATGCCAACTAGTGTCAAGCTTCAGTATCTTGACATCGTGTGCAACGCCCTTGATCAGACAATGCTGCCCCTTTGCACCTGCGGCGAGGGAGCTCTGCCCACGGCCTGGGACTGAGGAGGGCGGTGATATCAGCACGTTATGAGACGAGTGGGGGAAGCTCGACTTGGGGCGACGTGAACGCCTAACGCAGATCGCTGCGAGGCGGAGAGTGGAAAAGGAAGAGGCTCAAGTTCGCGCCCGCCTTGTCGATTGGGCTCAAGTTGCCGCAGTCGGCATCGCCGGGTTTGGCCTGATCCTGAGCGGCTGCAGCGGGGTGCTTCAGTCTGCAGCCACGCAAGACCAGCTCAGGCAGAGTCGGGAGGAAGAGAAGCTCCGAATTGAAGAGCAAGCTGCGCTTTTCGACTCAAGGCTGGTGGTGAATAAGGACAGTCACGCGATCGAGCTGGCAAATTATTCTCGCAGAAGTGTACGTAACGCGGTTGTCTTCGTTACAGACGGGGACAACGCGAAGCGGGTCTACACCTTCCCGAGCGTGGCGCCGTGCACCAGAGTGAGTCTCGACATGGTCGATGTTGTGGAGGCGAAGGGGAGCCTCGTCAAGTCCAAGTGGTTGAAAAGAATCGACGTGACAGCCTTCATCGATTGGCGAGGTAGGCCTTGGAGGGTGGAAAAGGGAGGGCCTCTGCAGCAGAAGTACGTCACTCGTTCACCAGACGGCAAGGGAGATGGGTGGCGAGCGGGCATCACTTACTTTGACATGGCGACGCTTCCTAGGCAGAGTCACCTTCCCGATTGTTGATAATTTCTACCCAATCACCGCGGTGATCCATAAAGACGTGTCGTCAGCGGCGCCGCGCGGCGACCGCGCCCGTGTACGTCTCGAGTGTCAGGTCCTCCGGACCGATGCCGAGGTCGGCGAGGACGGTGCGGATGTTGTCCAGGGCTGCCATCACGTCGGCCTCGGGGACGAGTGTCTCGACCTCGAGGAACGTGCCGTCGATTTCGGGGACGCGTACGAGGGTTGCGAGCATCTTCCGGCCATGCGCTTCGAAGTCGTAGTTCCGGCAGTGCTTTTCGAAGGTGATGAACGGTACGTGGCCGAGTCCGCGCAGGATGGCGTGTGCAGCCTCGGGGTTGTCGACGCGGGTTTCATGCTCGGGCTTGGACCCGGAGTCCTCATCGACTGCGGCACCCTTGTACGTGAGGACCGTACGAGTTCCGTCCGTGCCGTGAACGGTGCGTACCCGTAGTTCTTCGCCGGCCTTGTCCAGGGACCCGTCGGGCCGGTCGTAGTAGGTGTCCTGGTAGACCTCGACGCGTGCCGTCGCCAGCTTGTCGAGCTGTCGCTCGACCGCTTCGGGTGAGTGCACGCGGGCCTTCAACTCCGCCTCGATCACGAGCGGTTCTCCTTTCCCTCACACCGTGCGCGTTGCGCTGTCGATGACGGCCTCGAACATCCTGCGGAAGCCCCGGAACAGGGGACCGTGCGGGGTTTCCATCACCTTGTACGTGGCCGACTCGTGGCCTTCCCACCCTGCGTCGAAGGCGCCGACGAACAGAGTGGAGTCCATGCGGATGAGACGCCAGGTGGGCAGCATTCCGTACCGCCATACGCTGATCTCGCATGTGTCTGCCAGCTCTCGCAGCCGCGCCTCCGCGAGTCTTACTCCGCCCGCGAGGGACTCGGCGGACTCGCCGATCTCCGCTGCCCGTTGAGCGAGGGCAGGGCTGTCCGGATCGAGAAGTGCCACTCGTACGCGGAATCGGCCACCGTCCCGCTCGCGCGGCAGACAAGCGCGCAGGAGACTGTCGTTCAGTCCGATCAGGCCGAGTCCGCGCACGGCGAGGATGTCCAGCTCTCTCACTTCGCGTGCCTGTTGCTGGATCTCCTGGGCTGCGGAGTTCTGGGTGGCGTACACACGGACGACT
The DNA here is from genome assembly GCF_002150735.1 of Streptomyces africanus. Lineage (GTDB taxonomy): Bacteria > Actinomycetota > Actinomycetes > Streptomycetales > Streptomycetaceae > Streptomyces > Streptomyces africanus. The sequence goes on from NZ_MUKA01000029.1 coordinate 17,086, forward strand.
TCGGGGAAAGCTGCGAGGTCGAAGGCGACACCACCCGGCCGCTTCTCACGACTTGCGGCCAACCCGAGCAGGTGACGGGCGTCGTCGGGCATGTGAAGGCCGTCGGCGATCCGCTCGTACACGTCCAGCCGTGAGACTTCGCGGCGTCCGTTGATGATCTCGTTGACGCGAGCCTGCGTCATCCCCGCGGCAGTGGCAATGCGGGCCTGGCTGGCTCCGGCGTACCGCTGTACGTGCCGGAACACGGCCCCGATGTCCCGCGCGCGCAGGGCCTGGCGTACCTCGGCGCGCTCCCAAGCCCAGTCAGGCAGCTCGATCGGCTCCAGCGCGGTCCCCATGCACGGCCCCCGGTATCCACGAACGGGATGGAAAGTCATCCCACCGTGAGATTGCCGGTGAGGGATCGAGTCGACACAGAGCGTCACAAGATCCTGGCCATGCCTCCCGGGCCTCGCCGGCCGGGTGAACGGCTTGGGCATGGCCGACATCAGAGAGCAGGTCGACATGGCAGAGATTACGGTCCGCAGAGCAGGCCGCGTGTCCCTGGTAAGTCCGTTCTCTTGCGGGACGGTTGAGGAATGGCTGGCATCCGCCCACCCGTCACCGGACGTGGCCCGCGGCGAGTGGATCAGCCCCGCGAAGCTTGCGCTGATCCCGTTGGGGAGAGCCTTCGAGGCGGTTCGGCTGCCCGAGCGGATCGTGCATCGGGCTGTCGCATGCGCTGATCCATACGGGGTGAGCGATCGGCTCGCCCGGTGCCTCGGCGGTGGTCCGGTCATCCACGACCGGGGGTTCCGCCGTTACTACGCCCTCGTACCGCCGGGCAGCGCACGGGCCTGGTGCGAGCCGACAGCGGAGTGCCTGACCGAAGGAACCTACCTCGGTGTGCCCCGCGTCGACCGCACCGAGCTCGACGAGTGGACGCAAGCCTCGTACTGGGCTGTGCGCGTGGCCCGGCCTGGCCACCTGTGCACGGCAGCCGACGTGCTGGCGCTCGTCATGGCGGGCCGCGGACCCACCGACGAGGACGAGGCGTGACCGGTCCCGCGACGAGCGCTACCCCGCTGGCCCTTGAGACCATGCGCGCCTGCGCTGACCGCCTGCTCGCACCTCACGCCGAGTCGCCGTCCCCTGAGAAGCTGGAGACGCTCACCCTCCAACTCCGCGGACACATCATGCTGACCCTTCCCGAGGTCGAGGCGGTCACGACGGCACTGCCCGCGGCCGACGTGGCGCGGGCCTGCGCGTTGTTCTGCGCCGCGGAAGCCCGCCTGCCGGCTGAATGCGGAGCCCGACCGCAGCCTGTCCGCCCGGATCGCGCACGCGCAACGCCTCGCTCGGTCCCTCCACGTGCTGTGCGACCACTACGAGAACAGGGACCACAAGTGCCCGAAGGCGCCCGAGCGAGCCGCGTACCTGCGCATGCTTGAGCACTACCCCGCATGCCCCGCGTGCCGGGCAGTGGATGACAGTGGCGAGACCATCGGCAGGTGCGAAGCCGGCGACCGGCTCTATGGGGAGTACCGGCGGGCACGACGCGGCTCTGCAGCCCCGCCGGAAACCTCCCAGGAGGAGAATGGGAACCGCCGCCTGGCGTGAAGGGCAGCCGACGGTCACCGGAGCAACCGGTAAGGGGAGGCCCACGGACGACCTGAAGGCGGCCCCATCACAGCGAGAAGCCGCCTGCCTGCGGGAAAGCCGCAGACACGGGGGCTCGGCCAAGACCGCTTACTTCTTCTTCCCCTGGGTGTTGCCGGGGATCTTGGTGAGCTGGGTTTTTGCTGGTCAGGGTGGTGTTCATGAGCGTCCGAGCGGTCGGCATTGGTCGTCGTTGGCCACTGTTGAGCGACCTCGGACGGCCCAGGGACGGCCCAGACAACGGCCCGGCGGCGGCCTACGAGCTGATGGGCAACTCCCGCGCTCGCTGGCGCGCTTGAGCCCGTAGCTCCGTAAGGCGACTGTGAAACGCGTTGTGGCGGTTCTGGTCGAGGTTCAGCGGGAGGTCGAGTTGGGAGATGAGCTGTGACTCCGAGGTCCACGGTTCGTCTTGCTCGACCCAGAACACCCGCGCGTTGTCCGCCATCCACTGGCTGAGGGCGGCTTCGCCAGCCTTGCCGAACGTCATGCGCTTGCCTTTGCCCACGCGGCGCAGCTCAAGTCCGAGCAGGCACCCAAGGGTGAGCCGCAGGGTTGAGCCAGCCGCGTTGCCCCGGTAGTGGTAGCGCACCCGCTTGCGCAGGTTCTGGGTGCTGGTCCGGTTGGCCATGTACCGCGGGGCTATTCCGACGTAGAGCAGGCGTCGGGCGTCCAGATCCGGATGAGGCGGTTGCTCGAAGTGCCACCCGTACACCCCTGCCACCGCCGGGACAGGGCTCGTGCGCACCAAGACCTCCTGCGCTGACCACAGTCGGTTTGGACTGACGAGAGCGGTAGCGTCCACGAAGCCTCCAGGCGTGCTACGGCTGATCATCGCAGGCTACCTGTCGACGCTGACAAGGTCCCTGGCCTGCGCAGCTGCGTGACATCAGCTTGGGAAGCTGCGAGCATTTTGCGGGCGGTTCGGGCGCTGACCTGCGCTGATGGTTGACCTGCTCCCTCGCCGGTGCCGCTGGCTTTCACTTTGATTCCCCGCTGTTCCCCGCTCGATCTGGTGCGCTTGTGGTGCGGGGCCGACGGGCAGCGTGGCAGTGGCTACAGTCGGTTTATGCAGTGGATCACCTTGATCAGCACCATAGTTGGCGCGGTGATCGCCACAGGAGCCGCCATGCTTCTAGACCGTCAACGGTGGAAGCGGGAGCGCTTGGATCGCGAGACGCAAACGCGTCGCACTCTGTATGGGGACTACCTGGCCGGCCTGTCTGAAGCCCGTCACGCCTGCGGCAACGTGGCTCGGGACGCGGATATGGAACCCTCGACGCGCCGCATGATGGCCCGCGAAGCGTTCGGGCCGTGCATCGGCTTGAGGTACCAGATGACCATCAGTGCGCCTGGTCGCGTCGTAGAGGCTTCAGAGGATGCCTTCCGCCGTCTGCGTGACCTTCGGGATCGGGTGATGGAAGGAGTTCTGGTCACCGATCCCGTGTACCTGGAGGGGCGTCGAACTTACGACGATGCCCTCGCTGTGCTTCGAGCACGTATGCGAGAGGACCTGGATGTCAGTCAAGACGGCACTGCGCCCTGAGCTTGGGAAGCTCGGGTTCTTTGGCAACAGTCGCTGCACTGACCTGTGGCGAAGCAGTGTCGAGGACCGGGGTTCAGCCACGGCCAGTCCCCCGCTGATCCCCGTCGTTCCCCCCACGGTCTGGCACGCGTATGGCACGGCCTCTCTGTCCACGACCTCGATGGTCTGGGCAGACCAACAGCGGCTCATCCGGCTGGTCAGCCCACGGCCACCAGACGGCCCGTCAGGGGCTCTCGGACGGAGCTGACCAAGTAGCTGCCGGAAGCACGCGGCTGTGACAGTCTCGTCTCCCTGGGGGAGAGGATTGGCCAGTGACCGATTACCAATGCGGGTCGTGCTCCTATGAGAGCGACGATCTCAATGACCTACGACAGCACTCGATCCAGACGGGTCACGTCTCCGCCGAGCCAACCGAACGCAAGTCCGGCAAAGGCAGGGTCGCGGCCGGGATTGGCGTCGGCCTTCTAACCGTCGCCACTGGGGTCTTCGCCTGGAACTACAAGACACTCCAGTACAAGGCACTCCAGTCTCTGGCTGCCGGACTGGTGGTACAGGTAGCGGAGTTGGCAGCGGAGAACGAGTATCTAAAGTCTGCCACCGGCGCAGGGAAGACGCTTTACAGCTATCGCAAAGGCTGAGTGAGAGTTGAAGCGAGACAGTACCCCGGCGGCCAACAACTTCCAGTGCGACATCCGGATCTGATCGGGCGTCCTCAGCTACCACCCTCTCAGCCAAGGCTCTCAGAGAGGGTGGTCACCACCAACCACAACATTCGAGTAACTGGATCGGTCGCGAGGCTGAGCCTTACTGCCGTTCGGTGTCGCCGTAGCCGTTTGACTTCCTCTGAGCGAGGGTTGCACTCCGATGGTTCCGGGCTCCGCCTTCCACTTCGACCAATCCGCTGGCTTCACGCCCTCGTCCGCAGAGTGAAAGAAGGAGAGTGGCAACACGCCCAGTAGGCCGAAGAGGAGTAGCCGCGTGAAGAGGTGCAGCGGGAAGGCGACGGAGACTCCTGGCAAGCTCCGTCCGCTCGATCGCTCGATGTCGCACCCATCGTCTGCATGGATGCATCGACACGTGGCGTTGCTACCTTGCAGGCAGGAAAGGATAGGATTTCAGCTCCTGCAGTAGATTCTCTTTCTGTGCGGGCGTGAGGCCGTCAGTGGGCAGAGGAGTGTTCTTAACCCGATTCAATATCTTCCTCTGGCGCGCCGCATAAGCTAGGGACAAATCGTTCTTCTTCCCGGCAGGTAGAGCGGCTTTAATCGGACCCATTTCGGCCGACAAGATATCAGAGCTCATGCCTTCGAGTGCTTTTGCAGCGCGCAGACGGGCCACCAAATTAGAAGAGTAAGCGATATGGTAAATCAGGGCCCGAATCGCGTATTCGTTATTTTCATTCTTTCGTATCCAGTAACTCAAATCCTTTCGGCCGTGATGCACTGCTGACACGAGCGCGTAGCCGTGCATCCTCCGATCCTCTTCGGAATCCAGCGGTATGCCCGCTTTCCGGAACTGAGAGAGCTGCTCGGGGCGCAACAAGTGCTCATCGCGACGCTCCTCTTCTCTCCAGGCGCGATAAGAAACATCGAATCGCTCCGAAAACTCCCCTACCGCCTCCCACCCGTCCTGAGGGTACACCCGGCAGAGTTCAGCCAGTTGCGCTTTCAGCCCCGCCTTTCCAGAATCGCTCGCTAGGCTTATACGGTTAATACCTTCGAGATCCGTGAATACCCTGCCTGAACGGGTCTCCACGATTACTGTACGATCCTTGTAAATCCCCAAAGCTAGGCCAGCTTCGAAAATTACATTTGGCCTCGGCTGCTCGGCCGGCAACGTTTCACCTTCCGACTCGGCAAACTCATTCTTTAGCTCAACCGTTTCGTCAGGCGTCATCAGCACGAGTATGACCTTGCATTGGTCCATACCCGTTTCAATTATCTGAAGGGTGCTGGGAGCCCCAGCACCGACTTTCCTGGTCGCCTGCGTACGCGCGTCCTCCCACGTAAGAACATGCAGTCCAAGTGCCTGTACGAATTTTGTTAGCTCATCCCGCGTCCGGTGGTCACGGCCGTGAACTATGAAGACCCGCTTGTGATAGGAGTCGTCCATCGCTACGCCCTTTCGGGAGACCCGGACCGTGCAGCTAGCTCCTACACTCCAGGCTACGAGCCACCAACACATGCCGCACCCCAGGCAGTCTGGCCTTGCAGAACGCCGCTGGCGCCTTCGATCAGAGCAATCCGCAAGGAGCCGGCCTTAGACGACGATGCCGGAGCCCTCTACCGGGGAAGTGCGAGCATTCGCGGCCGGTCTGGGTGCTTACATGGGCGAGCGGCTGCGACGCAGTCTCGTACGACCCTCGCTTTCACCGTGGTTCCCCGCTCGTTGGTGCGCTTGCGGTGTGGCTGCCGTACCGCCTGCTAGATAGGAGCATCACCTTAGAGCGCACAACACCATGTGCCCGGGCCACAGCGGGCTGGAGTCTCCAGTAGCCCCCGGGAGCGGTCCAACACGCTCCCACTGATGGTGCCTTGACAGGTGGAGACCAGCCGGGGACGCAGTCGACCGAGGTGACCTCAACCCGTGACAAGTTGTGCCCAGCTGGTTCCAGCGGGTATCACGAGGGGATACCGTTACGTGTAGGGGTGAGGGGGGCTGTATGAGGATGAGCCACGAGCAACGGCTGTTCGCGCGTATCCGCTTCCTCGAACGCATGAGCGAGCTGACTGGGTCCGCCTTCGAGGAATTCTTCCATGATTTGATGTGCGCACGCTCTCCCGATTTTATCGACGTACGCACCCACGGAAATCTTGGAGATCAGGGGGCAGACGGGCTAACACTTCACGACAGGAAGTTGTACGCCAGTTATGCACCTCATGCCTTCAATGCGGCTGACGTCAAGTCTAAGTTCAGCTCAGACTTGAAGAAAGCCAAAGAAAAGCGGTCAGGTCAATTTGACGCCTTTGTCTTCGTTCATAACGATCGCAGGGGCATGCATCCGGAGATCGCGACACTCCTGGCTGATGCGAAGGCCGCAAATCCTGCTTTATCGTTCGAACAAATGGGGATTCGGCATCTCTGGCAAGAGTGTATGCGACTGGACCTTGAGTCCGCAGAAGATGTCCTTGACTGCGAGATACCTGTGCGCCCGGTCGTGTATGGCATTGGAATGGACGACCTTGCCCCCTTGTTGAAGCATCTGAGGGAGCTTAGGACGAGATCTGACCCCTTGATGCCTCTGGACGATGTGCCGCCTACCAAGATGGATTATAACCGTCTGGACGAAGAGGCCCGCGAGGACTTGCAGAAAGGTAGACGGCAGGCCCACCTAGTCGATGCCTTTTATTCTGGGTCACTGCGCGAGATCGAACATGATGAGGTTGCAGAGGGCTTCCGGGTCTATTATGAGCAGCTGAAAGCGGAGTGGGAAGAGCCCGAAGAAGTCCTTTGGCAACTGGAAATGTATGTCCTCGGGAACGAGCGGCAGCATCCCAAGGTACACCGCGCAGCGTGGGTAGTTCTAGCCCATTTCTTCGACCGGTGTGACATTTTTGAAGTCCCGCCACCGGGATGGACTTCGCACACCCTTGAGGTATCTGCATGATTACTCCCACGAAGGGAATTTCCCCAGACCGGTGCCTCTTGGCTGTCGGTGCACAGATCCTCATGCAACTTGAAGAGCCGCGCACTGTGAGTCAGGCCTGGGCGCGACTCAAAGCGTGGCGAGTTAAGAATGAACACTTTTCCCCGGTTTCATTCGAGTGGTTCGTCCTAGCGCTGGATATGCTGTACAGCTTGGGCGCCGTGGAGCTTCGCCAGGACTTGCTTGTAGCGAGGAGGAGGATCCATGCTGCATCAGCTCAGCGCTGATGACCCGCGGTTCAAAACCGCATCATTCACCAGCGGGATGAACTTGATCGTGGCGGAGAAGAGGACTTCCTCCACCGAGACTGACAGTCGAAATAGCGCAGGTAAGTCAAGTCTTATTGAGCTTATTCATTTCCTGCTAGGTGCACGGGTAGATAAGCGTTCGCTAGTAAGCGATAAACAGCTTCGGAATGTAAATTTCCATCTGAAGCTGGATTGGCCCAGTACTGGCCTTCTGACTGTGGGGCGCCGGGCCAGTCGACCGAATGCAGTACAGCTTGATCCCGACATTCGTCCTGACAGACAAGACGAGATGTTCCCGGTAGGGGGGCCAGCGGAAGTTTCGCTTGATGAGTGGAACAAGCTAATCGAGAAGGGGCTTTTTGGCGTTCGCGCAGATGCCTCTGGTGTGAGCGGTCGCACCATGCTGTCCTTCTTGGTGAGGCGGGCGTCCGCACACGGATTCAATCAAGCAACGGAGAGTTTTTCCAAGCAGCGGAAAGCCGACGCCGCAACTAACCTGGCATACCTCCTGGGCCTGGATTATGAACTTGCGGATAGATACCGCAAACTTGCCGCGCAAAAGGCTACCCGTACACAGTTGCGTAAGGCAGTAAATGATCCGGTGTGGGGTCGGATTGTCGGTTCGACCGCAGACCTGCGAGGTCAGATCGCCCTCGCTGAAGCGCAATTGCGACGCCTAGAAGATCAGATCTCCAATTTTCAAGTGGTTCCAGAGTATGAGCGGGTTAAAGAGGAAGCGGACGCACTAGCTCGACGAATCAAGCAGCTTGCGCAGGAAGACATCATTGACCAAAGTAACCTCGAAGAGCTGCAGCAGGCTGTCACCGAAGCCAGTGATGTCGCGGTGGATTACCTGGAGTCGGCCTACCGTGAACTGGGTATCTTGCTGGGAGATCAGGTCCGGCGACGGTTTGACGATGTTCAAACCTTTCATCAATCCGTGGTGCGGAACCGTCGAGCATTCCTTGAAGCTGAAATCGAGACCCTAACAAGTCGATTGGCTGAGCGGCGGGCTGAGCGAGCTAGGCTCGGTGAGCAGCAGGCCCAGCTTCTGCGCATGCTGAATGAAGGTGGTGCTCTCGAAGCTCTGACGGCTCTTCAGCAAGCTTTGGCTCGCGAGCGGGCGAACGTTGAGGCATTGCGACACAGATATGAGGCGGCTCAAGCACTCGAAGCGAGCGCGCGGCAAATCACGACCCAACGTTTGCAGCAACAACAAGCTGTTGCAACTGACCTTAATGAGCGACGTGAGCAGCAAGCAGAGGCAACGCTTCTATTTTCGCGCTTTGCGCGAGAGTTGTATGGCGAGCGTGAGGCCTACCTGCGTATTGAGGCCGGCCGTGAGAATCTACAGATCACGCCATACATTCGCAGCGACAACAGTCGTGGGATCGGAAACATGGTGATCTTCTGTTTCGATCTAGCGATTTCTATTCTGGCGCATCGGCACGGCCGTGGCCCGGACTTCCTTGTGCACGATAGTCATCTCTTTGATGGTGTTGATGAGCGGCAACTAGCTAAAGCCTTCGCGCTAGCTGCCGAGGTGAGTGCAGAAGAGGGTATGCAGTACATTGCGACGATCAACTCTGACGACCTGGCTAAGGCCGTTCGTCTGGGGTTCGATGATTCTGCGTTTGTGCGCGAACCACGTCTGACAGATGACTTGGAAGACGGGGGTCTTTTCGGATTCCGCTTCTAAGCATATACGGCAGTCGATTGCCCACGGAGGTCGGTGGAGCGGCTTTGGGCTGGAGTTTCAATGACCGGGTCAAGGTTGTGGCCGCCCTCCACCGGTGAGGAGTGCACCTCATCCCGGAGCTTGTCTGTGCCTCAGCCGAGGAAAGTCAGCCACGACGGTGGGCAAGCCGACCGATCAGGTGCGCGTATGTCTCGCTGTAGCCCCGCCGGCCTCAACCACGCCTGATGGGTTGGTTGCCTCGGGCCGAGTCAAGCTGTCTGAGTCATGGGCGGGGTAGGAGTGAAGGCTCGGTCGTCGTGTCGGAGGGCCCACAACACACTGGTGCGGCGTCGTGCGAGTGCGATGACGGCTTGGACGTGTTTGCAGCCCTCGCCCCGCTTCTTGAGGTAGTACTCGTGGTACGGGCCGTCGCGGATGATGCTGGTCTGCGCGGAGAGGTAGAAGACTCTGCGCAGGCGGCGGCTGTAGCGCTTGGGACGGTGCAGGTTGCCGGTGCGGCGGCCGGAATCGCGTGGGACAGGGACCAGTCCGGCGGCTGAGGCCAGGTGCCCGGCATCGACGTAGGCGGTCAGGTCGCCTGCCGCGACGACGAACTCGGCTCCGAGGATGGGGCCCATGCCGGGCAGCGACTCGATGACCTCGGCCTGTGGGTGTGTGCGGAAGGCGTCGCGGATCTGCCGGTCGATGCGCTTGATCCGGTCGTCCAGGGCCAGGATCTGAGTGGCTAGGTCGGCGACGATCTGTGCGGCGGCGTCTTCGCCGGGCAGTGCGGTCTGCTGGGCCTGGGCGGCTTCCACGGCTGCGGCGGCCACGCTGTCCGCGTCGCGGACGCCTCGATTGACCAGCCAAGAGGCCAGGCGGGACAGGCCGCGTCGGCGCAGGGCGGCTGGGGTCTGGTAGCCGGTCAGCAGCACCAGTGCGCCTTTGCGGGCTGAGTAGTCGAAGGCGCGCTCCAGGGCGGGGAACATGCCGGTGAGCACGTCGCGGAGCCGGTTGAGCGTCCGCACCCGGTCGGTGATCAGGTCGGTGCGGTGGGCGGTCAGGAGCGCGAGATCGGCGGCCAGCTGCGCGGGCACATTGAGGGTGGCGAAGTCCCGCCGGTGGCGGGCGGTTTCGGCGATGACGTAGGCGTCGCGGGCATCGGTTTTGGCCTCGCCCCGGTAGGCGCCGGCCATGCGGTTGACGGTGCGGCCGGGCACGTAGACGGCCCGTTGGCCGTGGGCGGCCAGCAGCGCCAGCAACAGGGCGGAGGACCTGCTGGAGATGTCCGCCGCCCAGTGCACCTCATTGGCCAGGTCCAGGATCTCGCCGAGCGCGGTAAGGATCGCCGACTCGTCGTTGTCGATCTTCTTCGACCACAGGGTCGCGCCGGTCTCGTCGACCACTGCGGCCCAGTGATGGCCCTTGCCCGCGTCGATACCGACCCATATCCGGGCCCGCTGTTTGTTCACGCGTCCCTCCCGCAGCCGAGTTCCTTCCGTCGGCCCGTAGGACACCCCGTCGACAGCTCCGTAAACAGCGACGCTTTCCGCGTATTTCAATCAGCGACCAGGGCGCCCCGGAGGGCCGGACGGCCACTCCAGCCGAGCCACGGTCGGCAAGCTGCTTTGAAGCCACATCCGGCCCTCCCGGGCCACTGAACAACTTACGGAGCTGCTTTGGGGCGAGTGATCATGGCCCCGTAAGCTTCCGGCGCGTCGGGCAGTCTGTGGACCTGCCCGGTAAAGCACGACGTTGGGGCCATGATCTTCGAGGCTCGCGCCAAAGTGGCTCCGTAAAGCCGTGGAGCCGACCGCCCCAGCCACGACGTACCCCTTCTCTGGCATCAGGCGGCTGATTGCTCTGAGCGCGACACGGGCGCCGGCCGGGCTGGAGCGGGGCGGAGACAGGAGAACCAACCCGTGGCTAACCGACGCCTCACCCTGGCGGACGTGGCTGCCGAGCCGCGCCCTCTGCCTTCCCGGTACCTGACGCCCGAAGACCTGGTCGAGATGTTCGACCTGCCCAGCGTCGAGACGGTCTACCAGTGGCGCAGGAAGCGCACCGGCCCCAGAGGGTTCCGTGTCGGCCGGCACCTGCGCTTCGACCCGATCGACGTACGGGCCTGGGTGGATGCCCGGCTTGGGGAAGCTGCCTGATGGCCGGGCACATCCAGGACCGTTGGTACAAGACCGAGGTTGGCCCGGACGGCAAGACCAGCAAGGTCAAGACCGAGCGGTACGGCTCGGGCATGCGGTACCGCGCCCGGTACGTCGGCCCGGACGGCACGGAGAAGTCGAAGAGCTTTCCTGACCGGCAGAAGCGGCTTGCCGAGCAGTGGTTGACCCAGACGGAGGCCGACATGGCGCGCGGGCAGTACATCGACCCGCGCGCGGCACGGATCACGTTCCAGCAGTACGCCGAGAACTGGGTGACTCACGCACCCGATCCGAACACCCAGGCGTCGATGGAGTCGCAGCTTCGGCTGCACGCGTTCCCGTACTTGGGGTCGCGTCCTCTCGGCTCCTTCCAGCCCGCTCACATCCGTGACTGAGTGAGGCAGCTCCAGGAGAACGGCGTCCGTGGCTCGTACGCTCGGACGATCTACTCCAACGTGCGGGCGGCTCTGAGCGCTGCCGTGGACGATGGGCATCTTCCCCGGAACCCGTGTGCTGCTCGCTCGGTCCGGCCGCCGACCGTGGACAGCAAGCGAGTCGTCCCATGGACGGCAGAGCGGGTCTTCGCCGTCCGGGCCGGCATGCCCGAGCGGTACCAAGCCATGGTCGATCTGGGCGGCGGCTGCGGTCTCCGCCAGGGGGAGATCCTTGGTATCGCCGTCGACGCGATCGACTTTGCGGCGGGCATGCTCCACGTGGTCCAGCAGCTCAAGCTGAGCCGCAGCAAGCCCGTGTTCGCCCCGCCCAAGGGTGGCAAGCTGCGGGACGTGCCGCTGCCCGGTCCGGTCGCGGATGCCCTCCGGGACCACATGAAGCGGTTCCCCCCGGTGGAGATCACCTTGCCGTGGATGGCGGCGGACGGGCCTCCGGTGACCAAGCAGCTGATCTTCACCGGCCCGCGTGGCGGTCATGTCTGGCGGACGTCCCTCAACGAGGAAGTGTGGAAGCGGGCGCTCGCCTCGGTCGGAGTGATCCCCGAGCGGAAGCCGGGTGAGTCCTACGTCGAGTCCCGCGAGAACGGCATGCACGCCCTCCGGCACTTCTACGCCTCGGTGCTCTTGGACGCTGGGGAGAACATCAAGGCCCTCGCCGAGTACCTCGGCCACTCGGACCCCGGCTTGACGCTCCGCGTGTACGCACACCTGATGCCCTCCAGCCAGGAGCGCACCCGCAAGGCCCTGGCGTCCCTCTTCGAGCGCCAGTGACGAGCCTCATCAGTACCCAACGTGAACAAGTTCTGTGATGCTAAAGGGCAGCAGTCTCGGCGAGTGGATTCACCAAAGTTGATTCCGTTAGCAGCGTCGTGGGAGATTGGGATGCAAGCTCCTAGATGGCTCGCATAGGTTCTAGGAGACAGAACGACCGAGGACCTGGATCCGGCTGCAACCAGATCCAGGCCCTCATGCAGTCAACGAGCCCGGTCGCTCAGCAGCAGACCGGGCTCGCTGCATGTGCAGCTGCTCCCGGTCGCGACCGTCCTCGCGCGTGACCCGCTCATCGAGCGAACTGCATCACGCCGGTAGCGATGGCCACCAAGAGACCGGCTCCCGTAAGCCAGACCTGCCACCTCTCGGCACTGGTCCACCTACGGGGCTCGTCCTTCTCAAGGCTCACCTCTACTGCCTCCCTTCCTCCTTCAACCGGCCCGCTTCTCGGGCCGGTGCCTTGGAACTCCCGCACCAGTGGGCGGAGTTCAGGGAAGGATCAGGTGAGGCGCGACCAGCATACCGGTCATGTTGTTATTCACCGAGGGACGACAGAAGGCTTGACAGCGGCCCCAAATCCCTTTCATGGCCCAGCGACGGGCCCACTGCAGCAACAAGGCCCCTGCCAGCGGAGAAACCGCAGGCAGGGGCCTTGATCAGTTCGGCTTACTTCTTCTTCCCCTGATTCTTGACCGCCTCAATAGCCGCCGCAGCCGCGTCAGGGTCCAGGTACGTCCCGCCCGGGTTCACCGGCTTGAAGTCGGTGTCGAGTTCGTAGGACAGCGGGATGCCCGTCGGGATGTTGAGGCCCGCGATGTCCGCGTCGGAGATGCCGTCCAGGTGCTTGACCAGGGCGCGCAGGCTGTTGCCGTGGGCGGCGACCAGGACCGTGCGGCCGGTCAGCAGGTCGGGGACGATCGCGTCGAACCAGTACGGGAGCATGCGGACGACGACGTCCTTGAGGCACTCCGTCTGCGGACGCAGCTCCGGCGGGAGGGTCGCGTAGCGCGGGTCGGAGAACTGGGAGTACTCGGCGTCACGGTCCAGCGCCGGCGGCGGGGTGTCGTAGGAGCGGCGCCACAGCATGAACTGCTCCTCGCCGAACTCGGCGAGCGTCTGGGCCTTGTCCTTGCCCTGGAGGGCGCCGTAGTGGCGCTCGTTCAGGCGCCAGCTGCGGTGGACCGGGATCCAGAGGCGGTCGGCGGACTCCAGGGCGAGCTGCGCGGTGCGGATGGCGCGCTTCTGGAGGGACGTGTGGACGACGTCGGGGAGCAGGCCGGCGTCCTTGAGCAGCTCGCCGCCGCGCGTCGCCTCCTTCTCGCCCTTCGCGGTCAGGTTGACGTCCACCCAGCCGGTGAACAGGTTCTTCTCGTTCCACTCGCTCTCGCCGTGGCGGAGGAGGATCAGCTTGTACGGTGCGTCGGCCATGCCCCAGAGCGTAATCCACGCATTCGCCCGTTCGCGTGGCTGCCCGGCAGGCGGACGTTTGACGGGTTCTGTTAATTGAGTGGCCTCCGTCAAGCGCGGATTTGTAACGTGTGAGCCCTACGTGCGCCGCTTACATTCATGCGTCCCGGGGGAGCCCATGTCGTCCATGCCGTACGCCCTGCGTGCCAGACGTGCCGTCCGGGAGAGCGTCTCCGGAATGCCCCGCGAGTTCTGGTGGCTGTGGACCAGCACCCTCGTCAACCGGCTCGGTGCCTTCGTCGCGACCTTCATGGCGCTGTACCTCACGCTCGACCGCGGCTACTCCGCCACGTACGCCGGTCTCGTCGCCGCCCTGCACGGGCTCGGCGGGGTGGTCTCCTCACTCGGCGGCGGCGTGATGACCGACCGGCTGGGGCGGCGGCCGACCCTGCTGATCGCGCAGGCCTCGACCGCCGTCTCCGTCGCGCTGCTCGGGTTCGTGCACCACCCGGTCGCGATCGCCGGCGTCGCGTTCCTCGTCGGCATGGCCAGCAACGCGTCCCGGCCCGCCGTGCAGGCGATGATGGCCGACATCGTCCGGCCCGAGGACCGGATCCGCGCCTTCTCCCTCAACTACTGGGCCATCAACCTCGGCTTCGCCGTGTCCTCCATGGCCGCCGGGTTCATCGCCGAGGTCAGCTATCTCGCCGGGTTCCTGATCGAGGCGGGGATGACGATGGCCTGCGCGGTCCTGGTCTTCCTGAAGCTGCCCGAGTCCAAGCCCGCCGCGACGGTGAAGACGGCCGCCGCCTCCGGTGAACCCGACAGAACCGACGGCTCCGTCAGCCTCGGGACCGTACTGCGCGACGGGCGCTTCATGGGCGTCGTCGGGCTGTCCTTCCTGGTCGCGCTGATCTTCCAGCAGGCCTCGGTGGGGCTGCCGGTGGCGATGGGCCAGGCCGGGTTCACGTCCGCCGAGTACGGCATGGCGATTGCCGTCAACGGCGTCCTGATCGTCGTGCTCCAGCTCCCGGTCACGCGGTTCATCGAACACCGGGACCCGCGCCGGCTGCTCGTGGTCTCCTCCGTCCTCGCGGGCTACGGCTTCGGACTCACCGCGTTCGCCGGGTCGGTCGGCGTCATCGCCCTCACGGTGTGCGTGTGGACGCTGGCCGAGATCGTCAACGCCCCGACCCAGACGGGCCTGGTCGTCCGGCTGTCCCCGCTCCACGGACGCGGGCGCTACCAGGGGATGTACAGCATGTCCTGGTCCGTCGCCGCGCTCGTTGCCCCGCTGATGTCCGGGTTCGTCATCGACCGGTTCGGGGCGGAGTGGCTGTGGGGGCTGTGCGCGGTGGTGGGGACGGTGGCCGGGCTGGGGTACGGGGTGCTGATGCGTCGGGTGCCGGAGGAGGAGCAGCCGGTCGAGGCGGTTGAGCCCGAGCCTGCCGAGTCGGCTGAGCCCGAGCCTGCCGAGTCGGCTGAGCCTACTGCCGGCGCCCTGCGAGCTCCCTGAGACCGGCCGACCGCACCTTCAGTTCACTTCACTCAGTTCACTTCACTGGGCCGTCAACGGCACCGGGTGGATCTCGTCCGCCTTGTGCCCCGCGCGTTCGTGGACGCGCTGGACCGCTTCCGCGGAGGGTGCTTCCGAGAGGCAGTAGACGAGGCCGGACTCCGGGTCCGCCCAGGCCCTCTCGAAGTGCACGCTCTCGTCCCCTTCTATGGCGAGGTCCGCGTTGTGGGCCTCGAGCAGCTGCTCTTCCGTGATGCCCTTCATGCTGTGGTGGACATCCATGAACTTGGCCATGACGTCACGCCTCCTTCCCAGTACCCGGCGGCACGCCGATACAGCGGGCGTACCCCCATGGTCCGCCCGTATCGGTACGAAGGCACCACGACGTCCGAAACCTTCACAACGCCGCAGGGCCCCGGCGGCTGACCGCCGGGGCCCTGCGGGTCGTACGAGAACGCCGGCGTCAGCCGCACTGGCAGGGGCTGCCCGACTGGCAGCCGCAGCCGCAGCCCGAGCCGCAGCCGCAGGCGGCGACCAGGGGCAGGTTCCTGATCTCGGCGGGCTGCTCGGTCTCGCGCTGCTGCGTGGGGTCGGGCGTGGTACTGGGGGATTCGGTCATGGGTCCCTCCTCGAGGCTGGTGCCTGTGCCCATTGGACGCCCGTCCCGCTGGGCGCATCAACGGCGCACAGAGGCGCCTGCGCGCCCCAGCCGATCCCCGACCGGAAAACCGAGGGTCAGGCGCTCTCCGCCCCCGTCACCGCCTGGATCTCCGGCTGCACATCCGTCTGGAGCTCGTCCGCGTGCTCACCCGTCACCAGGTACACCACCCGCTTGGCGACCGAGACCGCGTGGTCGGCGAACCGCTCGTAGTAGCGGCCGAGCAGCGTCACGTCCACGGCCGTCTCGATGCCGTGCTTCCAGCGGTCGTCCATCAGGTGCTGGAAGAGCGTGCGGTGCAGCAGGTCCATCTCGTCGTCGTCCTGCTCCAGCTGGAGCGCCAGGTCGACGTCCTTGGTGATGATCACCTCGGCGGCCTTGGCCATCAGGCGCTGGGCGAGCTGGCCCATCTCCAGGATGGTGGCGTGCAGGTCGCTCGGGACCGCGCGGTCCGGGTAGCGCAGGCGCGCGAGCTTCGCCACGTGCTGGGCGAGGTCGCCCGAGCGCTCCAGGTCGGCCGACATACGCAGCGACGTGACGACGATGCGCAGGTCCGTCGCCACCGGCTGCTGCCGCGCCAGCAGGGCTATGGCCCGGGCCTCCAGGTCGTGCTGGAGCTCGTCGACCTTCTGGTCGGCCTCGATGACGTTCTCGGCCAGCTTCAGGTCGGAGTCGAGCATGGCGGTGGTGGCGCGCCCGATCGCCGAGCCGACCAGCCGGGCCATCTCCACCAGACCGTCGCCGATCGAGTCCAGTTCCTCGTGGTACGCGTCCCGCATCAGGCTTCCCTCTCGTGCGTCTGTGTCGGGGGTTCAAGGGCCGGGGCCCACCGAACAACCGGCGGTACGACCGTCGTACAACCAACGGTCCGAACCCCACGCTCCCACGTTGCGGCCCGTACGCGTCCGTTTCCGTCATCCCAAATGAACCAATACTGGCTCCAAGGTGAACTCTGGGCGACGAGTGTTCGAGCTCGCAGTCCGACGGCTGTGGCCCGTGCCCGACCCATGCCTAACCTGGGTGCATGGACGTGAACGCGGCGGTCGCCGCAGTGGCAGCGATCGCCGGGGTGCTCACCGGCGTCATCGCCATGCTGGCGTTCCGCTGGAGTGAGCGTGAACAGAAGCGCCCCACCCGCAGCTCCCTCCACACGGACGCGGTGCTCCCGCCGGGCGTGGACACCGTCCTGTCGGTCCTCAGGTCCTCCGCCGTCGTGCTCGACGAGGCGGACGCGGTGGTCAAGGCCAGCTCGGCGGCGTACGCCCTCGGCCTGGTCCGCGGCGGCAAGCTCGCCGTCGAGCCGATGCTGCAGATGGCCCGCGACACCCGGCGCGACGGCGAGATACGCCAGGTCGAACTGGACCTGCCACGGCGCGGCACCGGACGCGGGGAGGCCCTGGCCGTCTCCGCGCGGGTCGCGCCGCTCGGCTCCCGGCTGGTGCTGCTGCTCGTGGAGGACCTCACCGAGGCCCGCCGGATCGAGGCGGTGCGGCGCGACTTCGTAGCCAACGTGAGCCACGAGCTGAAGACGCCCGTCGGCGCCCTGTCCCTGCTGTCCGAGGCCGTGATGGACGCCTCCGACGATCCCGAGGCCGTCGAGCGGTTCGCCGGGCGCATGCAGATCGAGGCCACCCGGCTCACCAGCCTGGTCCAGGAGCTCATCGACCTCTCCCGGGTGCAGAACGACGACCCGCTGGAGGACGCCGAGCCGGTCCGCGTCGACGAGCTCGTCGCCGAGGCCATCGACCGCTGCCGGCACCAGGCCGGCGCGAAACAGATCACCATGGCCGCGGGCGGCACCGCCGACCTGCATGTGTGGGGCAACCGCGGCCAGCTCGCCGCCGCCCTCGGCAACCTCGTCGAGAACGCGGTCAACTACTCGCCCGCCCGCACCCGCGTCGGCATAGCGGCCCGCAGGGTGAACGCGCCCGGCGGGGAGCACATCGAGATCGCCGTCACCGACCAGGGCATCGGCATCTCCGACAAGGACAAGGAGCGCATCTTCGAGCGCTTCTACCGCGTCGACCCGGCCCGCTCCCGTGCCACCGGCGGTACGGGACTGGGGCTGGCGATCGTGAAGCACGTGGCCGCCTCGCACGGCGGGGAGGTCACGGTGTGGAGCGCCGAAGGCCAGGGCTCCACCTTCACCCTGCGGCTGCCGGAGGCCGGTGCGGCCCGCGACCGCGCACATCAGCAGCCCGCCCGACAGATACGCGCAGGAGGCGCGGGCCTCGACGACGAGGCCGGGCGGTCCACCCCCACATCCCCCGAATCAACCGCGTACGAAACGCTTCCTGCCCCGGAGGTCCTTCCGTGACCCGAGTGCTCGTCGTCGAGGACGAGGAGTCCTTCTCCGACGCCCTGTCGTACATGCTCCGCAAGGAGGGCTTCGAGGTCGCCGTCGCGACCACCGGGCCCGACGGACTCGACGAGTTCGAGCGCAACGGCGCCGACCTCGTCCTCCTCGACCTGATGCTGCCCGGCCTGCCGGGCACCGAGGTCTGCCGCCAGCTGCGCGGCCGCTCCAACGTCCCCGTCATCATGGTGACCGCCAAGGACAGCGAGATCGACAAGGTCGTCGGCCTGGAGATAGGAGCCGACGACTACGTCACCAAGCCCTTCTCCTCGCGCGAACTGGTCGCCCGCATCCGCGCCGTGCTGCGCCGCAGAGGCGAGCCGGAGGAGGTCACCCCGGCCGCGCTGGAGGCCGGCCCGGTCCGGATGGACGTCGACCGGCACGTGGTCACCGTCGGCGGCACCAAGATCGACCTCCCGCTGAAGGAGTTCGACCTGCTGGAGATGCTGCTGCGCAACGCCGGCCGCGTGCTCACGCGCATGCAGCTCATCGACCGTGTCTGGGGCGCCGACTACGTCGGTGACACCAAGACCCTCGACGTCCACGTCAAGCGCCTGCGCGCCAAGATCGAGCCGGACCCGGGAGCCCCGCGCTACCTGGTGACGGTCCGCGGCCTGGGCTACAAGTTCGAGCCGTAAGCCGACTGACGGCGGCACACACGACAGGGGCGGGACCTCCCGGAGGTCCCGCCCCTGCCGTTCGTGTCGCTACGGCTGCTCAGTGCCCGGCGCTCGCCGAGGCCGCGTCGGTCGGCGTGGCCGGCGACTCGTGGCCGCCCGGCGTCTCGCCCGCGGCGGGGCTCTCGGTGCCGGCCGGCGAACCGGAGGGGCTCCCCGACGGCGAACCGGACGGGGACGCGGAGGCGCCCGGCGCGGCCGGCACCTCGGTCGGGCCCCACTCCTTGAAGTAGTGCTCGGCGGGGACGACGAACGCGCGCAGGCTGACGTCACCGGTCTTGCTGAAGGTGAAGGTGACCTTCTGGGCGTTGCCGTCCTGGACGGCCTCGCGGCTGCTCGGCAGCACGGCGATGGCGTTGTCCTTGCCGCCCAGGACCAGCGAGCCGTGCGCCGGGATGCTCAGGCTGCCGCCCTTGGCGGGCTTGAGCTCGGCCTTCTTGCCGGTGCCGGGCAGGGTGATGGACTCCAGCGTCTCGGCGGTGCTGCCGGAGTTGAAGAAGGTGGCGGAGATCGCGGCCGGGCCGGTCGACTCGAGGTCGGGCTGCGTGATCACGATCGCGTTCTGGACCTTGATGTTGCCGACGCTCGTCGCCGCGTTGTCCGGCTTGATCTCGAGGGTCTGAGCGTCGCTGCCGGCGCCGCACGCGGCGAGCGAGGAGACGGAGAACGCGATGGCGGCCGCGGCGAGGACGCCGCGTCGAAGGCTGCTGCTCACGGCGGCGGCAACTCCTTGACTCGAGCGGAGCGGCCGATAAAGCCGCCCTAAGTGTCTGTCAGCAGGCCTCAGGTTACCGAGCCGTTCCCGCCCGGCCGCACCCGACCCCCCGGCACCTGCGGTCCCACCTGAGTCACAAGTGACACCCAGGTCACATTGGCGGGTGCTCGTCCGGCATTCACATAAGAGCCTCGGGCGGCAGCGCAGATTTTCCGTGAAGGAATGCGCGGACCCCCCTCGGAATTGATCACCGGCGGCTCGCCCGGACGCCCGGTGATCAATTCCGGATTCGACCGGAACCCGGCTCGGGCCTCCGAACGGAGTAGCGGAAGTCGATCATACGGAACCGGACATATGGGGATGTTCGGCCGGTTGGAGGGGGGTCCGGATGTGTGTAACGTACGCGTTTCGCTCGGCCTGGAGAGCCGCTCCGACCTGCGAATACCTTCTTCCATCCCCTGTCCGAAGCACGTTCCTGTTGGACTTGTCAAGCCCCGAGATATGCCCTGACCTGCGAAAACGCCATTCAGAACCCGCAGTTTCCGTGTTACCCTGGATAGCCACGGAAGGGGTACCTGTCACATGACGTTCAAGGTTGGCGACACCGTGGTCTATCCCCATCACGGGGCCGCGCTGATCGAGGCTATCGAAACTCGCCAGATCAAAGGCGTGGACAAGACCTACTTGGTGCTGAAGGTCGCCCAGGGTGACCTGACAGTGCGTGTGCCAGCGGACAATGCGGAGTTCGTCGGCGTGCGTGATGTGGTCGGTCAGGATGGGCTGGACCGGGTCTTCGAGGTGCTGCGCGCGCCGTACGCCGAGGAGCCCACGAACTGGTCCCGTCGTTACAAGGCAAACCTGGAGAAGCTCGCTTCGGGCGATGTCATCAAGGTCGCGGAAGTGGTGCGTGACCTGTGGCGTCGTGAGCGCGAGCGCGGACTCTCCGCCGGCGAGAAGCGCATGCTCGCCAAGGCCCGCCAGATTCTGGTGAGCGAGCTCGCCCTCGCGGAGAACACCAACGAGGACAAGGCCGAGGCCCTGCTCGACGAGGTTCTCGCCTCCTGAGGCGAAGCCTGTCGCTCAGCACTCTGCTGATCAATCCTGCACATCGAAATGCCGCGGTGCCCGATGACGATTCTCCAGTCGCCGGGCGCTGCGGCATGTTCGCATTCGCACGCCGAATGCGCCGTCATCGCCGGATGTGTTATCACTCACGATCCGGTGCTTGGCGTGCCGGGCCCGGGCAGCCGGCTCGACCAGCGTCACGGAAGGGTCCGGTCGAGCGCGTCGCGCCCGGCACTCCTCCAGGCCATACCCACGCCAGGGCAACACACAAACCTGACAGGAACCGATGTCTGACGATTCGCGTCCCTCGCCGTCGGCCGCCCCTTCGGCAGGCCGTACGGCGGCCGTGATCCCGGCCGCCGGCCGTGGTGTACGGCTCGGCCCGGGCGCCCCCAAGGCGCTCCGCGCGCTGGGCGGCACCCCCATGCTCATCCACGCGGTCCGCGCGATGGCCGCCTCCCGCGCCGTCTCGCTGGTCGTCGTCGTGGCCCCGCCCGACGGTGCCGCCGAGGTCAAGTCGCTGCTCGACGCGCACGCGCTGCCCGAGCGGACCGACTTCCTCGTCGTACCCGGCGGGCAGAGCCGCCAGGAGTCCGTGAAGCTCGGCCTGGACGCGCTGCCCCCCGGCCACGACATCGTGCTGGTGCACGACGCGGCCCGGCCGCTGGTGCCGGTGGACACGGTCGACGCCGTGATCGAGGCCGTACGCGAGGGCGCCCCGGCCGTGGTCCCGGCGCTGCCGCTCGCCGACACCGTCAAGCAGGTCGAGCCCGCCGGGGCGCCCGGCGAGCCGGAGCCGGTCGTCGCCACGCCGGAGCGCGCGCGGCTGCGGGCGGTGCAGACGCCGCAGGGCTTCGACCGGACGACGCTGGTACGGGCGCACGAGACGGTCACCGGGGACGTCACCGACGACGCCGGCATGGTCGAGCAGCTCGGTCTCACGGTCGTGGCGGTGCCCGGCCACGAGGAGGCGTTCAAGGTCACCCGGCCCCTGGACCTGGTGCTCGCGGAGGCGGTCCTGGCCCGCAGGAGGCTCAACGATGGCTTCTGACGAGACCGCCGCGAGGGACGAGACGCCCGCGATGCCGCTGCCCCAGGTCGGCATCGGTACCGACATCCACGCCTTCGAGGAGGGCCGCGAGCTGTGGTGCGCCGGCCTGAAGTGGGAGGGCGAGGGTCCGGGACTGGCCGGCCACTCCGACGCGGACGTCGTCGCGCACGCCGCGTGCAACGCGCTGTTCTCGGCGGCCGGCCTCGGCGACCTGGGACAGCACTTCGGCACGGGCCGCCCCGAGTGGTCGGGCGCGTCCGGCATCACGCTCCTGACGGAGGCGGCCCGGATCGTCCGCGCGGCCGGCTTCCGCATCGGCAACATCGCCGTACAGGTCGTGGGCCCGAGGCCGAAGATCGGCAAGCGCAGGGACGAAGCCCAGAAGCTGCTGTCGGAGGCGGCCGGAGCACCGGTTTCCGTATCGGGCGCGACCACGGACGGACTGGGCTTCCCCGGACGTGACGAGGGCCTGATGGCGGTGGCGACGGCGCTGGTCGTACGCGCCGGGTGAACGGCTCTGCCCCACACACCCCCGATGGCCTACTACCCTGGTCCCGTGACTATTCGCCTGTACGACACCAGCGCCCGGCAGATCCGTGACTTCTCCCCGCTCAAGCCGGGTTGTGTCTCGATCTACCTGTGCGGTGCCACCGTGCAGGCCGCACCCCACATCGGGCACATCCGGTCGGGTCTGAACTTCGACATCATGCGCCGCTGGTTCGAGTACCGCGGCTACGACGTCACGTTCGTGCGGAACGTGACCGACATCGACGACAAGATCATCTCCAAGGCGGACGAGCAGAACCGCCCGTGGTGGGCCATCGGCTACGAGAACGAGCGCGCCTTCAACGACGGCTACACCGTGCTGGGTTGCCTGCCGCCCACCTACGAGCCCCGCGCCACCGGCCACATCACCGAGATGGTCGAGATGATGCGTGACCTCATCGACCGAGGGCACGCCTACGAGGCCGACGGCAGCGTCTACTTCGACGTCCGCTCCTGGCCTTCCTACCTGGAGCTGTCCCGGCAGGACCTCGACGAGATGCGCCAGCCCGCCGAGGAGGGCATCACCGGCAAGCGCGATCCGCGGGACTTCGCCATGTGGAAGGCGGCGAAGCCGGGGGAGCCCAGCTGGGAGACGCCGTGGGGCCGCGGCCGCCCGGGCTGGCACCTGGAGTGCTCGGCGATGGCGCACAAGTACCTCGGCACCGCCTTCGACATCCACGGCGGCGGCCTCGACCTGGTCTTCCCGCACCACGAGAACGAGATCGCCCAGGCCAAGGCCTCCGGCGACGACTTCGCCCAGTACTGGGTGCACAACGCCTGGGTCACCATGAGCGGCGAGAAGATGTCCAAGTCGCTCGGCAACTCGGTCCTGGTCAGCGAGATGGTCAAGCGCTGGCGGCCCATCGTGCTGCGCTACTACCTCGGCACCCCGCACTACCGCTCGACGATCGAGTACAGCGAGGAGGCGCTGCGCGAGGCCGAGTCGGCGTTCGCGCGGATCGAGGGCTTCGTGCAGCGCGTGGTGGAGAAGGCCGGTGCCGTCGAGCCGGCCGCCGAGGTGCCGCTGGCCTTCGCCGAGGCGATGGACGACGACCTCGGCGTGCCGCAGGCGCTCGCCGTGGTGCACACCACGGTCCGGCAGGGCAACAGCGCGCTGTCCGCCGACGACAAGGAAGCGGCGGTGGCCCGGCTCGCCGAGGTCCGCGCCATGCTCGGCGTCCTCGGACTCGACCCGCTCGACGCCCTCTGGGCGGGGGAGAGCGACCGCGGCGCCGACCTGCACGGCGTGGTCGACACGCTCGTCCGCATGGTCCTCGACCAGCGCGAGGCCGCCCGGGCCCGCAAGGACTGGCCCACCGCGGACGCCATCCGCGACCAGCTCGGCCAGTCCGGCCTGGTCATCGAGGACAGCCCGCAGGGGCCCCGCTGGAGCCTCGGACCGCGCTGACCCGACCGCGATCCGGAAGATCGATTGTGCCGTCCGGGCCTCCGGGCGGCACACTTCAGACGTACGTACGTACCGCACCCCACAGACAGGTAGGTCATGGCAGCCAACAACCGCCGCATGTCCGGCAAGAAGGGCGCGCAGGTCGGCAGTGGCGGCCAGCGACGCAAGGGCTTGGAGGGCAAGGGCCCCACTCCGCCCGCCGAGATGCGCAAGGGACACAAGAAGAACCGTGTCGCCGGCGCCAAGGCGCGGCAGACGGCGCGCCGTCCCGCGGCCCGGGGCCGCGGCGGCAAGTCCACGTCCGAGCTGGTCGTCGGCCGCAACCCGGTCTTCGAGGCGCTGCGCGACGGCGTGCCGGCGTCGACGCTGTACGTCCAGCAGTTCATCGACAACGACGAGCGCGTCCGTGAGGCCCTCCAGCTCGCCGCCGAGCGCGGTGGGATCAACCTCATGGAGGCCCCCCGCCCCGAGCTCGACCGGATGACGAACGGGCTCAACCACCAGGGCCTGGTGCTCCAGGTCCCGCCGTACGAGTACGCGCACCCCGAGGACCTCGTCGACGCCGCCGCCGACGCGGGTGAGGACCCGCTGATCGTCGCGCTCGACGGGGTGACCGACCCGCGCAACCTCGGCGCGGTCGTCCGCTCCGTCTCCGCCTTCCGCGGGCACGGCGTCGTCGTACCCGAGCGGCGGGCCGCCGGGATGACGGCCGGTGCCTGGAAGACGTCCGCCGGTGCGGCCGCCCGTACGCCCGTCGCCCGCGCCACCAACCTGACGCGCGCGCTGGAGGCGTACAAGAAGGCCGGCATCGTGGTCGTCGGACTCGCCGCCGACGGCGAGGTCGAACTCGGTGACCTTCAGGCCCTCGGCGGGCCCGTCGCCATCGTCGTCGGCAGCGAGGGCAAGGGCCTGTCCCGGCTGGTCGGGGAGACCTGCGACTTCCGCGTGCGGATCCCGATGCCGGGCGGCGCCGAGTCGCTCAACGCCGGTGTGGCGGCAGGGATCGTGCTGTACGAGGCGGCCCGCCGGCGCGGCTGAACAGGCGTCCGCCACTTCACCCGTACGGTGTAATTCCGGTGACGTCGGGGCGACAAGGACAAGCTTGACGGGGTCCGGACAGATCCGGCGAGTCAAAGCAGTGTCCTATCCCGACGTCACTCGGTTAGATGAGTGTGGACACGAGAACACCCCGCACACCCACGGGGGAACGCTCGTCGGGACTCGACGACGCTCCCGCGCTGAGCATGGTGAAGGTGCCGAGCGACCCGGCGCAGGTCATCGTCAATCACGCGAGTTTCCGCGTGCAGTTGGGCGTCTCGACGCGTCGCGTCCAGTCCCCCCGGGTCGCACGGCATCTGAGCGCCGGCGAGGACACCGCCCGCATCCCCGTCGTCACCCCCAGGGGCGCGGCGGACGGGGCCGTCACACGCCGCCGGCCCGTCGTCTGGAGCGGCAAGTCCGCGCCCGACGACACCGGCGCCCACCGGCTCCTCCAGGCCGTCCGGCACGAGAGCATCCGCCACCCCGACGAGTCCGCCACGGACGCCGGGGCCACCCAGGTCATCTCCCGCGTGGGCACCGCCCCGCAGGCCCCGGGATACGGCGCCGGGTACCAGGACGGCGGCTACGGCACCGGCTACGAGGGCGACGGCTACCAGGACGAGCTCACCCAGACCGTCGAGACCCCCGTCGTCGGCCCGCAGCGCACCCACGCGCCCGCCGACGGCACCCGGCTGCTGCCGCCCATGCGCACGGTCGGCAGCGCCTACGACGAACCGGCCTACGACGCACCGTTCTACGACGACCCGGCCTACGCGGAAGGGGAGTTCGAGGACGCCGCCGACGAGGCGGACGGCACCGGGCGGCCCGTCAAACGCCACAGCGACGACCCGGCCCGGCACGCCTACTACCCGGGCCGCCGGATGAACCTCGGCGTCGTCCTGCTCCCGCTGCGCGTCTTCCTCGGCTTCATCTCCGTCTACGCCGGCATGGGCAAGCTGTGCGACCCCGTCTACTTCGACGGCGGCAAGCGCGGCACCATGGTGAAGTGGCTGAACACGCTGCACCCCTGGGAAGTCGCCGAGCCGCTGCGGCAGTTCGCCTTCGAGCACCCGGTCGGGTCCGGACTGGCCATCGCCTTCGCCCAGGTCATCGTCGGCGTCCTGACGGTCCTCGGCTGCTGGCAGCGCGTCGCCGCCTGCTTCGGCGCCCTGCTCTCGGCCGCGCTGCTGGTCACCGTCAGCTGGAAGAGCGTCCCCGTCTACGAGACCCCTGACATCATCTACCTCGCCGCCTGGTCCCCGCTGATCATCGCCGGCGCCCCCGTCTACTCCGTCGACGGCCGCCTGGCCGGCAGTGCCTGGCGCCGCCTCGGACCCCGCGCCGACATCTGGGACCTGCGCCGCTACGTGCTGCGCCGCGGCGCCCTCGTCACCGCCGTCGCCACCGGTCTCACGCTGCTCGTCGGCTCGCTGCTCGGCGGCGCCGTCCGCGACTCCGACCGGGTCGTCGTCCCCGGACCCGGCGAGGCCCCGCGCAACGAACTGCCCGGTGCCCCGCTCCCGGACGCCCCTGGCAAGCGGCAGGACAAGCGGACCCCGTCGGCCTCCACCTCACCCACCCAGGGCGCCACGGCCGGTTCGGCCAGCCCCAGCGCGGGCACCACGGCCAGGCCGGGCGCCACCCGGGACGCCGGCACGGTCACCGGCGGCTCGCCCAGCCAGACCCAGGGCAGCGCGGGCCAGGCCCCGCCCCAGCAGTCCTCCCCGGCCGGCCAGGCCCCGAGCACCACGTCCGGCCCCACCTCCGGCGGCACGGGCTCGAGCGGCGGCTCGGGCTCGAGCGGCGGCTCGGGCGACGATGACTCCTCTTCCACGGGCCGGCCGGGCCTGGTGGGCGGCTTGCTGGGGTAGCCGGCCGGCCGGCACAAACAGGAAGGGGCCCCACACCTCGGGTGTGGGGCCCCTTCCTGTGGAAGGCGAGCTCTCAGCGCCCCGACGCCGCCAGTTCCTTCGCGGCCTCCGTCAGGTCCTTGGCCGTGTCGATGGCACGCCAGTACGACCCCTGAGGGATCGTGAACCCGGCCAGCTTCCGCTCGCGGGCCAGCCGGGGAAACGTCGTGCGCTCGTGATCCCCGCGGTCCGGCAGCAGCCCCGCGAACCCGGGGGAGAAGACGTACACACCCGCGTTGATCTCGAAGGTCGACGGCGGGGCCTCGATGAAGTCCGTGATGCGGCCGAAGCCGTCCGTCTTCACCGCACCCCACGGCAGCCGCGGCCGGGCCAGGGCCAGCGTCGCGACGGCGTCCCGCTCGGTGTGGAAGTCCGCCATGTCACGCAGCGAGAACCGGGTCCAGATGTCGCCGTTCGTGGCGTACCAGGGCTGGTCCGGGTGGGGCAGATGCGCGGCGGCGTACTTGAGGCCGCCGCCGCGGCCGAGGGGCTCCGACTCCACGACCGTGGTGACGGAGACGGGCAGATCGGCCCTCTCCAGCCACTTCTGGAGCACCTCGGCGAGGTGGCCGCAGGAGACCACCACGTCCGTCACGCCCTCCTCCGCGAGCCAGGACAGCTGATGGCCGATGATCGGTGTCCCCGTCCCGGGGATCTCGACCATCGGCTTGGGCCGGTCGTCGGTGTACGGGCGTAGCCGGGAGCCCTGGCCACCGGCCAGAACGACGGCTTGAACGGGGCGGGACGCGGCGCTCGGATCGCTCATGAGACCGAACTGTACGTGGCGTCCCGCCCGGGGCCGCGGCGGACAAAAATTCTCGCGTCAGCCGCTGCCGGCTTCTCACCTCTCGTCCGGCGGCAGGGCGGGGTGCTCAGGTGTGCGCGGCCGCGACGCCCGTGGCGAAGGCGGTGTCGCAGACCGGGCGGGCGTAGGACTGAGCGCGCGTCGGGCCGTAGACCCGGACGGCGGCCTGTCCGAGGGCGCGGGCGATGGACGTGCAGTGCTTCGCCAGCGACGGGCGGCCGTTGACGGCCTGCTGGAGATGGGTGAGGGCGACGCCGGGGTTCTCCTCCTGGAGTTCGGTGAGCAGTTTGTCGCGCAGGACGTCCTGCGGGGCGCGCTTGACCGCCCGCGGGGTGCCGGCGGACGTGCTGGTGTCCGCGGCGGTGAGCACCGGGTCGGAGGTGCTCCCCGACCAGTTGACTCGGGTGACCGCGAGGGTCCCGGAGAGCACCAGGACGACGGGCAGGACGAAAGCGAGGGAGCGGCCGATCCGGCGGGCGGGGCCCCGGCCGCGTCGCGTCTGTTGGTTAGTGGAGTGCTTCACGCGTGTGAGGGTAGCGCGGGGTAATGGTTTGTAGACATTTAGTCACCGGTTCGGGGGATGAGAGAGTGCTCATTTTTGGGTAAGGCGTTGACGCACACCGCTCGAAACGTCCGGTGTGCCGGGGTATTTGTCGACAACGAGAAGGGCCCCGCAGCACGCTGCGGGGCCCTCTTCGTCAACCTGGGTGATTCACCCGGGTTGTGTGTTTGGTGGGTCAGTCGGACAGGCGCTCGCCCGTGGAGGTCGAGAACACGTGGGTCTCGCCGGAGCGGGGCACGATGTGCAGCTGGCTGCCCTTCTCCGGGA
Organism: Streptomyces africanus; assembly: GCF_002150735.1. Classification (GTDB taxonomy): domain Bacteria; phylum Actinomycetota; class Actinomycetes; order Streptomycetales; family Streptomycetaceae; genus Streptomyces; species Streptomyces africanus. Next base: position 45,205 of record NZ_MUKA01000029.1, read on the forward strand.
CGTCACGGCCGCTGACACGGACCACGAGGTCCTTGGACTCGTCGCCGACCTTCGCGGTGCCGTAGACGTAGGCGTCGGCGCCGAGTTCCTCGACGACGTTCACGGTGACCGCGAGGCCCTGCTCGACGTCCGGGCCGGCCACGTCGAAGTGCTCGGGGCGGACACCGACCGTGACGGTCTTGTCGGTGGCGGCGGCGATCGCGTCGCGCTGCACCGGCACGACCGACTTGCCGAACTTCACGCCGCCGTCGGTGATCGGCACCTCGACCAGGTTCATCGCCGGGGAGCCGATGAAGCCGGCCACGAAGAGGTTGGCGGGCTTGTCGTACATGTTGCGCGGGGTGTCGATCTGCTGGAGCAGACCGTCCTTGAGGACCGCCACGCGGTCGCCCATCGTCATGGCCTCGACCTGGTCGTGGGTGACGTAGACGGTGGTGATGCCCAGGCGGCGCTGGAGCGAGGCGATCTGCGTACGCGTGGACACACGGAGCTTGGCGTCCAGGTTGGACAGCGGCTCGTCCATGAGGAACACCTGCGGCTCACGCACGATGGCGCGGCCCATGGCGACACGCTGGCGCTGACCACCGGAGAGCGCCTTCGGCTTGCGGTCCAGGTACTCGGTGAGGTCGAGGATCTTCGCGGCCTCCTCGACCTTCTGCCGGATCTCCGCCTTGTTGACGCCGGCGATCTTGAGCGCGAAGCCCATGTTGTCGGCGACGGTCATGTGCGGGTAGAGCGCGTAGTTCTGGAACACCATGGCGATGTCCCGGTCCTTCGGCGGCAGGTGGGTGACGTCGCGGTCGCCGATGCGGATGGCGCCGGCGTTGACGTCCTCGAGCCCCGCGAGCATGCGGAGCGAGGTGGACTTGCCGCAGCCGGACGGGCCGACGAGGACGAGGAACTCGCCGTCCTCGATGTCGATGTCGAGCGCGTCAACAGCGGGCTTGGTGGAACCCGGGTAGACCCGGGTCGCCTTGTCGAACGAGACAGTGGCCATGGTGAGTGAACCCCTTCTACCGGCAGGAACGTGCCGGACGATCCGAGTAGGAAGGCGGTGCCACGACGGGTGTTCCGTTGTGGTGTAGTCCACACGTGTGAACTGGCTCAGGACGGTACCTGGCGTTCACGTGGTCTGTCAGTACCTCCGGCCCTGTGAACTTCGTGGAAATTTTCGAAGACGCCTCACGGCCGCCGGTACCGGTCCGTCACGGCTGCCGGTACCGGTCCGCCAGCGCCGCCACCGCCCGCGCCACGGCCTGCCGCAGCCCGGGCGGCCCGAGGACCTCCGCCTCCGGACCCAGCCGGAGCAGATCCCCGACGGCCACGGCCTCTGTCTCCACGGGCAGTTCCACCTCCACCCAGCCGTCCGCGTCCGGCGCACCCGCGCTCCGCAGGGCCCGTGCACCCGCCGCCCCGAACTGCATCGGCAGCAGCCGCTGCCCCCGAGGTGAGAGGCGCAACCGGGCGACACCCTGCTGCAGGGCGGCCTCCAGCCGCCGGGACGACTCCTCCCAGTAGGCGGCCAGGTCGAAGCCGGCCGGACGCTCGAAGAGCTCCCCGGTCTCCTCCACGGTCAGCAGGCGGGACACCCGGTACGTCCGTACGGACTCCTCCGCCAGGGCGACCAGGTACCAGATGCCGCCCTTGAGGACGAGGCCCAGCGGCCGCACCTCCCGGCGCACCTCGCCCCGCCACCGCCGGTAGTGCACGCGCAGCACCCGCCGCTCCCACACGGCCGCGGCCACCGGTTCCAGACACGGCACCGGATCGGCCTCCCGGAACCACGCCGGCGCGTCCAGATGGAACCGTTCCTGCACCCGCCGCGCCTGCCCGGCCAGCTCCGCCGGAAGCGCGGCCTGCACCTTCAGCTGGGCACTGGCCAGCACCGCCCCCAGCCCCAGATCCCGTGCCGGACCGGGCATCCCGGCGAGGAACAACGACCCGGCCTCGGCGTCGGTCAGACCGGTCAGCCGGGTCCGGTAGCCGTCCATCAGCCGGTAGCCGCCCTCCGGCCCCCGGTCCGCGCACACCGGCACACCCGCCGCGCCCAGCGCCTCGACGTCCCGGTAGACCGTGCGCACCGACACCTCCAGCTCGGCGGCGAGCTCGGGCGCGGTCATCCGCCCGCGGTTCTGGAGCAGCAGGAGCAGGGAGAGGAGCCGGTCGGCACGCATGGGAGCCATTGTCCGGCGTACGCGCCGGTACCTGACAGGAGATGTCAGGTACGGGGACCAGAGTGGTGCTCCCAGACGGCCCGCACGGCCGCCTGCCGATCTTCGAAAGGACCCACCCATGCCCGGCACGCGCACCACCACCGGACACTTCACCTTCGCCGACTGGCAGGAGCGAGTGATCGGCCCGGGGGAGGACGCGAACCCCCGGCTCGCCCACGCCTCCGTCCGGAACACCTTCAGCGGCGGCATCGAGGCGGACGGGACGATCTGCGAGTACTCCATCGTCTACGTCACCCAGAAGACCGGCTCCTTCACCGGCATGGAACTGATCACGGGCCGGCTCGACGGGCGGGAGGGGAGCTTCGCCGTGGAGGAGCGGGGGTGGTTCGGCGAGGACGGGACGGTGCACTGCACGTTCGAGGTGGTGCGGGGGTCCGGGAGCGGGGAGCTGGCCGGACTGCGGGGGACGGGCGGCCTCGCCGCGCGCC
>NZ_MUKA01000251.1 GCF_002150735.1 Streptomyces africanus
GTCCCAGCCCCCCAGCCACCCCCGTGCGGGCGTGAAAAACGATACCGGCGGGCGGTACGGACGGGGTAGCGTCCGCAGCGTGAAGTGATCTCTCCGGCGGTGTCCCGGACACCGCAGACGCGAACCCGGCCCGTACCCCTGACGCTCCGCGGGGAGACATCACCATGCACATCACCTTGGGCGACACTCCTGAGGACACACTGGCCGCCTTCACCGCACGGGCGGCCGCCGATCCCGGCGTGGCCGGGCTGGTCCTCAGCGGCTCCCGGGTCCACGAGGGCATGCCGACGGTCCACTCCGACTACGACCTGCACGTGATCCTCAGGGACCGGCACGACTCGCCGATCGCCGAGTTGGACTGGTTCCGTTCCCCCCACCTGGACCTCGTCGTCATTCCGCTGGCGGAGTTCCGCACCCGTGGCATGCCCGGCCGGCCCGACCACTTCGCGCGCTACTCCTACGTCCACGCCCAGGTCCTGCTCGACCGGCTCGACGGGACCATCGCCCGGATCCTCGACGAGAAACGGACGCTGGGCGAAACCGAGGCCCGGGCCGCCGTCGACGGCTGGCTCGACGCGTACGTCAACCAGACGTACCGCTCCCTGAAGAGCCACCGCGACGGCCGCCCCGCCATGGGCCACCTGGACGCCGCCGAGTCCGTCCCCTACGCGCTGGAGGTGCTCTTCGCCCTGCACCGCCGCGTCCGGCCCTACAACAAGTTCCTCCAGTGGGAGCTGGAACGGCAGCCGCTGGGCGAGCCCCGGTGGGACGCGGACCGGCTCCTGCCGGTCGTCCGCCGCATCCTGGCCGACGGCGACCCGTCCACCCAGCGCGCCCTCTTCGCCGGCATCGAGGAGGCGGCATGGCGGGCCGGCCACGACCCGGTGCTCGACGCCTGGGGCACGGAACTGGACCTGCTGCGTCATCCCTGACGCACCAGGATCTCAGCGCCGGGCCAGCGCCAGCACACTCAGACCGAACATCAGGACGCCCAGAGGGAGATGGACCGACGGGACGTGCGCGATGCCGAGCACGACCTGGACCGAGGCGAGGACGAGGAAACCCGACGCGTGCCAGACGGGCCGGGCGGAGCCGCCGCCCGGCTTCCACGCCAGCACGGCCGCGAGCAGGTACAGCATCGACGCCCCGTACATCACGCGGGCTCCGGCACTGTGCAGCGTCTCTCCGTAGGACGAGGTCAGCAGCAGCCCGGCGGAGACCGCCTGGAGGAAGATGGTCAGGGTCTGCAGGGCGATCGCGATCCGCAGGAACGAGGAGCCGCGCCGCACGTCCGCCGTCGTCGCCGTCATCTGAGTGGCCATGTCGCAGTTCCCCTTGTCCGCCCTCGGGCAGTCGATCGATAAGGTCTCACCAGTTCGACGACGCGGGCCTGCGAGAGGTAAGGCCAGGGGGGCGGCGGGAAGCATGGGGACTGTCGGGAGCAGCACGGACGGGGTGGCCGGTGAGCGACGCCAACTGATCAATGTCGCCTACCGGTTGCTCGGTTCGGTGACCGAGGCCGAGGACGCGGTGCAGGATGCCTACGCCCGCTGGTACGGGCTGCCCCGCAGCCGGCAGGAGGAGATCCGGTCCCCGGGCGCCTGGCTGACGACGGTGACCGGCCGCATCTGCCTGGACCTGCTCGGCTCGGCGCGGGCCCGCCGGGAACGCTATGTCGGCGCGTGGCTGCCCGAGCCGCTGCCCGACCGGATCGAGTGGGACCAGGCGGGCGGCGCCGGCCCCGCGGACCCCGCCGACCAGATCGTCCTGGACGAGTCGGTGTCCATGGCCTTCCTCGTCGTCCTGGAGTCGATGACGCCTGCCGAGCGGGTGGCGTTCGTCCTGCATGACGTCTTCCGCTATCCGTTCGCCGAGATCGCCGGCGTCCTCGACCGGACTCCCGCGGCGTGCAAGCAGCTGGCGGCCTCCGCCCGGCGGCGGGTGGGCGCCGCGCGTACTCCGGTGCCGGCGACCGGCCGGGCCGAGGTGGTGCGGCACGTCAAAGAGGCCTGGGAGAGCAAGGACATCGCGGCTCTCGTCGGCGTCCTCGACCCGGCCGCCGTGATGACCGCCGACGGCGGCGGCCTGGCCGGCGCCGCCCTGCGCCCGGTGGAGGGCGGCGCGCGCATCGCCCAGTACATGGTCGCCATCGCCGACAAGGCTCCGGGGCTCGAACTCCTGGAGCGGACGGTCAATGGCGTGCCGGGCCTGGTGGCCCAGCGGGACGGCGTCGTCATGACCGTGGCCGCGTTCGACATCGCCGACGGGCGCGTCACCCGGATCTGGGCGGTCCGCACCCCGGAGAAGCTGCGGCCGTGGGCGGGGTCGTAGCCCCGGTCCGCCGTTTCATCTTCAACTGTTTCCCTCGAGTCCCTTGCGCACCACCCGAGTTGGCATGAACCTGAGCATCGTTCATGTCCTGCTCCGCCTCCCCGACCGGAGACACCCCCACCATGAGACGACTCCTCGGCACCCTCGCCGCTGCCGCTCTGACCCTCACCGGACTGACCGCGACCTCCGCGACACCCGCCGTCGCCGCGGACTCCGGCTCCTTCAACGTGCTGACGTACAACGTCGCGGGCCTGCCCCTGGGACTCGGTGACAGCGATCCCGAGACCAACACCCCGCTGATCGGGCGGCGGCTCGGGCCGTACGACATCGTGAACGTGCAGGAGGACTTCAACTACCACGCCTCGCTGTACGCCAACGACAAGCATCCGTACCGCACGGCGACCAGCGGTGGCGCGGCCTTCGGCGACGGGCTCAACACCCTCTCCAACCACCCCTTCGAGGACTTCGAGCGGGTCAAGTGGAAGGACTGCACGGGCACCAACTGCCTGACACCCAAGGGCTTTTCGCTGGCCCGGGTCAGGCTCGCGGAGGGTGCCTTCGTCGACCTGTACAACGTCCACACCAACGCCGACACGACCGACGACGCGCTCGCCGCACGCCGGGCCAACATCGAGCAGCTCTCGGACTTCATCCAGGCGAACTCGGCGGGCAACGCGGTCATCGTCATGGGCGACACGAACACGCGGTACACCCGCACCGGCGACAACATCCGCACCCTGCTGTCCGAGAACGGCCTGACGGACGCCTGGGTGAAGCTGGTGAAGGGCGGCACGCCCCCGGCCCAGGGCGGTGACGCGCTGGTCTGCGACGAGGCGGCACCGGCGAACGACTGCGAGGTCGTGGACAAGGTCCTGTACCGCGGCAGCAAGCTGCTGACCCTGAACGCGACCCGCTACGCCAACGACTGGAAGGCCTTCCTCCGCTCGGACGGCAAGCACCTCTCCGACCACTTCCCGCACACGGTCGGCTTCTCCTACACCCTCAACCCGTCCCTGCGCGCGAGCGACTTCACCGGCGGCCCGCACGGCACGGCCTTCAACGACGCGGACGACCTGCCGGCGAACCCCACCCCCCGCACCCTCACCCTGCGCGGCGCCACCCGCCTGGACGCGGTGTCCCTGACCCACGACGGCGGTACGGCCCTCACCCACGGCGGCACGGGCGGCACGGCGGCCTCGCTGACGCTGGCCCAGGGCGAGCACCTGACCTCGGTGAAGCTGACACAGGGCCAGAAGGACGGCCGCACCCGGATCTTCTCGGCGTCCTTCACGACGGACCGCGACCGCACCCTGTCCGCCGGCACGGCCACGTCCGACGCGAAGACCTTCACCGCCCCCTCCGGCTGGCAGATCGCGGGCTTCACGGGCCGCGCGGGCGAGGAGATCGACAAGCTGGGGGTGATCTACGCGCCGATCCGCTGAGCGCGTACTACGCTCTTCCCTCATGCCCAGAGCCGGCCTCACCCCCGACCGCCTCGTCGCCGCCGCGGCCGACCTCGCCGACGAGGCCGGCCTGGACCACGTCACCCTCTCCGCCCTGGCCCGCCGCTTCGGCGTGAAGGACGCGAGTCTCTACACGCACGTCCGCAACCTGAAGGACCTGCGCACCCGTCTGGCCCTCCTCGCGGGCGGCGAGATGATCGACCGGATCGCGGCGGCGGTCGAGGGGCGGGAGCCCGGCCGGGACACGCTCGGCGCCTTCGCCGGCGCCTACCGGGCCTACGCCCTGGAACACCCCGGCCGGTACGCGGCGACCCAGCTCGCGATCGACCAGGACCTCCTCGCGGACTCCCCCGCGATGCGCCGCACGGCCGACGTCACCTACGGCATGCTGCGCGCCTACGGCCTGGAGGAACCCGACCTCACCGACGCCGTGCGCCTGCTGCGCAGCACCTTCCACGGCTACTGCGCCCTGGAGTCCACCGGCGCCTTCGGCGCGCCCCGGGACGTACAGGCGTCCTGGGACCGGGCGATCGACGCCCTGCACGTACTGCTGCAGAACTGGCCCCGCGAGAAGAGGACGACCGATGCGTGACACAGCCGGCTCCATAGCGGAGATCTACTCGCTCGGCACCGGCCCCTGGACGATGACGCCCGTCACGCGGGGCGCCCTGGGCCAGATCTGGAAGCTCTCCGGACACGGCTCCTCCTGGGCCGTGAAGGAGCTGCTCTTCGGCTGCGACGAGGCGCAGGTCCGCCGCGAGGCCGCGCTCCGGGATTCCGCGGCGGACCTGGGCATCGCCTCGCCCCGGCTCCACCCGAACCGGGAGGGCGCGCACGTCTCCCGGCTCGGCTCGGGCGGGTCGTACGTGAAGCTGTACGACTGGGTCGACGGCACCCGCGCCGACGCCTCCGACCCGGACGTCCTGGACTGGTTCGGCCGGACCATGGCGCTGCTGCACCGGGCCGGTGAGGGCGCCGTCGAGACGCCGGACGACTGGTACGAACGGTGTCCCGACGAGGCCGACTGGGAGGACGTCCTCAAGAAGGTGCGGGGCGCCGGCCTGCCGTGGGCGGACGAGCTGGGCCGTTTCATCGCCACCTGCGCGCCCCGGCTGGCGCACTGGGTGACGCCGTCGGACCCCGGCGGCCTCGTGACCTCGCACCTCGACCTCCAGCCCCAGAACGTCCTGGTGGGCCCGGCCGGGCCGGTCCTCCTCGACTGGGACAACGCCGGGCCGGTCTCGGCGGAACGGGAGTTCGCGCGTGCCCTGTACGTGTGGTCGGGCCGGGGCGAGGTGGACATCGCGGCCGCCCGGCGGCTGGCCCGGGCCTACCGCGAGGCCGGGGGCGGGGCCCGGGTCACCGGCCCGGAGTCGTTCTCGATGCTCTTCGCCACGGACCTGAACTACATCCGTGTGCAGGCCGAGTGCGCCGTCGATCCGGCGGTGACCGCGGCGCAGCGCGAGTTCGCGGGCCGGCAGGTCGTCGCCTGCCTGGGGAGCCTGCCGGACCTCGCTGCCGTGTCGCTGCTGGTCGCCGCGCTCGACACCTGACGCGGCGGCCTACCGCGGTGCGACCTGCCGGGCCACGTCCTCGTACGACGGGGTCGGGCCGGCCGGCGTCCGGCCGGCCCGGATCTCCGCCACCGCCTCCAGGGCCGCGCCCAGCGCCCGCCGGTACAGCAGCGAGCCGAGGCTGATCCGGCGTACGCCGGCGTCGGCGAGGTGGGAGACGGCGGGGCCGGCCGGTGAGTAGAGGATGTTCAGGGGTGCGTGCACGTGGCGCACCAGGGCGGTGATCTGCCGCAGGTCGGTGAGGCCCGGGACGAACACGCCGTCCGCGCCCGCCTGTTGGTAGGCGTCGAGCCGGGCGAAGGTGTCCGTGGCGTCGCCGTCGCCGAGCCAGTGGGTGTCGGTGCGGGCGTTGACGAAGAGGCCGGGGACGGCCTCCTTGACGGCGGCGATCTTCGCCGCGTGCCGGTCGGCGGGCCCGAGTCCGTCCTCCAGGTTGACGCCGGCGACCCCGACGGCGTACAGCTCGCGCGCGAACTCCGCCACCTCGTCCGGGTCGTCGCTGAAGCCGCCCTCGGCGTCCACGGACAACAGCCACGGCTCCGAGCCGAGGTCGCGGGCCAGCCGGAGCGTCTCCGCGCGGGTCGCCGCCGCGCCGTCGGGCAGGCCCGCGGCCGCGGCGACGCCCAGGCTCGTCGTCCCGATCGCCCCGAACCCCTGCCCGGCCAGGGCCCGCGCGGACGCGCAGTCCCAGGCGTTGGGCAGCAGGAGGGGCTCCTCGGCGTGGTGAAGGGCGGCGAAGGCGGAGCGGGCCCCCGCCGCCGGTGTCTGCTTCGGATCATTCGGATCAACGGTCATGGGGCCACGCTAACGAGCGGTCAGGAAAGGAGCTCGACGTACCCGTCGGTCCCGTGCACGCGGATCCGCTGCCCGTCCCGGATCAGCCGGGTGGCCTGGTCCACGCCCACCACGGCCGGCAAGCCGTACTCCCGGGCGATCACCGCACCATGGGTCATCAGGCCGCCCACCTCCGTCACCAGGCCCGCGACGGAGACGAACAGCGGCGACCAGCTGGGGTCCGTGTAGGTCGTGACCAGGATGTCGCCCTCCTGGAGATCGGCCTCCGCCATGTCGAGGATGACGCGGGCCCTCCCCTCGACGGTCCCGGCGGACACCGGCAGGCCGACCAGGGCACCGGCCGGCACGTCGTCGCGCCGGTACGCCCCCGTGACGGCCTCACCGTCCGAGGTCAGCACGCGGGGCGGTGTGAGCGCCTCGTACGACCGGAACGCCTCCTTGCGCTGCTGGACGAGCCGGTCGTCCACCTGGTGCGAGCGCACGACGTCGTGGAGTTCCTGGAACGTGAGGTAGAAGACGTCCTCCTTCTCGGCGAGTACGCCCGCCCGCACCAGGCGCTCGGCCTCCCTCATCAGGGCCTGCTTGTAGACGAAGTAACGGCTGACGATGCCGTACTTCGGGTACTCCCGGTACCCGATGAAGGTGCGGACCCGGTCGATCATCCGCTTGGTCTCGTCGGCTTTGCTCTCCCCGTCCGGCAGGGCCCGCAGGCGTGACAGCACGTCCTGTTCCTGCTTGAGCGCCTTCTGCCGGCCTTCCTCGAAGCGGCGCCCGGCGGCGCCCGGCTCGAAGTGCCTGACGTTGTCGAGGATCACGGGCACGAGCGTGCTGGGGCGCTCGCGCCAGCGCGGCCTCGTGATGTCGATCTCGCCGACACAACGCATGCCGTACCGGTCGAGGTAGGTCTCGATGGCGTCGCGTGCTTCGCTCCCGCCCGGGAGCTTCACCAGCTCGTCCAGGAAGCCGTCGTCCTCGACGCCCTCCAGGAAGGCCACCACCTCCGGATGGGGGCGGATGACGTCCGCGACGTCGAGCAGCGCCAGTCCCATCTCCGAGGTGATGTTGTCGGGGGCGGACAGGGTGAGCGTGTCAGCCGCGTTCTTCTCGCCCAGCCACTCCTGCAGCTTGTCGTTGAGCCACCATGTGGCCTCCATGCCCGCCATGATCACCTGCATGCTCAGCGGATCACCGAGGACTCGCTTGTGCTCCTCGAAGGCCTTCAGCAGGAAGTCGAACAGCGCTGGCCCGGTCTTCGTCCGGATGTCGCGCTCCAGGGCGGCGATGGACGCCCGGCTGCGCTCGATCAGCTCGGTGACGATGGCCGGGTCGGTCTCGATCGGTGCGGGCGCGTGCCCGGGAGGCGGCCCGCCGGGGCCCGCGTCGGGGAGCGACGGGACGAAGTCGTCGCGGTCGAGGACGGTCTCCAGCGCGTCCCTGACCAGCGGATCGCCTCTCCCGACGAGGTCGAGGAGGGCGGCGCGGCTCGCGGGCGAGGCCAGGCGGCGGGTGACGTCGACGAACAGCCTCCCGCCGGCCTCGTGCATCGGGGCCATGGCCGTCAGCCGCCACATGGACAGCCCCAAGGGCTTCATGGCGTCGGTCATCATCTGCTGGTGACCGACGGAGACATAGACGTGGTTCTCCTGGTCGCCGGTCTCGGGGACGGGGAACAGCGTGGTGATCGGCCGGCTCTGGACCATGTGGAAGTCATCGCCGTCCAGGCACCATTCGATGTCCTGCGGGCGGCCGAAGTGCGTCTCGATCCGCCGCCCGAGCCGCACGAGCCGCACGACCTGCTCATCCGTCAGCGCCGGCTCCTTCTGCCGCGGCGCGTCGATCGCCACGTCCCGCGTACCGCCGTCCGGCAGGGCGTGCAGGGCACGCTCCTTGACGGCGATCGTCCTGGCGACGACCTGGCCGTCGCGCACCGTGAAGACGTCCGGGTTCACCAGGCCGGAGACCAGGGCCTCGCCCAGGCCGAGGCCGGCGTCCACGGTGGCCACCTTCCGGTTGCCCGTGACGGGGTCGGCCGTGAACAGGATGCCGGCCGCCTGCGGGAAGACCATCCGCTGCACGACCACGGCCATCTGGACCGTACGGTGGTCGATGCCGCCGCGCCGACGGTAGGTCACGGCCCGTTCGGTGAACAGCGAGGCCCAGCACCGGCTGACGTGCTGGAGGACCGCCGTCGGCCCCACGACGTTCAGGTAGGTGTCCTGCTGGCCGGCGAAGGAGGCCGTCGGCAGGTCCTCCGCCGTCGCGCTGGAGCGGACGGCGTAGGCGGCCTGTTCGCCGTGCCGGGCGAGGGCGCCGGTGATCGCCGCGGCGAGATCGCCCGGGATGGCGATCTCCTCGACGGTCCGGCGGATCCGCGCGCTGAGCGTGCGGACCGCCTCCCGGTCGTCCGGGTCCAGGCGTGACAACTGATCGAGCAGTTCGTCCATCGACGGCGCTTCCGCCAGGATCCGCCGGAAGGCGTCGGTCGTCACGCAGAAGCCGGCCGGCACGCGGACGCCCTCGATCCGCGAGAGCCCGCCCAGGTGCGCCCCCTTGCCGCCGACGACGGCGACCTGTGTCTCGTCGATCTCCTGAAGATCCCGCACGTAGTGCTCAGCCATCCGACGCGTTCCCCATTTCCGCAGTGTGTGGCACAGGCCGACGATTCTGCGGTGTGACCGGGGCCTTGCGGCAAGTCCCCCTGTGCGCTATAAGTTGAGAGTGGCAAGGAGAGTTCTCTCCTTGCCTTTGCCATGTCGGGGGCGGTTTCGCAGGGTCGGCGCGTCAGGTGAGCGGCGCTACCTGCACTCCCGCATCGTCCAGCCGGACCCGCGCTCCGTCCCCGTCGCTCCAGCGCACCTCGACCAGCCCTGTCTCGTCCACGCGCACGGAGACCAGTTCCGCCAGCGGGACCGGGTCCGGCTCCCGCGTGAGCCGGGCCAGGGCGACGAAGAGCGTGGCGTCCTCGCCGGTGACGCCGCTGAGGGTGTCGTCGAGGCCCGCGGCGGGCAGGAGTTCGGCCCGCAGGCCCTCTCCCGCCGGCCAGCCGGTGATCCGCACCGGCGTCCCGGGCTCCGCGCCCGTCACCCGATGCGCCCGCACCTCCGCCGCCCCGTGTGCCAGCACCACGCTCGTCACCCGGGCTCCCCCGCCCGCGGTGTGCCGCGAGGCCGCCCAGCCCTCGCCGACGCCGAGCGGTTCGATGCCGGTGCGGCTCGGGTCGTCGCCGAGGAGCACGCTGTTGTCCTGGGACGAGGACGACGAGGAGGGAGTCGTCACGGTCGAGTAGGCCAGGCGCGTGTAGTACGGGTCGTAGCGGACGTCCTCGCTGCCGTGGTTGTGCAGGCGGACCACACCGTCGGAACGGGTGGACTGCAGCAGCCAGTTGGGAGGCCCGACGGGGGTGACCGAGTCCGCGCGTTCGGCCGGGGCCGGTTCCTCCGCCGCCGTCCACACCTCGTGGCCGGGCGGCAGGAGCAGGCCGAGGAAGCCCTTGCTCGCCCAGTACGGGGAGGCCGGGCCCGAGTAGCCCTGGAGGACCGACTCGTCGGGTCCGTGCCAGCCCAGGGACAGCAGGCCCCGGTCGTCGACCGCGCCCCGGTCGAGGAAGTAGCGCAGTGCTCCCGAGGCCAGGCGCCGGGTCTCGCCCGGGGAGAGCGGCGTACGGCCGGTCAGCGCACCCAGCCACAGCGGTGCCGTCGTCGCGAAGCGGTAGGTCAGGGAGCGGCCCTGGTGCAGGGGGGCGCCGTCGCCGCCGAACAGGCGGGCGTAGTCGGAGAGGTGGCGTTCGAGACGCGCGCCGTAGAGGTCCAGCAGGCGCTCGTCGCGCTCCAGCCAGGCGTGCAGCACCGGGTAGAGGTGCATCGCCCAGCCGTTGTAGTAGTCGAACTTGCGGCCGTCGCCGTCGGTGTACCAGCCGTCGCCCAGGTACCACTGCTCGATGCGCTCCAGGCCGCGGTCGATCGCCGCGCGGGACGCGTCCGGCTCGTGGCCGATCTCCGCCAGGAAGCCGCCCACCGTGACCGGGAACAGCTCCCAGTTGCAGGGCCAGGCCTCGGCGCTGAGCGCGTCGCCGAGCCAGGCCGCCGCCCGCTGGCGTACTCCGTCGTCCAGCCGGTCCCACAGCTGCTCCCGGGTCAGCCGCAGGGCGAGTGCGATCGACGCCGCCTCCACCAGGGGCTGGCTGCGGTCCTCGATGCGGGGCCAGACGCCCGAGACGCCGGCGGCCAGGCCGTCGGCGTAGCGCTCCAGGGCCTTCTCGTCGCGGCGGAAGGCGGCCAGCAGCAGCGTGCGGGCGTAGCCCTCCAGGCCGTCGGAGAGGCGGCCGGACCAGCTGGTGCGGTCGCCGGGCAGGTGGTAGAGCGCGCGGTCCTCGGTCGCGTACGGCTCGACGGCGCTGAGCAGGGCGTCGGCCGCCGCCTCCCAGTGGGCGCGGGTGTAGCCGGTGAACGAGGAGGCCGTGCGGTCGGCGGGAGGCAGCTGCATCGCGTCTCTTTCGTGCTGGGACAGGTCGGAACAGGCGAACGGGCTGGACCTGGAGCGCCCCGGTTCCGGTCGGGGCGCCCCAGGGGTTCATCCCACCCGCACCTTGCCCTTGGGCACCAGATGCCGGGTGACGAGTTCGTCGCGGACCAGGCCCGCGTAGGCCGTCGCACCGCGCACGGAGGTGTGCGTGTTGTCCCGCGCCTCGTTGGTGAGGTACAGGGCCTTGGAGCTCTCCACGCCCAGGGACTCGACGAGCGCCTTCGTCTTGGCCGTGAGGTCGATCAGCGGGACGTCCTGCGCGGCGGCGACGGAGCGGGTGACCGCCGGGTGGTCGACGCCCAGTCCGTTGACCAGGAGCGCGGTTCCGTTGTTCAGCGTGCCGTCGGTGTTGAACCAGCGCCGCACGATGGGAGTGACAAGGACCGGCTGTCCGCCCCGCTCCCGGACTCCCGCCACCAGCGCCTCCAGGTTGGCCCGGTAGGTGGCCTCGTCCGTGGTCTTGTCGTTGTGGGCGAGCTGGACGAGGACCAGGTCGCCGGGGCGGATCAGGGGCCGTACGGTGGCCCACAGCCGCGGGTTCCCCAGATACGAGACCGTACTCTCGCCGGAATCGGCGTAGTTGGCGACGGACACGCCCTGGCGGAGGTACTGGGGCAACTGCTGGCCCCAGCCGGAGTACGGGTCGCCGGGCTGGTCGCAGACGGTGGAGTCGCCGACCAGGAAGATCTGGCGGGCATGCCGGGCCGGGGTGACCTCGATGCCGGCCAGGGCGGGGGCGGAGCCGCCGATGCGCAGGTCGAGGCCGGGGGTTCCGTCGGGGCCGGTGGGCTCGCCCTCGGGGGTGCGGACGTTCACGGTGAAACTGCGGGTGACGCGCTCGCCCGCCGGTGCGGCCGTCTCCGGCAGCAGGGACCGGCGGGTCTCGCCGCTGACGCTGGTGGCGGACGCGGCCTTTCCGCCGAGCACGACCCGCACGTCGTACGTGCCGGGCGGGACCTCGAAGTGGCAGGCGCCGTCGGTGCAGTGCGCGAGGCCCGGTCGTCCGCCGGCCTCGCCCGCATGGGCGGGTACGGCGGACAGGGTGGTGCTCAGCGTCACGGCCGCCAGCACGCCGATGGTGAAACGTCTCACTCGCAACTCCTCCGTCACGGTGACAAGACCTGGCGGCTGAACGTATCGCCTCTGGCAAGCGCTTTCTAGACCTCGGCCCGATTTCGCAAGGATGCTCGCCCCGGACACGCGAAAGCCCTTTCGCGAAATCGATTCAACTGTCACTCTCGCTCTCGCCCGCAACCCCCCACCTCCCGAAGGAGGCACCCCCCATGCCCGGATCCGCGAACAGACCGGTCGGCCGTCGCGCCTTCGTCCTCGGCGCCACCGCCGCCGCCGGCACGGCCCTCACCGGCACGGCGACCGGCACGGCGCACGCAGCCGGCTTCGGCTGGAGCGACGACGGCTCGAACTACGTCGTCGACACCGGCGCCCAACTGGTCTTCAAGGTGAGCAAGTCCACCGGCGACCTGACCTCCCTTGTCTACCGGGGCACGGAGTACCAGGGCTACGGCGGCATGAACTCGCACATCGAGTCCGGCCTCGGCGCCTCCACCGTGAGCATCAGGCAGTCCGGCTCGACGATCCTCGTCTCGGTCACGCACGGCACCCTCCGGCACTACTACGCGGCCCGCAGCGGCGAGAACAACGTCTACCTGTGGACGAACAAGGCCGACACGTCCGTCTCCGCGACCCGGTACATCGTGCGCGTGAAGAAGGGCGCGTTCCTCAACGACGAGCCCGACTCGTACACGTACGCGCCCACCACCATCGAGGCCTCGGACGTGTTCCGGAAGTCCGACGGGCAGACCCGCTCCAAGCACTACTCCAAGCGGCGCGTCATGGACTACGACCACATCGGCTGGTCCGCCGGCGGCGTCGGTCTGTGGATGGTGCGCAGCAACCACGAGAAGGCCTCCGGCGGCCCGTTCTACCGCTCGCTGCTGCGCCACCAGAGCGCGGACGGCGGCGGCCTGTACGAGATCCTCTACTACGGCCAGAACCAGACCGAGGACCAGCGGTTCGGCCTCCAGGGCCCGTACGTCATCGCCTTCACGGACGGCGGGGCGCCCTCCTCGGCGCTGTTCCCGGGCACGCTGACCACGCCGTGGGCCGACTCGCTCGGCATCGCCGGGTACGTGCCGGCGAGCGGCCGGGGCAAGGTGGCGGGGGTCGGGATATCCGGGCGGAACACGGCGTACCCGTACACCGTGGGCCTCGCCAACGCGGCGGCGCAGTACTGGGGTCCGGCGCGTGCCTCGGACGGCTTCTTCTCCATCCCGGGTGTGCTGCCGGGCACGTACACGCTGACCGTCTACAAGGGCGAGCTGGCGGTGTACACCACGTCGGTGAGCGTGTCGGCGGGCGGCACGACCACCCTGAACACGATCGCGATCCCGTCCTCCAACGACCCCTCCAACGCGAGCGCGATCTGGCGGATCGGGGACTGGAACGGCACGCCGGGCGGGTTCAAGAACGCGGACCTGATGACGTACGCGCATCCGTCCGACGTACGGGCCGCGTCCTGGACGGGGAACGTCGTCATCGGCGACGGCGAGACCGCGGCCTTCCCCTGCTACCTCTGGAAGGACGTCAACAGCGGGATCCTCGTGTACTTCAGGCTGACGGCGGCCCAGGCGGCGGCCGCGCACACCCTGCGCATCGGCGTGACGACGGCGTACGCGAACGGCCGGCCCCAGGTCACCGTCAACGACACCTGGACCTCGGCCATCCCGTCCCCGCCCACCCAGCCGAACACCCGGTCGCTGACCAACGGTTCGTACCGCGGCAACAACCACACGTTCATGTACAACGTCCCGGCGTCCGCCTGGAAGACGGACCCGAGCCAGTACAACGTGCTCAGGATCGACGTGGTGAGCGGGTCGGGGACGACCGGCTTCCTCAGCGCGGGGACGGCGGTCGACGCGATCGACCTGCTGGCCTAGCCGCCGTCACGGGGTTGTCATGTCCCGCGCGTCCACTGCTGGTTGGTGCCTCCGTTGCACGTGTACGTGATGAGCGCGGCACCGTTGGCAGTGGACGCGCCGTTCACGTCCAGGCACTCGCCGGACGCGCGGGACTTCACGTTGACGTACGAGCCGGTGGTGGTCAGCGACCACTGCTGGCTCGTCGCGGAGGAGCAGTTCTCCTGCGTGACCGTGCTCGCGTTCTCCTGTACGCACAGGGAGCTGTTCCTGACCATCAGCTGGTAGTAACCGCTTCCGACGGACTTGAACCAGTACTTCTGGTTGGTGCCGCCGTTGCAGTCGTACTGCTTGAGCTGGGCACCCGCCCACAGCGACTGGCTGGTCACGTCCGCGCACTTGGAGGAGTGGCGGGCGACGAGGGTGTTGTATGTGGCGCTCGTGCCGGAGACGGTCCCGGCGGCCGTGTCGACGGTGACCTCCGGCGACCAGTTCATGGCCATCGTGGTCGAGTTGGAGAAGGTCAGCGGCAGCCAGACGTACCGCGAGTCGTTGACGGTCCCGCCGAAGGAGTTGCCCCAGCGGTCGCCCAGGTAGAGGTACGAGGTGCCCGAACCGCCCTGTACCGGAAGGACATAGGCGGTCTGCGAGCCGTACGCCGTCGAGTCGCCGATGTTCTTCATGGCCGACCAGGGCCCGGCGATGTTCGTGGCCGTGGCGTACTGCTGCTGGTTGGGGTTCCAGCCCGTGGCGCCCGAGGTCAGCATGAAGTACACGCCGTTCCGCTTGAACAGGGCCGGAGCCTCGCGGTGGCCGCCCGGCCAGGGGTTGGCGACCAGGCTCGCAATACCGATGTAGTCGGCGGTGAGGCGGTAGATCTGGAGGTCGTAGTTCTCGCGGGCGGCGGAGACCATGTACCCGGCGCCGTCGGTGTCGACGAAGACCGTGATGTCGCGGGACATGTGCTGGCCGAGCGGGCGGAAGCTGCCCTTCCAGGTGTAGTTGCCGTCGACGGTGTCGGAGACGGCTACGGCGGCACGGGCCTCGCTGTAGTCGGTGCCGTTCTCCTTGTGCATCCACATCACGAACTTGCCGGTGGAGGCGTTGTACATGACCTTCGGCCGCTCGATGTTGGCGGTCGCCAGCTCCGGGTCGCTTGCCTCGGTCAGGACGTGGTTGCGGAACTCCCAGTTCTTCAGGTCGGTCGAGCGGTAGGCGTCGACGTACCGGAAGGTGTTGTCGGCGTTGCGGTGCTCGCCGAACCAGTAGTAGTAAGAGCCGACCTTGAGGACTCCGCCGCCGTGCGCGTGGACGGGGTTGCCCGAGGTGTCCTTGAACTGGGTGCCGTTGGGGATGGTCTGGGGCGCGGCCTGGGCGGGACCGGCGGTGGCGAGGGCGCCGAACACACCCAGGCACAGGGCGAGGAGGACCGCGTACGCGCCTCTCATCTCAGTCACCCGCCTTCACGGTGTCGGCCACCGGGATGCCGAAGTCCGGGGTGCCGTCCGGCTTCCAGCCGAGCTTCTGGATGCGGGTGTGGCGGTTGGGGTCGTTCAGCGGGTCGCCGTTGATCTCCTTGTACTGGCGGGCGTGGTAGACGAGGACGTCGGTGCGGCCGTCCTCGGCGACGGTGAAGCAGTTGTGGCCGGGGCCGTACTGCTTGGTGGTGTCGTTGCTGGTGAAGACCGGCGTCGGCGACTTGGACCAGCTCATGGGGTCCAGGAGGTGGCTGTCGGCGTCGGCGGTCAGCAGGCCCATGCAGTAGTTGAAGTCGGTGGCGCTGGCCGAGTAGGTCATGAAGAGACGGCCGTTGCGCTTGAGGACGTACGGTCCCTCGTTGACCTTGAAGCCGATGCACTCCCAGTCGTACTCCGGGGTGGAGAGCCGGACCTGAGGGCCCTTCAGGGTCCAGGGGTTCGCCATCTCGGACAGGAAGATGCCGGTGTTGTTGTCCAGCCCGGGCTCGTGCTGCGCCCAGGCGAGGTAGCGCTTGCCCCGGTGGGTGAAGGTGGTGGCGTCCAGGGAGAACGTTTCCCAGGCCGTCTTCACCTGGCCCTTCTCCACCCAGGTGCCCTTGAAGGGGTTGGGATGGGCGTTCTCCAGCACCCATATGCGGATCGCCCATATGTCCTCGGCGGGCGCTGAAGCGAAGTAGATGTACCACTTGCCGCCGATGCGGTGCAGTTCGGGGGCCCAGATGTGCGCGCCCATGTTGCCGGTGGGGTGGGCGCGCCAGATCACGGACTCGTCCGCCGTGCCCAGGCCGTTCAGGGTCCGGGAGCGGCGCAGGATGATGCGGTCGTACTCGGGGGCGGTGGCGGTGAAGTAGTAGAAGCCGTCCTTGTGCCGGTTGATGTGCGGGTCGGCGCGGTTGCGGACGAGCGGGTTCACGAAGGGAGCCGGCTTCGGCCCGGCCGGGGTGGCGGCCTGGGCCACACCCGGGACGGCGGGGACGGCGGCCAGGGCACCGGCGGCTGCGGCGCCCTTCAGCAGCAGTCTGCGGCTGGGGGGTTCGGGCAGAACGTGGTCGCGGTCGCGGCTCATGCGGAGGGGCCTGCCTCTCACTGGGGGACACACGGCGTCGTCCGACACGTCGTCTGACATTTCGAACGCCATCTGTCATTACGAACGCCGAAAAGGTAAGGGTGTGCCACCAGGAGGTCAACGGGTCTGACGGGACGACTCACCGGCAACCTTTCCGGCCCCTGCGGCCACTGGCGGGGTGAAAGCGTGCATCCTCCTGGACTCCCGAAGTCCTGAACCACGTAAGGACTCACCCGTGGCATCCCGTTCTCACCGCCGTCCCCCGAGCAAGCGACGCAGTGTCCTCGTCTCCGCCGTCGGCGTGGCGGCGGTGGGACTTCTGTTGTCCCTGGTGATGGTGCTCCGCCCCGACGGCGAGCCGGACACCGTGCGATCCGCTGCCGAGCCCGCCGGGCATCAGTCGAGTGCGACGGCCACGACTCCGGCACGGAAGCCCGAACCGAAGAAGCCCAAGCCGAAGCCGAAGCCGTCCAAGGCGTCCCCGACGCCGAGCGCGACCACCCCGTCGAAGCGCCCCTCGCCCACCAGCGCCCCGCGCTCCTCACCGCGGCCGGTGTCCGGCACGGCACCACTGGCGGGGCGTATCCAGCCCCAGGTCACCTACAAGGGGGTCGCCACCCACTACGACGCCGCGGACGGCGACGGCGCCTGCCTGTACGGCCCGAGCCCCGATCTCATGGTCGCGGCGATGAACCACACCGACTACGAGACGTCCAAGGCGTGCGGGGCGTACATCCTCGTCCGGGCGGCGAACGGCGCCTCCGTCACGGTCCGGATCACCAACGAATGCCCGCTGCCCTGTGCCCCGGGGCAACTGGACCTCAGCAAGGAGGCCTTCGCCAAGCTCGCCGGTCTCTCCGCCGGCCGGATCCCGGTGACCTGGAGCCTGCTGAGCCCGGACACGTCCGACACCGTCTCCCTCCGCTACAAGACCGGCTCCAGCAGCCACTGGTGCGGCATCCAGGCACTCGGCCACCGCAACCCGCTGGCCCGGCTGGAGGTCAGGACCGGCAGCGGATGGAGCCGGCTGACCCGGACCGAGTACAACTACTTCCTCTCCCCCGACGGCACCGGCTGCGGCGGCCCCCTGAGGCTCACCGACATCTACGGCGAACAACTCACCGTCGAGGGCATCGCGGTCCGCCCGGACGTCAAACAGGCGACACGGGTGCAGTTCGCCCGGCACTGAGCGGTCGGCGGCGGTCCTCGGGGAAGCCGGGACTCACGCCGGATCCGGCAAGTCCATCAGCGCGAGTCTGGCCGGGTCGTTCACGATCGTCAGGCCGGTGATCCGGTCGTCGACGACGGTGAACGCGAGGACCGCGAGGGGGGTGCCGTCCTCGTGCCAGGAGACGTACCCCGGGAGGCCGTTGACGAGCACGGCGCGTCCCCGGGCGGCCGCGCCGGCGGCCAGGCGTGCGCCGGCCGCGACCTTCGTGGCACCGAGGGTGACGACCACGCCGGACGGGGTGTCGACGGTCAGTTCCACCTCGGGGTGGAGTACCCGCAGCAACCCCTCGAAGTCGCCGCGGCGTGCCGCCGCCAGGAAGGCCCGGACCACCTCCCGCTGTTCCTGTCCGACGCCGGCCGGCCGCTTCGTCGCCCGCACCTTCCTGCGGGCACGGCTGGCGAGCATCTTGGCGGCGGCGGTGGACTTGCCGAGGATCTGGCCGATCTCGTCGAACGGCACCGCGAACAGGTCGTGCAGCACGAACGCCAGCCGCTCGCTCGGCCCGAGCGACTCCAGGACGACGAGCAGCGCGAGCCCGACCGAGTCGGCGAGCACCGCGTCGTCCTCGGGAGCGGGCCCGTCGTCGAGCGTCACCACGAGCTCGGACACACTGTCGTCGTAGGACGCCTCCGGGCGGGCCTGGCGCGAGCGCAGGACGTCGAGGCTGATCCGGCCGACCACCGTGGTCAGCCAGCCGCCGAGGTTGTGGATGGCCGCCGCGTCCTGGCGGGAGAGACGCAGCCAGGCCTCCTGGACCACGTCCTCGGCGTCGGCGCGCGATCCGAGCATGCGATAGGCGACCGCGCGCAACCGGTCACGCTGGGCCTCGAACGCCTCGGCGAGCGGGTCCGCCGGACTCGTGTCGGACATGTTGTTACCTTTCTCGGCTCTGCTCCGTCACGGAGATGACGGGCCCGAACGGGCTCAGGTAACCGATGAAGGAGCGGCACCGATGGAAGCACGCGTGAACGGAAAGCCGAACCCCGACATGATCAAGGGGATCCAGCACCTCTACAAGGCGATTCACGCCGGGGGCGTCGACCAGCGCCTGCTGTCTCTGGTCCATCTGCGGACCAGCCAGATCAACGGCTGCAGCCCGTGCGTCTTCGCCTCGGTCGCGTCGGCGAAGAAGGCGGGCGAGACGGACGAGCGGCTGCACCACGTGGTCGCCTGGCGCGAGACGCCCTTCTACACCGATGAGGAGCGGGCGGCTCTCGCCCTGACCGAGGCCGCCACCCGGATCCAGGACGACGCACCGGGCGTGACCGACGAGATCTGGGACGCCGCCGCCGACCACTTCAGTGAGGAGCAGCTGAACGCGATCATCCTGGAGATCGCGATGACCAACTTCTTCAACCGCATCAACCGCACGATCCGGGAGCAGGCCGGCAAGACCTGGTGAGCAGGGCGGGTCGATTTTTTGTTATCGGCCCGCCGCTGCCCCCGTCTCCCCTCCCGTGCGCAGCCTCACCCACACCACAGCAGCGGCCGCCTCAGTCCTCGCGGCGGCCGCCTCGCTCCTCGCCGCTCCCCCGGCGGTGGCGGCCGGTCCCCGGGACGTCACCGCCTACGTGCTGGCCGACCGGGACGTGACGCTCACGGGCGACACGGTCGTCACCGTCCCGCCCGGGACGACGACGTACGACGGCGTGTTCCGCGGCGAGGGCACGCTCACCGTGCGCGGCAGCGGGACCCTGGTCCTCACCCGCGACAGCGACTTCACACTCCCCGAGTCCCGGCGGCGGCAGCGGGTGCGGACGGCGGGCGGGAACCACCCGTACGTCACCGTCACCCGCCCCGACCCGCCGGCGGTCACGGTGGAGCGCGGCGCGACGCTCCAGTACGGCGACGGCGGTACGACGGGACTGATCGGCCGCTTCCCGTACAACACCCCGGCGTTCCGCCTCAACCAGAACAACCTCCGGGTGGACGGCACACTGCGGCTGTCGCTGACGAGCGCGTACAACCTGGGCACCATCAGCGGCTCCGGGCTGATCACCCAGCCGAGGTTCCTCTGGGGCACCTGGGACCTGTCGGGCACGCACTCCTTCTCCGGGGTGATCGACAACGGCACGCAGCTCAACGCCGGCCGCCCGGAGTACGCGACCTCGCTCCCGAACGTCCGCAAGGTCCTCAACCAGGGCACCTGGACCGTCGACACACCGCTCGGCCGGACCGTCACGATGGGCATGGACTTCTACCAGCGCGAGTACGGCAGCGACATCAACGTCCAGTCGCGGCCCGGCGGCAAGGTGATCCTCACCGGCCAGTACAGCTGGTCGGACCGGGGCGGCGACAGCGACCCCTCGCTCAGCGACCCGGCCCTCAACTGGACACCCGCCCGCAAGAACGTCAACAAACGCGGCACCAACATCAAGGGCGCGAACGTCCAGTGGGGCGACGGCACGACGAACAGCATCTTCATGCCGGGCACCGCCGAGACGGTCTACATCAACCTCCTGGCCGCCCGCTCCCGTTCCCGCCTCACCTTCGACTACAACGGCCCGGTGACGCTCGGCGCCCCCATCGGCGGCGGCAGATTCCACGACACCCTCTCGGCCCCCGGCGCCGGCGACATCGTCATCGCCGGCACCCCGGGCAACGACGTGACCTTCGCGGCCGTCCAGTACTACGACGGCTCCACGACGGTGGAAAAAGGGGCGGTGCTGCGCCTGGGCAGCGGGAAGCGCGGCGGCGACAGCGGACTGTACACGGCAGGCGCCCGCTCCAGGGTCGTCAACGACGGCTCACTCGTCCTGCGCAACACGGAACGGCCTCTCACCCTCTCCCGCATCGGCGGCAGCGGCTCGCTCACCCAGTCGGGAACCGCCACGACGACCCTGACGGGGCCCGCCGTCACGTACACCGGGACGACCACCGTCTCCCGAGGGACGCTGGCCCTGCGCAAGGGCGCCACACTCACGCACAGCAGGGCCGTACGGCTCACGGCGGCCGGGGCCCGGCTGGACGCGGGCCCGGCGGGCCTGCGCGTCGCGACCACACTTACCGGCAAGGGCACGGTCGCGGGAGCGGTGCGGAACGACGGTGCCGTCACGACCGGCATCATCGTGAATGGCGGCTACTCGCAGAGCTCCAGGGGCACCCTGATCCTGCGGGACGAGCCGTTGAAGGTGACGGGGCCCGTGCGGCTGGCCGGGGACCTCGACGTGTCGGCGGCAGGAGGCCGGGGCCGGGCCGCTCGCGAGATCAGCGTCCTCGATCACCAGGGCGGCGGCAGGATCTCGGGAACGTTCGAGGGGCTGCGGCAGGGCGCCCGTCTGAAGCTCGGCGGCACCACCTACCGCATCGACTACCGGGCCGGGGACGGGAACGACGTCGCCCTGAAGGCCGGAACCACCCCGAGCCCCTCCGCCACCGCGCCCGGGGCGTCCGCGTCCGGGGCCGTGGCGCCCCGGAGCGCCGGCGCTTCGGAGGACGTCGGCTTCGGCTGGTGGCCGTACGCGCTCGGGCTGGCCCTCGTCGTCAGCCTCGCCGTGCCGATGGCGACGCGACGCGGCCGGCGCCACCACGGCGGCGGCCGGCACGCGGCCCGCCTACGGCGGTGAGGCTCACAGCTCGGACTCGCCCCACGACGTGACGACCGCGTCGTCGCCGACGGACACCCTGCCGGGCCGCAGCACGGCGAACTTGGCACCGAAGGCGACGCCGCCCTCGGACGCCCGCCGATAGCCGGCGAGGGTACGCAGGGGTTCCGGGCCCGCCCTGGTCCCGGACTGCTGCTCGACCAGGGTGACGGCGCAGCGGATGGCGAGCTTGGCATAGCCCAGTTCGGTGTCGCCGATGCGGAGGTGGCGGACGCGGTCCTCGGTGTGCGGTTCGTCCCAGCCGTGGAGGTCGTCACCGCGGGCGAGGTGGTCCCCGCCGTCGGGTGCGTCCCCGCCATCGAGCACGATGTTGGGGCGGAAGCGGTTCATGGGCAGCGGGCTCGCGCCGCGTTCGCTCAGTTTCCGGTTGAAGAGCTCGAGGGTGGAGCGCGAGATGATGTGCAGCGCGCAGCTGTCGGCGTAGCCGGAGGTGCCGGGTGTCATGCCGTCGGTCACCCGGTCGTGTTCCGGCGGTACGCGCACCAGCCGGGACGGGGTGCGCAGGACCTCCGAGAGCCAGTCGGCTGCCGGGCCGCCCTGGTCGATGCCCTGGTAAGCGGTTCCGAACAGGTCCACTTTCCGCCGGGCACCGGTGGTGTCCACCCGGAGGTGCAGGTCCTCCGTTCCCGGCGCGCTGAGCGTGAGGCGCTCGCCGTCTGCGGTGACGGCGGGCCGGATGACGGCCAGCCGGGGATCCCGGCGCTGGGTCCGGTACACGCCCTCCTCGCTGACGACCATGAAGCTGCGGTCGTGCGCCAGTCCGGCGGGGGTCAGCAGTGCCTCGGTCGCCGAGGTACCGGCGCATCCCTTGACTGGGTAGTACGACAACTCGACGACGCGGGCCATGCCCTGCCCTTCTCGCGGCGGTGTGTTTCAGGCGTCCGGTGTCAGCGGCCGCTCGGTGCCTCCGGAAAGCCCAGCTGGGGTGCCAGCAGCCGGGCCTCGGCCGCCCAGTCGGCGAGGAAGGCGAGGGTCAGGCCGCGTTCGCGGTAGCGGAGTCCGGCGGGGACGGAGCCCTGGCCGCCGTAGGCCGGCTGCTCGTCGTCCGCACGGGCGAGCATCAGTGCGGTGAGCCAGTCGTACTTCACGGCGGAGGCGCACACGCCGAGCCGGACGAGCCGTTCGTCGCCGCGCCAGCCGCTCTCGCGCAGGCCGTGCAGGTAGGCGTCGTACGCCGCCTTGGCCAGGCCGGGGAGGTCGGCGGCGGGGACGAACAGGTCGAAGACGGAGTCGGGGAGGTAGTTGCCGAGGTCCTCGCCGAGCGCGCCGTCCCCGGCGAACGCCCAGTCGAACAGGACGTTGCCGGGGCCGTCGGAGCGGACGTTGGCCGGCCACTGGTCGAGGTGGCAGAAGGCGCGCGGCAGGGACTCCATGACCGTGAGGAACCACTCGCGGTCGTGGTGGAGGCGGACCATGTCCGCGC
This sequence comes from Streptomyces africanus, assembly GCF_002150735.1. GTDB lineage: Bacteria > Actinomycetota > Actinomycetes > Streptomycetales > Streptomycetaceae > Streptomyces > Streptomyces africanus. Next base: position 22,424 of record NZ_MUKA01000251.1, read on the forward strand.
GCAGGCCCGCCGGGAAGTGCTCCCGGACCAGGGGGTGTCGCCAGGCCTCGTCGTCGTCGAGCAGGTCCTGGCCGGTCGTCTTGCCGGCGGTGTAGTCGCGCAGGAAGCGCTGCGACAGCCACGGCCGGTCCTCCCCGGCCCCCACCGCGCCCTGCGCGGCCCCGAGCCGGTGCGCGTGCTCGACGTGCCGGGCGAGCGGCCAGGCGGTCGCCGGTTCGCCCGGCACGTCCTCCAGCCACAACGCCAGGTCACCGTCCGGGCGTGCGAGGCAGGCCAGCAGCCGGGGCGCGCGGATGCCGTGCCGCTGCCAGACCTGGGCGAGCCCCGACTGGTAGACGTACGCCTCGCGGCGCCAGAAGTTCCAGTGCCGTGGGTCGTTGGAGGCGGCCCAGGTGACGCTGGTCTCCTTGGTCCGCGTGAGCACCTTCAGTACGGCCGACCGGCCGCCGCCCGTGACGCGCCACACGCCCGCGGTGACGCCGTTCAACGGGTTGTGCGTGAGAGGTACGAGGGTCGTCCCTCCGGGGGCTACGGAATCGAAAATCTCGCGAAACTCGGCTTCCGCCACGGCGACTTCAGGCATCCCGCAAGCTTACGGTGAGGTCCGTCCCGAACCGGCAGGAGGACACATGGAGCCCGCTCCGCTCGGCGGGCCGTGGCAGCGCGTGGAACGCTGGCTCGAGGAACGCGGGCGCGCCCGGGACCTGGCTCCCCCAGCCACCCCGGCGGACCTCGCCCGGGCCGAGGAGCAACTCGGCACGGGCCTCCACCCCGACCACGCCCTCCTGTTGCTGGGCCACAACGGGAGCGGCAGCTTCTGCCTGCCGCCCTTGTACGGGATTGTGAGCACCGACGAGGTCGTGACCGTCTGGCGGTCCAAGACGAAGGGACGCCGATAATCGTCCAGGTACCGACCGGTTTCCAGTGCGTCGGCGGCGTGGTGCAGCAGTGCGGGCAGGGAGCCCCACATGGGGTGGGAGGACAGGTGGGAGCCGCCCTGCTTGGCGTGTTGTGAACGCGCGGCCTGGGCGAGGTAGACGACGCGACCTCCGCGGGCAGCACGATCGAACTCGAGGCGATGACCTCGGACACGGCCTGATCTGCGGGAATACGGGCGAAGGCGATGTCGCTGCTCCGGTCGCCCTGTGCCCAGCCAGGTCCGGCGGCATCTCACATGGCGGCGGCGACCCGTCCGGGCCCGGTCGCCGTCGTTCCGGCGGACTCGCCCGCGTGCACAGAAGGCGCCGGTCGGCACTCCTGGTTGGTTGTGACGCTCACCCCACTGGCCTCCGTACCCCAGTTGATCCCGGTTGACGAGAGGCTGTCGCGCACTTTTGACGTGCACATGGCGGGCCGAATCCCTTCTTGGGATGCGGCCCGCCACAGGTGGTTCAGCAGCTGTCCACCCAGCGGTGCGAGCGGAACCGGTCCGAGACGTTCACCGTCGTGCCGGCGCGACGCACACCGGTGGGCCGGCGAAGTCCGGCTGCCGGTGTACGGCCACCGGAGTGGAGCCCTCGTTCCGGACGGACCGCACGCCCTTGGTCTCGGTCCATGAACAGCGCACCGGGCCGTCGTACCAGTCGGAGTCGTCGCCGCCCTGGCCGTCTTCGCGATGCCTGGGAATACCCAGGCGGCCGAAGCCCGAGGACAGGGCTGCCCTAGCGACGCCCCTCAGTGCCGTGCGGACGCGCGCCCTGTGTCCCCCTGCGTTCTCGCACCACGGTCAGCAGCTCGACACCCACTTGTGGGAACGCAGCTTGTAGGTCCCCGCAAGGTTGCCCTTCTTGCCCTTGGTCGTACAGCCCTTGCGGGTCTCGTAGTTGGCGCCGCTGTAGTAGACGACGGCCATTCCGCTGGTGCCGTTGTTGTAGACGGACCTCACGTTCTTGTCCGCGGACCACGAGCACCTGACGGCGCCGTTGCGCCAGTCGTCGTCGTTCCCGTCCCAGTTGCACCGGTCACCGGTGCCGTCGTCGCCCGAGTAGAAGCAGATGTCTCCCGACGGGCAGCTGTAGGCGCGGGCTTGGGCCTGCGCCGGTGCGGAGGTGACGCCCAGGCTCAGGCCCGCGAAAAGCGTCACCCCGGTGACGAGACCGGCCTTGGTGCGCAGCGCTCGAACTCGCTTCATGATCGTCCTCCTGGTCGATGTCGCTGGAGGGGTCTGATGCCGTCCCCCGACGAAGCGCGCCGTCCACTGCGACGGCGTCGGCATCACCCTGAACCGTATGAGCGGCGGGCGGTACCTCGAACGTTTCAGGGTCGCTCTGCGCAGGGGACCGACGACACTTCCCTTGTCACGGTGTCGGCGAGGGGAGCGGGATCACTCGAACATCGACAGGAATCTTCCCCTCAGTGACGTCTCCCCGGAAGAACAGCGGTCGACCAGCCGGTGGGAGCGCGGCGAGTAGGTCCCTGCCAGGTTGTCCATGGAGTTGATGCTGTCGCAGCCGGTGCGTTGGGCCTCGCGGGCGCGGTCGTAGCCGGCGGGCTGGAAGCCCGTGCCACGGTAGTAGGCGACGTCGCGGTTCTTCCGCTCCTCCGCGAGGTTGTTGAAGACCGAGCGGACCGGGCCGTCGGCCGCCCACGCGCACGTCTCCTCGCCCGCCTGCCAGTTCGCGTCGTCTCCCCGCCAACTGCACATGTCACCCTTGCCGTTGTGCTCGCTGAAGAAGCAGACGCTGTCCCGGGGGCAGCGGTGATACCCGACGGACACCTTGCCGTCCCCGCCCATCGGGGCCCGCGACGCGGCGGGCAGGGCCTCGTACACCGGGGTCCCGTCGTCGTGGTGCACGTACACGTACGCTCCGCCCACCAGCCCCGTCGGCAGCACCAGCGCCGTCGTCAGCAGCGCCGTCACCACCGGGCGCCGGTGCCAGAAGCGGGTGCGCAGCCGGGGCAGGCGGCCCGAGCGGGGGGCCCGTGCCGCTCGCTCCACGCGACGGAGCAGCGCCTCGGCCGTGATGCGCTCCGCGTGGGTGGGGGCGAGGCAGGCCACGATGATCTCGCGCCAGAGCTCCGGCAGTCCGGGGGACAGCCGCAGTTCCTCGGTGCCGCGCGCGTAGCGCGTCGCCGCGTCCGCCCGAGCCTCGGTGCTGCCGCCCGGCAGCGGGAAGGTGCCGGTCAGCAGGAGATGAGCCAGGACGCCGAAGGCCCATACATCGGCGGACGGACGGATCCGGGTGCCCCGTTCGTCCACCTCCGGCCACAGCAGCTCCGGCGGGGTGTAGTCGGGCGTGGCGAAAGCGGGCGCGTAGGCGTGCGTGCCCTCCAGTTCCGCCGCCATGTTGAAGTCGGCCAGGCGTACCGATCCGTCCGCCATCAGCAGCACATTGGCCGGTTTCAGGTCGCCGTGCACCCAGCCCGCGTGGTGCAGCTGACGCAGCCCCGCACAGATCTGGGCCAGCATGGCGGGCCCCGACTCGGATTTCGGGTCATGTTCCAGTACGGCGTCCAGGGAGCCCTCGGCCCGCTCCAGGACGATCACGGTGGCCCCGTCCAGTTCCGGGTGGTCCGGGTCGTCGACGGTGAGCGTGTCGTACATGCGGATGAGGCGGGGGGTCCGCACGCGGCCCAGCACCTGCACCTCCCGTTCGGCCAGCTCGCCCAGGTGCCGCAGTTGGCGCGGGGTGCGGGTGCCGGTCGCGAGGAACTTCAGGGCGACCCGGCGGGGCAGGGCCGGATCCGCCCCGCCAACCGGTCTGCCCGCGTACACCGTCGCGAAGGCACCCGACGCGAGAGGCTCCCAGACCTCCCAGTCGCCCACGCGGTAGCCGTGCGGCACGGGAACCGCGTGCGGCCGCAGTCCGGTCATCCCACCACCTCGCTCGGCGCAACGGCCAGCACGGCCAGGTCGTCCTCCCTGACCAGGTCGAACCGCAGCGCGAGTGAGACCAGTGACTCCTTCTTGCCGTGGACGCGCAGCCCGGGCTCGGCCGTGTCCGGGCCGGGGCGTAGGCGCAGCTTGACGGCGAGGTAGTCGATGTTCCAGTAGACCGCGGACCGGGTGACCGTCGGCCAGACCGGTCGCAGACGGTCCACGAGCTGCTCGACCGCCGGCAGCGGCGCGTGCGGCGCGCCGCGCAGGCGGGGTTCGCACAGCGCGGTCAGGACCGCGAAGTACCGCTTGCTGCGGTCGAGGGCGAAGGCCTGGGTCGTGGCCACTCCGGAGAGCCCCGCGCGCGCGACGCTGCGGTAGGCGTGGCGCGGCGCCCAGACGTCGAAGGCGAGCAGATCGCCGGCCGCGGGCAGGACCACGCGCGAGAACTCGAACGGCACGGGGGCGTCCACCCGGCCCGCGGCGACCTTGATGTGCTCTCCGGCGCCCTCCGGGTTCTCGACCACGTAGGTCTGGTCCTCGCTGAGGTTGCTCAGCAGCCAGAAGTTCAGGTGCGCGGTGATCTCTCCGGCGACCCGGGGCACTCCGCCGTGCCCGATGCTCAGACCACTTCCCGTGCCCGCCCTGCCGAAGGCGAGCCGTTCACCTGTGGCGATCCTGATGTGGTCGCCCGGCCCGGCGCACGCCGGCGGTACGACGATGACGCTGTACATGGACTCGTCCCCTCGCCCGATTCCATGAGGGCCTCCCCCAGTCGACAAGGGGCAGCGTAGGGCACGCCAAGGACGGACCACGAGGCTTTGCCGGCGGCATAGCGTGTTTCCGAGGGGTTCGGGTGCGCCTGCCCGAACCCCTCGGCACGACGCCGACCGGACGGCCGGCCGTCCGTCCCGGTCAGTGGATCAGTGGCGGGCGAAGATCTGCCGTGGAAGCGCGGCCGACGCGGTGCTCACCGTGGCGAACAGGCGGGCTCGCGGCCGTAGACGGAGCCGGCGCCGCCCCTGACGACGTCGACGAGTTCGCCGGCCACGACCAGCGGGCCGCCGCTGTCGCCCAACCGCGTTGCCCGCGCCCCGCCCCAGCGCGACACTTTTGCGTCCCGGACGATGAAAGCCGGTGCCGCTTCGACACCTTCGATCTGCTCGTCGACCTCCTGACCGGCGCGGACCTGTCCGGCTGGCGGTGGAAGGACGAGGCCGAGTACGTCGACGCCCGGCGGCTGGGCATCATCGATGACGCCGAGCACGCGCAGGTCGACGCAGCCCGCGAACAGGCACTCGCGCTCCTGACCGAGCGGCAGGCCCGTTCTCCGAGGCCGAACGGTGGGCCGCGTGGGGCCGTGACCCGGCCTGACCGACCCCGTCCCTGCACTCTCCGTTGTCCTGATCCGAACCCCGTCGGCGGCCGCAGCGGCGAGGCCGGGACACAAGCGCCACCCGCCTTCCACCACAGCGAGCGGAGACGGGGCCCGGTACGGCCCCGTCTCCGCTCCGGAGATGACCGGGCTCCGACGGAAGGACGCCCACTATGACCCTGATCGAGGCGGGCTCCAGGTGCGCACCGGCTGCACCGTCGTCGCCCTTGGCCGAAGCCGCCGCCCGCCGCGCCGCGCGCACTGGGGCCCGTCTCGACGACGTCGCGGCGTCACCGGCGCCGAGAACAGGCAGCGTCCACGCCGCCTTGATCGCCCACGAGAGGCGACTCAGCTGGCCGCAAGCAGAGTGGGATGCCACCTGAGCATGATCCCGAAAAAGACGCCCTAGGCAACCGCCTCCCGCCTCCCCCGCAGCCACACGTACACCGGGATCCCGGCGAACAGGAACAGCACCCCCTGGTAGACGGCCGCGTATCCGGCGCCCGCGATCAGCCAGAACGAGAAGCCGAAGGAGAGGACGGCGACGATCAGGTCGCGGACCAGACCGGCGGGGCGGACGCGTTCGCGGGTGCCGCGGGCCAGCCAGTACAGCTGGGCCGCCGCCGACAGCAGGTACGGCACGCAGCCGGTGAACGTGGTGATCAGGACGAGGACGCGGAACGTGGTGTCCGGGCCCGCCGTGTAGTTGAGGGCGATGAGAAGCGTGCCGAGGATCGCGCAGGCCCAGACGCCGAAGCCGGGGACGCCGCCCTTGCCGACCCGGGCGAAGGGCGCGGGGAAGAGACCGTCGCGCGCGGCGGCGTACGGCATCTGCGCGGCCATGAGGATCCAGCCGTTGAGGCAGCCGGTGATCGAGACGACGGCGACCAGGGCGATGGCCGTGCCGCCCCAGGAGTTGCCGGTGAGGGCGTTGACCGCGTCGGCGAAGGGGGCGCCCGAGTCGACGAGCCGGCCGTGCGGGACGAGGCCGAACACGGCGATCGTGCCCAGGATGTAGACCAGGGCCGAGGCCAGCGTGCCGAGGACGCTCGCCCGGGCGACGGTGCGCTCGGGGTCGCGGACCTCGCCCGCGCTGACCGCGGCCGACTCGACCCCGAGGAAGCTGTACAGCAGCAGCGCGGCGGAGGCGGCCAGCGCGCCGGAGACGCTCTGGCCGGAGGCGTTGAACGGGCCGAAGTTGTCCGCGTCGACGAAGAACAGGCCGATGGTGGCGAGCAGGAGCAGCGGCACGAACTTCAGGACGGTGGAGACGACCTGCACCGCGCCGACCCAGCGGGTGCCCGCGAAGTTGGCGGCGGCGGGCAGCCAGAGAGCGGCCATGGCGACGGCGGCCTGGAGGACGTGGTTGCCGTGCAGGGGCGTCAGGACGTCCACGTAGCCGACGACGGCGACGGCCAGGGCGGCGATGCTGACCCAGCACATCGTCCAGTACGACCAGGCCGACAGGAACCCGGCGAAATCGCCGAACGCGTCCCTCGGGTAGACGTAGAGCCCGCCCGTGACCGGGCTGCGCCGCGCCAGCCTGCCGAAGAGCAGTGCGAGGGCGACCGCGCCGGCCGAGAGCACGACGAAGGCGAGCAGGCTGATCGTGCCGTAGGGGGCGACGGTGGCGGGCAGGGCGAAGATGCCGCCGCCGATGATGTTGCCCATGACCAGGGCCGTGGCGGCGGCCAGGCCGAAGGTGCGGCGGGGCGGGGGCGCCGGGGCGGGTTCGGCGGTCTCGGCGGTCTCGGCGGGGCTGGGG
>NZ_MUKA01000252.1 GCF_002150735.1 Streptomyces africanus
CCCGGACCGGACGCCGTCGCCGGGTCTCGTCGAGTACAAGAAGGTGATCGAGCCGGTCCACATCGAGGGCGACGGCGCCAACGGCATCGTGCGGATCACCAACAAGCAGGACTTCGCCGACCTGTCCGCGCTTGCCTTCGAGTGGTCGTGCCAGGTGGACGGCGAGACGGTCGAGTCGGGTTCGCTGTCGGTGCCGGCGCTCGCGCCGGGCGAGAGCGCCGAGGTGAAGCTGCCGGAGCCGCCCGTGGACGGCCGGGGCGGCGAACGCCAGTGGACCGTGCGGGCGCTGCTCGCGGACGACACGCTGTGGGCCGCGAAGGGCCATGTCGTGGCCTGGGGGCAGTTCGCCGCGGGGGCACGGCCGCTGCCGTCCTTCCCCGCGATCGACCGGCCCGTGCGCGACGGGGACCGGCTCACCCTCGGCCCGGCCGCGTTCGACGCCCGCACCGGTGCGCTGCTGTCGATCGGCGAGGTCGCGGTGAGCGCACCGCGGCTGGACGTGTGGCGGGCGCCGACCGACAACGACGACGGCGCGGAGTGGCAGACCGACACCCGCTACGGGACGCTGTGGCGCACGCTCGGCCTGCACCGCATGCGGCACCGCCTGGTCTCGGTCGAGGCCGGCGACGACGCGCTGACGGTCCGCACCCGGGTGGCGCCCGCCGCCCGAGAGGTGGGCCTGGACACGGTGTACCGCTGGACGTCCGACGGCGAACGGCTGCGGCTGGAGGTGTCCGTGACGCCGGAAGGCGACTGGACGGTGCCGCTGCCCCGGCTCGGCGTCCGGTTCGGCCTGTCGGAGGCCGACGCCGTGGAGTGGTTCGGCGGCGGCCCGGGCGAGGCGTACCCGGACACCCGGGCGGCGTCCATGGTGGGCCGCTGGCAGTCGACGGTGGACGGACTGCAGACGCCGTACGTCCGCCCGCAGGAGAACGGCGCCCGTGCCGATGTCCGCTGGGTGGAGCTCGGCGGTCTGCGGATCGAGGGCGACCCGGAGTTCTGGTTCACCGCGCGGCGCTGGACCACCGAGCAGCTGGACGCGGCCCGGCACCGCACCGACCTCACACCCGGCGACACGGTGTGGGTGAACCTCGACCACGGGCAGCACGGCATCGGCTCGCAGTCGTGCGGCCCGGGCCCGCTGCCGCAGTACTTCCTGAAGGCCGAGCCGGCTCGGTTCGCGTTCGTGTTCTCGACCACCAGGTAAGAAATCGATGTAAGAACTCGATTAATCGATTGACCCATTGATCGACATTCCGACAGTGTCGGAGCATCATCCGCGGCCGGTCGGCCCTCGAAGCCGACCGGCCGCGACTGTTTTCACCACGAGGAAGCCGGTGAGTCGGTTGAATGTCGCCATCGAGGTCCGCGGGCTGACCCGGACCTTCCACACCACCGTCCGCCGCCCCGGTTTCCTGGGCGCCGTCAGATCCCTGGTCAACCCGGAGCGCGTGGCCAAGCACGCCGTCGCCGACATCAGCTTCGACGTGGCCCCGGGCGAACTCCTCGCCCTGCTCGGCCCGAACGGCGCCGGCAAGTCCACCACCATCAAGATCCTGACCGGCATTCTCACGCCGACCTCCGGCGAGGCCCGGGTCGCGGGCGTGGTGCCCTACCAGGAGCGGGAGCGCAACGCCCGTAACATCGGCGCGGTGTTCGGGCAGCGCACCCAGCTGTGGTGGGACCTGCCGGTGCGCGAGTCGTTCGCGATCCTGCGGGACATCTACGAGGTGCCGAAGGCCGAACACGCCGCCCGGCTGAAGGAGTTCGACGAGATCCTGGACCTGTCGTCCTTCTGGGACACCCGGGTCCGCCATCTCTCCCTCGGCCAGCGGGTGCGCAGCGATCTGGCCGCCGCCCTGCTGCACGACCCGCCGGTGGTCTTCCTCGACGAGCCGACGATCGGCATGGACGTGGTGGTCAAGGAGCAGGTGCGGGAGTTCCTGCGCCACCAGGTCGAGCAGCGCGGCCGTACGGTACTGCTGACCACGCACGACATGACGGAGGTCGAGCGCCTCGCCGAGCGGGTGGTGCTGGTCAACCACGGCCGGCTGGTCCTGGACGGCACCCTCGACGAGATCCGCCGGAAGTTCGGCTCGACCTGGCAGGTGCGCGCCACGCTCGCCGACCCGCACGCCGAGGTGGTCCCGCCGCCCGGCATCACGCTGCTGCGGCACGGCGGCGCGCAGGTCGTCTTCGGCCCCGACGGGGCGGACGCGCCCACCGTCCAGCAGGCGCTGAAGGCCGTGATCGAGCGGTTCGAGGTCACGGACATCGCCCTGGACGAGGCGGACCTGGAGGACGTGATGCGGGCCGCGTACGTGCACGTCGGGGAGGTCTGACATGGCCGTGCTGCACGCCTGGCGCGCCGCCCGTGTCACCCCGCTCGGCGAGCTGAACGCCCCGCCCCGGATGACCGCCGTCGCGCTCCGGCTGGCCGTCCAGGTGGTGCTGGTGTGGTCGCTGTGGCGCGGCCTGTACGCGCAGACGGGCACGACCGCCGGGCTGAGCCGCGACCAGGCCGTCACGTACGCCGTGCTGGCCGTGCTGGCGTCCCGGCTGCGGGAGCTGGACCAGTACGCGGGGCGGGACACGGTCCTTCAGCACATGCACTTCGGCACCATCGTCTACTGG